>CAYUKX010000033.1:0-11364 GCA_964445405.1 uncultured Candidatus Saccharibacteria bacterium
ATAAATTCAATAAAAAGATATTCTTGTTTATCAAAAAACTGACTATCTAAATTCATTATTACGCTTGGCCATTCAACTACAATTACACTTCCAGGTTTGAACCATTCGTAAAATCCTAATGCATTCAAATCATCTTGGCTTTGGATCTTCCATGCATCCATATGGTAGAGTTTGTTTATTCCGAATTTGTATTCGTTTACGTAGTTGTAAGTTGGGGATTTAATTACTTGGTTAATACCAAGTTGCTCAGCAATTCCTTTTGTAAAATGTGTCTTCCCGGCACCAAGTTCACCATTTAATAAAATTAACAAGGTTGAGTTTTGATTATAAAAATCTTTGACAATGTTTTTCCCGGCAGCTATGGTTTCTTGTTCTGAATTGCTTTCTAGTGTTTTTAGTAAATCTGTTTTTATTGGGTTAATTCTTCCGGTTCTTAATACTGTAAGTTCGTTTGCTGTAGTATCAATTACGGTAGATGGCGGATTTCTGGGTAGTTGCCCAGCATCAATAACTAAATCTATTAATTCTTTATTCTTGTCAGGGATATTGTTAAGAATATCATCTATTGAATATGGTGTTTTCCCTCCTTGCAGGCTAGCTAGAGTAGCTGTAACTGGTCTTTTAAATTCTGCTAGTATATTTAGCATTAGTTTATGGTTTGGGATTCTAATACCCAAAGTTCCATTTTCTGCCTCTAATCTTGAGTCAACTTTGTTTTTAGATCTAGAAATTATTGTGACAGGACCAGGCATAAAGTTCTTGTAGAAGCTTTTCGCTTGTGGATTTATTTCAACAAGTTCTTCTGCAACGGTCTGACTGTTAACTGCCACTGATATTGCCCTTCCCTCGGGTCTTTTTTTGTATTCTAGTAGCTTTGTTACTGCAGCTGTATTTGTTGCATCTGCACCAATCGCATAAGAAGTTTCGGTAGGGTAGACAACTAGTCCTCCTTTACTTAGTACTTCGCATGTTTGATTAATTATATTTTTATCTTCAGAATTAATTATTTTCATAGATTGCCGTAATTATACAATTATTAAGAAAATTTAAAAAATATGTAAAGAAAATATCAAGGCTGTGTAAACAGATTAGGGCACGGGCTTGGATTATGTTACTGGATAGTGTTTCTGAGGTTTGAGAGGGGTATTCCTTTATGATAGTATGATATGTTGAATAGTTTGTACCTTTTTGAGATTGAGACATATTAATACATTATATACAAAATTCGGAACAAGAGTCCTCATAATAGGGTTCTTGTTTGCATTCCTGTTCTCGGTGACGGGGGTCACGAATCCACTTAAGGCTGCGATTAATAATACAATTAATTTCCAAAGTAAAATTGTAGATAAGACTACAGGCTTAAACATTACTTCTGGAACACCTGCATGTGTTAAGGCAGGTGCAGATACTTGCGACTTTCAAGTTAGAGTTTGGAATGATCCAAGTGCAACAAGTACAACTTCTGGAACAGGAAATTTAATGTTCACACAAACATTCCAAGATGTTGAGATTGGTGATACAAATGGGACCTTTAATCTAGTTATAAATAGTTGCGGAAGTACAACTTCTGGATTAAGTCAGTGGGGGACATCCACAGGTACCTGTACAGTTGTAGATGATAGCGATTCAGATGCGGATGCTGGAGTAAACTTTGATAGACAGGATTTATACATTGAAGTAGGTTTTGCACCTACAGACACCAGTGGCTCATTGGGTAGTTTTACAGAATTATTTACTAGAACTGGATTAAAAAGTGTGCCAAGTGCATTTGTTGCTCAAACCTTAAGTGGAATTGGAGCTAGTGGATTTGTGCAAGCTGCACCAAGTGCAACCCAAACAATAACAAGTACCAATAGCTTAATCAACTTAACCAGCACAGCAACAGGTGCTACCAATCCTTTGTTAGTTGCAAACGAAAATGGTTCAGGTACTCCAGATTTAATTCAATTGCAGGTTGCAGGAACTCCTTTGTTTAAAGTTGATAATACAGGTTTACTGACATCGGTAGGTGCAACAATAGCTGGTGCGGCAGTTAACGTTAATGATTCATCTAACTTTGCAGTAAATATCGGAACTGGTACTTCTACGGGTACGGTAACGCTTGGTGGAACGGGAACGCAGACTATTGCATTAGGTAATGGCGCAGGTGTAAAAACAGTGAGTTTAGGCAGTAGTAATACAACCTCTACCACTACGTTGTTATCTGGTTCGGGAGGCGTAAATATTAATGTGAGTAATAACCAACCCACAAATATAGGCACAGGGTCAACAACTGGAACCGTTACACTTGGAGGAACCGGTACTCAAACAATTGCAGTAGGTAATGGTGCAGGAGTTAAAACTGTACAGTTAGGTAGTAGTAATACAACTTCTACAACAACAATACTTTCTGGTTCAGGTGGGTTAAACCTAAATGTAAGTAATAATCAACCTACAAATATTGGCACAGGAACAACAACAGGAACAGTCACAATTGGTGGAAATGGAACTCAGACAATTGCAGTAGGTGACGGAGCAGGAGTTAAAACAGTAAGTCTAGGAAGTAGCAATACAACGTCTACTACAACATTGCTTTCAGGCTCAGGTGGTTTAAATTTGAATGTAAGTAATAATCAACCAACTAACATAGGAACAGGAACAACAACAGGAACAGTCACGGTTGGTGGAACTGGAACGCAGACAATTGCTGTAGGTAACGGAGCAGGGGTTAAAACAGTAAGTCTAGGAAGTAGTAATACAACATCCACCACAACAATATTATCTGGATCGGGTGGAGTATTAATAAATAATGCTAATAGTCAACCAACAACAATTAATGGTGGGGGTTCAACAGGGACTTTAACATTGGGTGGTGGTTCTGGAAGTGTAGTAGTAAGTGCAACAAACTGGGGTGTAAATTCAAGTGGACAAGGAGGTTTTGCCACAACAGCTTCGACAACTGCTAACGTTGTTATTGGCGCTGCTACAACAGGCGCGTCAGCTTTAAGACTAACAACATCTGCAGGAACAAATCCTTCTTCGCCAACAAATGGAGATTTATGGTGGAATGGAACTAATTTAAATTTCAGAACTGCATCCACAACTGTAGATTTACTAGCAGGAGGGTCCGGTAGTTGTGCAGGATGCGTAAGCTTTGCACCTGCTGCAACACAATCAACTAGTAGCACAAATAGTCTGATTAATATTACAACTACTGCAACAGCTGCAACTAATCCGTTAATAATAGTTAACGAAAATGGAAGTGGTACACCTGACTTACTGCAATTACAAGTTGCAGGAACTCCTTTGTTTAAAGTAGATAATTTAGGTGCAACAACCGCAACGGGAGGGTTTAGTGCACCTTCGGGTTCAGTTTCTGCAATTCCATTCGCATTTAGCGATGATTTATCAACTGGTATTTACGGGGATGGTGCAGGTAAAATTAATTTTTCTAGCTTAAGTACTACAATCCTAAGCTTGAACGGTACTACTAGTGCGGGCTTTAATATAGGCAGAGTAGACTTTCAACCAGCAGATGTAGTTACGCCTTCAATTAATTTTGGTGATATTAATACTGGTATATTTAAGGCGGGTACGAATGAACTTGGCTTTACTAATAGTTCTAGTGAAAGTCTTAGATTAACTGCTGCAGGCGATGCTCAATTTGCAAATAATATTTTAGCTGGAACTGCAACTAATACAGCATTCTTGAATGTGGCACCATCTACATCCGGTCAAGCCAGTTTAAGATTAGTAAGCAGTGCGGCAACAGACCCATCTTCGCCAAACTCAGGGGACTTTTGGTGGAATGGAACTAATCTAAACTTTAGAACTGCAAGTACAACCGTAGATCTATTAGCAGGAGGAGGGGGAGGTTCATACGTGAATTTTATTGCAGGTTCAACGCAGACAACTACATCAACAAATAGTTTAGTTGATTTAACAACTACAGCAACAGGTGCAACAGCTGCTTTAATTAAAGTTAATCAAAATGGAAGTGGGACCCCAGATATACTGGATTTACAATCTGCAAGTGTGACTAAACTAAAACTTACAAGTATAGGTCAATTACAGATTACAGGTGATACTAATGCTGAGAATATATTAAATGTGAATGGATCATATAATACAGGTGGTGGTGGTAATAGTGTATTCCAAATGAGCGGTACACAAACTGCAACATCAAGTGGTAGTATGGATGTTTTAAACTTATTCTCTACCTTTTCTTCGACAGGTACATTGGCGGGCATGAATGGTGCCTTAATTAGAGCACAAAGTATAGGTGGAGGTACAATAACCAATGCTTCTGGAGTTTCAGTATGGGGAAAGGCTGTAGGTGGGTCTATAGATAGTTACTACGGAGTTAACATTTATAATGCCGAGACTGGAAGTGGAGGAACAATTAGTAATAACTATGGAGTGTATGTCGGTAATCAAACTGCTGGTACAAATAACTACGGCTTATACTTGTCTGGTGCAACAAACAGCACAATATATGCGAATACTGGTGCAGCAGCTACAGTAGGTTTGCAGATTCAGGGAGTTTCCAGTCAAACTGGAAATCTGCTGGAAGTAAGAAATAATTCGAATGTAGTAATTGGTGCAATTAATTCTGCTGGAGCATTTACAGCTAGTTCTTCCAGTACAACTAGAATACAAGCAAGTGGTTCAACTGCGGGTAATACAAACAATGGAAGTATTTATTTCCTTGATTCTGCTGGAACTACACGAGGTAGGCTCGATACTGCAACAACTTCAGGAAACAGGATAGACGGGGATGGCGCAGATGGTGCAATTACTGTTGCTTCCTCGCTTAGTATGAATACAGCAGTAATTGCAACGGGAAGAGTTACATATGCAGATGGTATCGCTTATAGAATAAACCCTCCAGCATCTGGAGATACAAGTGTAACTAGATATAGATCATTGGATACAATTTCAAATGGAATTGTAGCAGGTGACGAGGTAATGATTATAAACCTACAGGGCGCTACAGTTGTTGCTGCAAGTGCACCATCTTACGACACAGCATCTGTGGGTAACTATGAATTTAAAACAGTTGCTTCAGTTTCAGCTAGTGCAATTACATTTACAGAGCCAATAGAGCATAGATATGTAGGCTTAAATGCAATTAACCAGAAAGTTATAATCCAAAGAGTGCCAAATTATACAAGTGTAACAATTAACAGTGGCGGCACACTAACTGCAACTGCATACGATGGTCTTGCGACAGTACCAACTGGTGGTGCTGGGTATAGAACAGGTATAGTAGCCTTTAGGGCAATAGGTACAGTAACGGTAAACACTGGAGGTACAATTAGTGTGACTTCCTTAGGGTATAGAGGGGGTACAGCAGGTGCATCAGGTGCTAACGGAGGATTTAATGGAGAAAGTTACAATGCCACTGGAACTAATGTTTCTGGAAGAGGAGGAAATGGTGCAAGTAACGGAGAAACATGGGGTGGTGGAAGATCAAGCAATGGTGCTGTTGCTGCTACAAATAATGGTATTGCCAGAGGAGGCGGAGGTGGAGGTGGCTCAAATGGTTCAGCTTCTACAGGTGATGATGGATCAGGCGCTGGTGGAGGTGGAGGTTACGGAGGCGGAGGCGGAGGTGGTGGTGGCGGAAGCAACGCAGTGGCTAGTAATGGTGGAACAGGGGGAGCTGGCGGATCAACAGATGTAGCAGGAGGCGGAGGCGCCGGTGCACAAAATACTGTAGCTGCAGGTGTTAACGGTGGAAATGCTGGAAGTGCAGGTACAGCTGCTACTGGAGCGGGCGGTGCTGTAGGTAATGGGATGGTTACTGGTGCAGGTGGATCAGGTGCCGCAGTAACTACAGGTGGAGGCGCCGGAGGTGGAGGCGGAGGTTTATATGGGGATACTCAGCTTGAAAACTTCTTTTATGGAGGAGGCGGAGGAGGCGGAGCTGGTGGTTTTAGTACTAATACTGCGGGTACTGCAGGTGCAAATGGTGGTGGAATTATCTTTATTGCAGCTGATACAATCAGTTTACCTGGTACAGGAACAATTCAATCTAATGGAGGAGCAGGTACAAATGGAACTGCCCCAGCAAGTGGAGGTGGAGGTGGTGCTGGTGGAAGTATTCGGTTAGAAGCAGTAACAAGTTTGTCTTTGGGTTCATCATTAGTACAAGCCACGGGTGGTGCAGCAGGAACAGCTGCAGCACGAAGAGGTGGTTCAGCCGCTGGAGGTGTAGGAAGGATTTACACCGAGTATATAGGTAGCACGTCAGGAACAACAAGTCCTGCTGCAACTGTAGCACAGGTAACAAATAACTATGGAACACTTTATGTAGGTAGTATAAATACAGTCGAAGCAGACTTAGCAGAGTATTACATTACAGGTGATAACACAATTGAAGCTGGTGATGTAGTATCTATTTCCCCTTACACGGTTGCGACTGACAACAACGAGGTGCTTGCTAATCAAGGCGTTTTAAGAAAAACAGATAAAGCATACGACAGTAAGTTAGTAGGAATTATTTCTACTGCACCTGGACTTACTTTGGGTAGTAAAGATTCAAATGGGAATATGGATAATAGAGCATTAGCTTTAAAGGGTAGAGTTCCAGTAAAAATTGATCCGAACAGCGATCCAATTTCAATTGGAGACTATCTTACATCCTCTGTAAAACCTGGTTATGCTAAGAAAGCTACTGAACCAGGTTATACTTTGGGTAAGGCTCTTGAATATTGGAACCCTAGTCTTGGCAAAGAAACTATAAATGTATTTGTAGATTTAGGTTATTACTATGGAGGTAACTCAACGAATCAAGAAGCTTTGGCATTATCAAATAGGGCAGGATTATCAATTTCTGGATACGATATTCCAAGCAGAGTTGTAAATATAATAAGTAGTGCAACAGAAAGTAATGGTCAGGTTCTAGGTGCTACCTCAGATTCAAATGTAAACCAAGGTGATGAGGAAGTACAATCTGAAACAGCAACATTAGAGCGACAAATACAGCTTGCATTAGGTAGTAGTGAATTAAGTGATTACTATGGCACTTCTGATAGTTCAATTACAACTGGCGATGTAGTTAAATTTGATGATAATCAGAACTTAACAAAAACATTTGAAAGAGGCGATGCAAATGTAATCGGAGTGGCAGCCACACAACCTAATATTCTATTAAATGGATTAATAAAAGATGAATCCAATAGAACAATTTCAATGGGTGGTAAAGTAATTTTGAAAGTTACAGATACAAATGGCCCAATTAAAAAAGGAGATTATTTAGCGCCATCATCCATTCCAGGATATGCTCAAAAAGCAGACAACGCTAATGGAATTGTTTTGGGTAGAGCAATTGAAGACTTCCCATTATCGTTGTCTGCTGATTCTTCTATGGTTAAAAAGGAACTTGCAAAGAATAAAACAGAAGCAATCAGTATTATTGACGGACTTATTAGAAATGGTAATTTTACTCCTGGGGATGCAACTAAATACAAAGAATTATTAGATCAATACTTTGCTGAATCATTAGTTGATAATGTAGATGGCTTTGCAACCGGCAGAATAGTTGCTTACGTGAACATTGGCTACATAACAGAAGGAATGATGCTACCAAGAAATGCAAATGTAGCACAAGGAACTGTTCCTGGCTCAAATGGTAATCAGGAAAATGTTTCAGACTTGGCAGATATAATAGAAAAGCTACAAAATACACAATTAACTTTAAATAATGTGCTTACAGTAAAGAATGTTATTGAAGCACAAACATATCAGAATATTACTGGACTGGACCTAGCATTTAAAATTTCCTCTGCAAGTAATTCGTTTAAAGTTTTAGACATTAATGATGAGTCATTATTACAAATTGATCAAAATGGAAAATTAACTCTTAAGGAAGGTGAGAATTCAAGTATAGGAGAGGTTTTGTTCCCTGCACAAACAAATGAATTATTTATAGATAATACATCGGTAACAGAAAATTCTAAGATCTATCTGACTCCAAACGAATTTGTATTTAGTAAGGTTAGGGCAATTAATCCTGGCGTTGGATTTACAATTCAGCTTCAAAATGTAATGGAAAAAGAAGTTGAAGTGAGTTATTTAATTATCAATTAACATGCTAAATAAAAATAAAAGTCTATCACTAGATTTAACTAAAACTAAAAGTACAAGATTTAAAGTCGACAGAAATATTGTAATAGCGGTTATAATTACTGCGATTGCTACATTCGCATTAAGCTTTATTGTTTTTATTAATAGGAATAATTGGGGTTCGCTAAGTACATTCGATACCTCAAACTATCAGAATCTAAAAGAAAGCCTAAGAAAAATAATTAGTATTACAGATCCTGGGGATCCTACAGTAATTGAAATTTCAAACTCATCAAATTTGAAACTTCAGAATTCTGTTTTATATACCCAAATAGAAGATAATGATCTGATGCTTGTTTTTAAGGATAAAGTAGTTATTTATAGACCATCTAGTAATAGGATTGTTAATATTTTTCCAGTAAATAACTAGTCTATAGAATACTTTTAATGTATTATTTATTACATATCAATTAACCATTCACTATGCAACCAACCATGACATTTTCTTCGCTATCAAGGAGTAGTGAAAATAAAAAAACATTTAGTTTAAAAAATATTATAAGTAGAGATACTCTCAGATTTCTTTCTTCGGTAAAGTTTTTGATGGTATTAATAATAATTATTCAGGTAGTTATTTTATACTTTTTGGTAAACCCATTAAATGTATTAACTCAATTGAATTCCGTACAAATAGTAAATAAAATTTCTAAATTAACAGTTGTTCCTGGTGGAGAAATCCCAACTGCCATCGGAACAGTAGGAGACAATACACTATTGCCAAGTGCAGAAACTTTGCGAAAGGACAACGAAATTCAAGCTCAAGTTTATAAAGATGCTAAAGACGGAGATTATGTAGTTGTTTATTCAAACAAAATGATTATATTTAGAGATTTAGAAAATAGAATAATATACGAAGGACCTACTCCTGCTCAAATCTTAAGTCAGAATCAAGAGGATCTTTTAAATAACTTAATTGCCAAAGTAAAAGAGGGTGGAATAATAAGCTCAGACAATCAAGAAAGTCCTCAATTAAGAGTAATAACAACTGAATTGGAAGATCTAAAAACTTCTAATCCAGATTTTTATTCAGAGGCTAAAGAAAATGATGTAGTAGCTACATTTACTAAAGCAAATAAAATTGTACTTTATAGGGCAGAAGGTAACACAATTATTAGATATGGTGAAATCGCAATTAGATAATAATTATTTGTAAAATTTCAAAGTCCTAAAGTAAACTATCTTTAGGACTTTTTTTTATATTCACATTATGCAAATAACACCTGCAATTTTAACTTCTAACCTTGATTTGTTTAAAAGACTTTTAAAGGAGTTGGAATTTGCTCATTCAATAGATATTGATATTACAAGAACTCCATTTGTAAGTAATATAACGTTACAACTAGAAGATGTAGTTAATATTATTAATTACGATGAACAATCAATAGGGTTTCATTTAATGGTTAACAATCCTATTCAGGAGTTAGACCTACTGCTTAAATCTCCTGCAAAAGACAAGAATATTAGAATTTATCTTCATCAAGAAAGTGATATTGATTTTTTAGATTCATTTGATTGGCCACAAAACTGGTCAAAGTGTTTAGCAATAAAGTTTGAAAGCTCTTTTAGGGAAATAGAATTCTATAACCAATTTGAAGAAATTCAATTAATGAGTATTGAGACTGGTGGACAGGGGTATGCATTTAAGCCGGGTGTGGTAGATAAAGTTGAGGAATTAACTAGATTAGGTTATTTTGGAAAGATAAGTTTAGATGGGGGAATTAATCTTGAAACTATTGAAAAAATTAAGGGTGTTCAAATTGATAGAATAAGCGTTGGTTCGTACTTTCAAAAATCGCAAAACGCAAAAGAATCGTATAGAATACTAAAAGAGTCGCTTGAAAAGTAAATTTTAAAAACTAAATATGATTGACATTGAGCTTAAAAAAGATGGAGGCACAAGTAATGAAACTCCTAAAACAGCAGGACGATTAATTAATAATATTACCTTTTTTGGAGATTCAGCTATCCCAGAAGGAGATCCTATTTATGAAAATGTAAAGTCAGCTGCAAAATTACTTGCAACCAACGGTTATACAATTGTTGATGGAGGTGGGCCTGGAATTATGCAAGCAGCAACCAGTGGAGCCCAAGATGCTGATGGAAAAACAATTGCAATTTACTGGGAACCAAAACTTGCATCTCACTTTGAAGGTAAAAACACTGCGAATCTAACTGATGAAGCCGAAACATATTCGAACTACGTAATGAGAACTTTAGGCTTAATTGAAAAAGGTGACGTATTTGTAGTCTGCAAAGGTGGAACAGGTACTGTTTCAGAATTCGGAATGGTTTGGTGTTTAGCTAAACTTTATTATGGAAGTCATAAGCCTGTAATTTTGTATGGCGATTTTTGGAATGACCTAATAGAGGCTTTTCAAAAAACAATGTACATTGACGAAGTTGAGATGGCAGTTTTAAAGCGGGCAACTACACCCGAGCAGGTTGTTGCATTAGTGCAGTCTTTTGAGGAAATGTATCAAAAATTAGATTTAAAAACTAGAGTAGGCGATGAATCAGGCTTTGTTATAAATCCAAAAGTAAAGGTAACACTTGATGCATATAATAAGGTAGCCGCAGAATATCATTCTGCAAATGTCGGAAAGAACGTTGCTCAAGAACAACTAGATGAATTCTTAACGTTGGTTAATCCACCAGCACAAGTATTAGACTTAGGTTGTGGTCCTGGCTCAGATACTAAAATCCTTTCAGACAAGTATTCTGTTACAGGCTTAGAAATTGTAAAAAAATTTGCAGATATAGCAAGTTTTGAAAATCCAAATGCTGAGATTATTAATGCTGATGTTATTAACTATGACTTGCCAAAGAATAAATACAAAGGTATTTGGTCAAGAGATATGTTGCATCACATTCCAGAAGATCAGTTGCCAGATGTGTTTAAAAAAGTGAGTGATTCTTTGGTTGAAAATGGAATACTATATGTAATAGTAAGAGAAGGGCAAGGTGAACTTTATGAAAAGGAGAAAAAGAAGTATTCAGAAATGGAAAGATTCTATCATTTATTTAGCGTAGAAGAATTAGAGTCTAGAGCAAAAGCTGCAGGTTTAAGCGTAGTTAAAATTGATCACGTTCAAAGAAGTCATAAGTGGTTAATAGGTGTTTTCAAAAAACAGAGTTTAAACTTTAAGTTGGGTAAATAATACAAATTTTAAAGTAACAAAAAATCCCTGCAAGCAGGGATTTTTTTTGCGTTAAAAAAAACTTCTAGAAATTTATTTCTTTGAAGTCTTTCTCTTA
>CAYUKX010000034.1:0-10471 GCA_964445405.1 uncultured Candidatus Saccharibacteria bacterium
GCTGAATATAACTTTGAAAGAGCAAATCTACCAATTGATCATCCAGCAATGGATTTACAAGATAGCATTTATATTCAAGAGCCTAATCTATTGCTTAGAACTCAAACTACATCAATAGAAACTCATGTGTTAGAACAATACGAACCACCTTTCAAGGTAGTAATGCCTGGAAGAACCTATAGAAACGAGAAAGTAACTAAAACAAATCACTTTGTTTTTCATCAATACCAATTAGTTTGCGTACAAGAAAAAGTTAGCATGGCAGATTTGCTTGCAACTATTGAATACTTATTCAAGTCATTCTTAGGTGAAGATACAGTAATTAGATTCAGAAATAAATATTACCCAGAAGTTGAACCAGGCGTTGGTCCTGATATGCAATGCTTTAATTGCCATGGTGTTGGTTGTGCAGTTTGTAAAGGCCGAGGTTGGATTGAAATGGGCGGAGCAGGAATACGACACCCAAACATGCTTAGAATGGCAGGAATTGATCCAGAAAAATGGCAGGGATTTGCATTTGGGTTAGGATTAGATAGATGGGCAATGGCTAAACATAAAATTACCGACATTAGAACATTATTAGGAGGCGATTTGGCTTACAAGCCAAATGTAGATTAATAATTTAGAGTATTTTTGATTTGCTTTGCTAAATCATTAATAGGCATATCTAAAACTTTCAAATCTCTTACTATTATTAGGTATTTACCATTCCTGAACTTATAATCATTTTTTTGCAATTCCAATATTGCAACTTTAAATCTTCTTTTTGCTTTGTTTCGAACAACGGCTCTTTTATCTAGAGCAGTAGAAATTGAAATTGAAAATGCAGGTGTAATTTTGTTATCCCACCAAACACGTAAATCAAAGCCATCAGATACAAGCTTTTTGCCTTTTCTTGCTAAATGCGGAATATCTGCTGTTTTTAATCGTTGTTGTTTTTTTAACATAGTAACTGAATTTTAACATAGAACAGGTAACATTAATCTTAACCCTAATGTTCATTTTCTGTTATCATTATTAAGTTATTCTGTATTTCAGAATTTGAATAGTAATAAATAAACTAAAACTTCTTATGATTTCAATCGAATTTTTTGGAGCTGCTAAAACAGTGACTGGATCAAATTATTTAGTAAAAACAGATTTAGGTAATTTTGTTGTTGACTGTGGAATGTTTCAGGGTGAAGATGTTGAACATTTAAATCTTGAACCACTTGCATACAATGCAAAAGATGTGGATTTCGCCTTACTTACACACTCTCATATTGACCACTCTGGAATGATGCCAAAACTTGTTAAGGCAGGCTTTGCAGGTAGAATTTACGCAACAAATAATACAGTTCAAATAACTACTGAACTACTTTTAGATTCTGCTAAATTACAAGAAAATGCGTACCAACGAGGTGAAAATTACGGTAAATATACAAAAACAAAAGCACTTGTGTACAACACAAAAGATGCAATGCAAACAATAAATCTATTTAAAACAATAGATTTTGAAGATACATTTGAACCTATTCCTGGAATAAAAGTAACTTACATAGTGGCAGGCCATATTCTTGGCGCAGCAAGCATTATGATTGAAGTTGAAGATGAAGGTACAACTAAAAGAATTGCATTCTCTGGAGACATTGGGAGAATAAATAGTCCACTAATTCCAACATTCGACTTAAACTATAGATTTGAAGCAGATTATGTATTAATGGAATCACTTTATGGAGGACAAATCCATACCGATAGACATGAATCAGCAAATAGATTAATAACACTAATAAAAGAAACCACAGATAACGGTGGAAGCGCATTTATTCCTTGCTTTGCTGTACAAAGAGCTCAAGAAGTTCTTAACGATTTAAAGAAAGCAAAAATGGGTGGTGCACTAGCTGATGATTTACCTGTATGGTTAGATAGCCCTTTAGCTCAAAGAGTTACTAGTATTTATAATAAAGCGTTACAACATTCTGAAGATTCACCATTTGATTTTCCTAACTTAATTTATGTAAAAAAGTTTAAGCAGTCTGCTAGCTTATCAAAGCATTCTAAGCAAGTTGTGCTTGCAGGCAGTGGTATGGCAGATGGTGGAAGAATAATGAACCACTTAATAACAGCCTTAGAAAATAAAAAAAACTCAGTCATTTTTGTAGGATTTCAAGCAGAAGGGACATTAGGCAGAGAATTAGTTGAAGGTGCCAAAAATGTTTTAATTGGTACAAAGAGTGTAAAAGTAAATGCTCAAATTCATCAATTAGAAGGGTTTTCAGCACACGGAGATACTAACGACTATACAGAATGGCTAAAAAGATTCCTTAACCCTAAACTAAAACAAATTTACTTAGTGCACGCAGAGCCAGATAGAGCAGAGGCGCTAAAGACTCACTTTGCAGGAATGGGAATTGATAATTGCTATATTCCAAGCCTTAAAGAAACTGTTAAGTTATAATTAGTATATGAGTTTAACTAAAGACGAAATAAAACATATTGCCGATTTAGCAAAATTAAAGTTCTCTGATTCAGAACTTGAAAAGTTTTCTGGGGAATTTAATAGCATTTTAGAATATGTATCGCAGATAAAAGAATGCGATACTACAGGCATTGAATTCGAACATAACTTAAACCACTTTATAGGAAATGTACTTCAAGAGGATGTTGCCCGAGAGTCCCTATCAACTACAGAAGTACTTAAAAACGCAACAGAAGGCCGATCTAAGAGCGGATATGTAAGAACAAGTAAGATTGTATCTAAAGAATAAGAACTACGGCAATACTAGCTAAAGCGAAGTTTTTATTAAAGTTTGATTCTTGCTAAACGTTTATACACAATTCCTTGTTTAGTTAACTGACTTTCAACAAGTTCCATTGAATTTGCAATGAATGGTTCAGGTGCTTCGAAAGCGATTCTGGATGTTATTAAAGAAACATCTTTACCGGTACTTCTTGTTGCAGAATCTTTTAACCTTGCTAAAGAAAAATGAAATTCATCACTGTTTTTTTCCTTCCATCTAATTGTATCAAGCAGTCTTAAATCTCTTATTACTGTATGAGTGGTGCTCGTAAGTTCGGCCAATTCTTTATTGTCATCAGTTCTAAGCATAATTACTCTTGGATCAGTCTGATGAGGAAATCCAAATTGAACTCTATTAATTTTTACTTCTGGTTTAGGGAATTTACCTGCGTTTTTATTAAGTGCATCTACAATAAGATTTTTACTATTCTCACTTACTGCTGAACCTATAAATTTTAAAGTAACATGGATTTGATCCATAGGAATCAATTTTATATTTCTTTTTTCTTTATCGTATTCTCTAATAACCTGTCTAAATGTATTTACATAATTATCAGGTGGGAATATACCTATAAATAGTCTATAAGTCTTTTCTTCAGGACCTCTTCTTCTGCCTCTAAATACATCGTCTGGTAGTCTTCTTTTATTCATATTTAACAAACCTTATTCGTTCTCTGTCGTAAAAATTAATTGATCGCCTTGTTTATCTGAAACAAGTTTTATTTCTGTGTCTTCTTCTGCTACAGTATCTATTTCCGCATTTATATCTTCAAGTTCATCGTAGTTACCACCTCTCCAGAACCTAGCATTTTCCATCCATATATTATAGTTACCAAATTCTCGGTCTTCTGTAATATCTTCGATTGCTTGAACTGCACATCTAGCCTTATCTGATAACCTATCAATGTAGGCTAGCATTACAGCCTCAATTGTAGCTGGAACCACTGGACTTCCGTACTGAACTTCCCCATGGTGAGAAAGAATCATATGTATCATGTGGTAATACAAATCTTCCGATAGTTTACCCTTTGCATACTTTTCGAATTCCATAGCACCCAAAGGAATGTGGCCCACAAGAATACCTTTTTTGGAATATTCTGTACCAACACCTTGAACATCGAATTCTTGGAATTTACCAATGTCGTGCAGTATTATACCAGCAGTTACTATATCATAGTTAACCATTGGGTAGAATTTCTTCATAGAATAGGCAATATTTAGCATTTCTAGCACATGTTGCAGTAATCCTGACCTAAAATCGTGGTGCACTGACTTAGCCGCAGGCCAAAATTTGTAACTTCTTTTAAAACTTTCGTCACTAAACATCTCTTCTACAATACTTTTTAAGGTTTTATGTTTAATTTGTGCCACATAACCCATTAATTCAGTCATCATCTCGTCTGCATCAAATGCGCTACTTTCGATAAATTCATCAAGTTTTGATTCATCTGCTCGTTTTAAATCGATTATATTTAACTGAACTTTTCCTCTATAGTCTTCAACTTTAGCAGAAACAAGAACTATAGTACCTGGGACGCATAGTTTTGAGTCAATTTTAATTAGCTTATCATTCCAAATTTTGCCTTCAACTTTACCTGTTTTGTCAGCAAAGACTATTTTTAAGTAAGGTTTACCGAACTTATCTTCGGCTTTTACAACCTCAGAAATAGCAAAAGCTTCTAGGTTAATTGTTAATGCGGTAGTTAAATCCTTTACGTAATATGTTTTCATTAGTTAAAATTTGACAAGTAATACAACCAGAAGCCAATTATACTCGAAACTTCTATAAAAATTCTTACAAAACTGCGTATAATTCTGCCTCCTCTAAGCAAGACTAAATTAGGTAGAATCTTAATTACTTGCCATATAATTGATAGAATATTAGTGACAGTAAGTGCAATGGTTACTATTAAGAACGCGGCTTTATCACCGAATGCTGGTTGCAAAGCTAAATAGGCTACCACAGGAATTGCTACACATCTTATTACAGATGTAAAAATGGTTGTGAACATAGTTTAGTAATTTTATAAAAAAATTGTACTAAGTATAAAAACGTATGCTTTTAATAAATTAAAGTATATCATAATTAAAGTTTGTAAAATTAATCCTGATGTTTAACAGAAAAGCTAAAAAATCAAAACCAGTAAACAAAAGAACGGTTTCTGACATTCAAAAAAAGACTGAGATTGACCGACCTAGCCTACCACTATTAGGAGTTGTAACTGCATTCTTAATTGCTGGAGTTCTAATGATATTTAGTGCTAGTGCTGTACTTGCATTTGTAAGGTACGGCGACACTTTCTACTTTGTAAAAAAGCAGTTAATCTTTATAGTAATTGGCCTTGTAGCTGCGTATGTACTGTATAAATTAAAATACTTACAGCTTAGGTACTTAACTAAAATCCTTTTAATTGTGGGTGCAGCACTATTACTATATTTACTGCCTCAAGCTGTATTTAATATACCCATGCCTGGTGTAGTTACCTTAAACGGTGCTACCAGGTGGATTAGAATTCCAGGCTTATTCGATATACAACCAGCGGAACTAGCCAAAATAGTAATTATATTATTCACAAGCCTTTGGTTAACCCGCGGAGAGAAAACAAAAATCAAAATGGAGAAGTGGATTAAGAATTATAAAGATAACGAATATTTATATCCAATCATAAAATTTGTATATTCAGTTTTACCTGTGGTGGTTGTACTACTTACTAGCGGCTTTATTATTCTGGAAAGAGATTTAGATACTATTGTAGTAATTGTTCTTACATTCTTTGCAATGTATTATGCTGCAAGTTCCACAAAAAAGGAGTCAAGATTTGTGTTAATACTATTAGTGCTAGCCCTACTTGTAGGAACAGCTGCATCGGTGCTTGAACCATATAGAAGAGAGCGAGTTCAATCCTTTGTAGAAATCTTGGTTAAAGGCGAGCCTTCAAATAAGCAGGGTGGAAGCTTTCAAATATGGAATGGGTTAATTGCAATTGGATCAGGTGGAGTTTTTGGTGTTGGATATGGCGAATCAAGACAAAAATTATTCTTTTTACAGGAAGCTGCTTATACAGACTCTATATTTGCAGTGTTTGCTGAAGAATTTGGGCTATTGGGTTCTTTAATATTAATATTCGGCTACTTTTACTTTATGGCCATAGGGTTACATATTGCCCGTAACTCAAAGAATAAATACTTAGCATTAATTGCCATTGGTGTAACCGCGTGGATTACCATACAGGCTCTGCTTAATATTGCTGCAAATTTGGCTATAATACCTTTTGGAGGTATGCCGTTACCTTTCTTTACTTATGGCGGAAGTAATACAATAACCACATTAATGGGAATTGGCTTACTACTTAATGTTAGTAAAACAAGTAATACAATCGAAAAACCTTCAAGAAAAGTTATTCGTTAACTTACTTTATAAGACTTAACGCAATAGTCAATACATTCCAAGCTAATACTATTAGCACTACGCTTATTACAATTTTTAAAATTGTTGAGAATCTTGTACTAGATCTTTCTATATTGCTACTTAAATAGCTAATAATTCTAGGTGTCCTTAAGCTACTAGATATTCCGTAGACCACCCATAGTACTACTAGGTTTAAAATGCCACCATAATTAACTAATAGTATTAATGGTAAAAATAGCGATACAAAAAGTAATAGACCTGTTAGTTTAAAATTTGAATTATCTTTGATTGACCTTAAAAAGTTTTCTTTAGCAATTTTAATAAAGTAAAACCATAAGAAAATATATATTATAGACCCGATCAAACCAGTTACAGTTATTACGTTTGCTAAAAATGGCCACGCAGCACTGTAATTATCACTACCAACACCCAGTAATATAGATCGTATGTTTTGAGTATTAATGCTATACGTTCCAGCTGTTATTAATTTTATACTGTCGGCATAAGGGGTAGTTAGTGTATTAATAATATTAGTTCGCGTGCTTACAGGAATACTAAAATAAAAGAACATACTAACCAATAATATTATTATTGGGGAGATAAAAACCAACAGAAAATGTAAATCGGATAATCCTTTGATTGTAGGTACAGGTGCTTTTTTAACCTCTATAAAATTCGAAATGTTAGTTTTAATTTGTGAGAATCGTTTTGCGAATTCTTTCTTTGACTTAGACCAATAAAGTAGAATCCCTAGACTACTTGATATAAATATACAAATTGTAAATATAAATAGTTGGTAATAAGTTGATTGACTAAATGGCAATAAAATTAAAGACATTAATATATACCCTAAAACCAAGAATGAGCCTACCACTTTATTTTTCGAACTTAAAACCAGTGCTACCAATGCAGTAAATCCCACTACTAATAGTGGCAGAGCGTTAATAATAGTCGCTGAATTTGTATTAGAATTTATTAGTGATAAAACTAAGTACAAGAAAGTTCCACCTACAAATAAATTTAATATCCTTTTAATTTGAACTGTATTAGGTGAATACAAATTCAAAAAATAAAATAAGCCAATTAAGCTCATTAAGGTAAGTCCAGATAAATACCTAAATCCCATAACCCCGAATGTTCCTGAAACTTTTATAACTGTTATAGATAAAGTTGATGCAGTTAGTACTAGATTAAATATTAATATAATTAACAATCCCTTTGGATCAATTACAAAAGAGGATCCTTGAAATATTAATTTAAGTAGAAAAATCAACAAAAAGGATAGTATAAATATTATCAAAAATCTTAAAATTGACGTTTCAAAATCAAGACTAAACAATGAACCAGAAACGGGTATTAAAAAAATAAACAACGAAAAAATACCAACCGATAAAGTATTTATAATATTTACAAGAATATCTAATTTGCCACTAGATTTAATAAAATCTGCTGACAGAGTAAACGATTTGCCACCTGGAAGAATTAATTTAAGTTTGGACATATTAGGATTACTAAATTGAATTTATTAACTGATTATATCTTATAAATCTTAATTCGTAATTCCATTTTGAATTTGCCCTGCGAAACCACCTATAGCAATTATTAAAGCTAATAATACAAAGAGCCCAACATGATAATGTGAGAAGGATTTTTTAGAACTTAATGCAGATGTTCTTGATACCAATATTATATCTGCAAGGAATATAACTATTAGAAAAGCTATAAATACTAAATTTATTAGATTCTTATTTTCTAGGGCAATGCTAAATCCTTCTTCAGAACTGCTAACTAGTTCATAATTTGTGGATTCAGCAAGTGGTTGATTAAATATCACATTAATTTTATTAGAGGATAATTCGGTATTACTATTGCTTGCACTTACCCAAATAGAATTATTACCTTGACTAAGTTTATCTATTCTATAGGTAAATATTCCACCACTAATATCTGCGTTACCATCTAGTTGATTATTATTAAATACCTCAAGGTCATCAAGTCCTGTAACAGTACCACTAATATCTAAAGACTCTGAAGTTGTTTGGTAGTTATCTTCAGGAGAAGTAATTTGAACTTCTGGGTTTTGAGCGCTAAATACTTCTGCACCATTTGCAGTTGAGCCAAAATGTGCAACCACTAAAACATTATTAGAGTTGTTTAAATAATCACCATATAATATCGAAAATCCTATTTCTGTAAATTCAGGTTTAATAATATTGTCTCTGTGGGTTTTACTATTTATCCAGGCCTGCATTACTGTATCAATAGTGTAATAACCTTCGGCTAAGTTTTCGCCCGCATAAATATAATCGTATTGGGCATCGTCAAAAAAATCCCATGGTGATTTACCTTGTGGGCAGTAGTGTGACCAGCATTGATTATCAATCATAATTTGGCCTTTTTGACCAGATGAAACAATTAACAGATTGCTTAACTTTAATTCAGGAACACCTTGTTCTTTGCGGTATTCGTTGTGTGCCCTAAGTAAATTTTCAATGGTTATTGCTTCAGAATTATTACCAGCCTTAACATCAATTTTTACTAAAACATTAAAACTAATAATAGAAAGTGCTAAAACAAACAATGCTACCCTTTTAATGAAAGTAAATTTAGCGTTCTGCACTATCGGAGTTATATTTTTTGTAATCTTTTTTTGCTTCTTTGACTTACTCATTATGTTTTGACTTTTGATTAACGAATTCTTATTATAAGTATATATTATTTTGCGTTTTGAACTACACACAATATACAATATTATTTTTGAAAAAGAATTATTGAATGTCTATTTTAAACAAATTTAAAAGGAACCTAAGGCCGATATTTTACGCACTTTCACTTACCTTAGGTATATATATTGCATTACAAGAGATTCACGAAAACAAAGACTACTATAGATTTATACTATTCTCGTTTTTAATCTTTTTTATATATTTAGCTGAACTGTATTCAAATTGGAAAAGTAATAAAACTAAAATCGAACTGAATATGGATTTTGGGGATGAAGTCAACGAACTGTCTCAAACATTTCATAAAATTCTAATGCCAGTTGGTTTATACCTATCTATTGTAGGATTTGGGTTTTATAATATTAGGAGTTCCTCGTTAGTGATTGTATTATCCTTAGTTTTTGTAACTTTCTTTATTCTATTCTTGAATATACGCGCATTTTTTGAAGCTAAAACTAAAATCGAAGATAAAACACATTATGTGTACGATTTAATTAAATTTATAATCTTCTTCTGTTTAGTTAATGTATTTTCAAATGCTTCGAATAATTTTCCTGTAAATTTAAGCTTATATGCAGTTTGTGTTGTAGCAATTACATTAGTTTTATTAATGCTAATGCTATGGAGACTAGAAAAGTTGCATCTATATTCAATTTTATATGGAGCAATCGTAAGTTTGTTTATAGGAATAGTATTCTTGCTTTATCACGCAGATAGAGTAGTGAATTCTTTACAAATAAGCTTAGGATTATTCTTTGTCTTCTATTTAACTTCGGCAGTTATACACCATATATTAATGAAGACTTTTACTAAAGGTGTATTTTTTGAATATTGGCTAATAATAACAATCGTGATTGGTGTGACTTATGGTATAGCCTAATCTAGTGTGTAGAATTGTTCAGCAATAATTGTAATGATATAATCCACAAGCAATAGTATTTAGTTTTCGGGGTTCGTCTAATGGTAGGACTACAGTTTCTGGAACTGTGTATTGGGGTTCGAATCCCTGACCCCGAAAATTGAATATTATGAAAGTTAAAGGGCGGGTCGCATGCGACCCGCCCTTTTTGCCCTACTACTTCGCTTGTTTAACAATTGCCACCTTGGAACGAGTACCGTGGTGGCCATTTCGACCCACAGCTGTACAGCCTTTACTGGCAATACAAGCGCTTGGTCCCATGTGACCTATTACTTGGCCACACTCGTCACAACGATAGATTGTTAAGGTCCCCGCAGTAGTTGCGGTGAGACCGCAAACAGGACATCTTTGATACTCGGCATCAGCCATAGTATCGCCTCCTTTTAAATCGGATTTACAATTATATCATGAATATAGATTAGATAGGGAAAGTTGCGAGCTCGGCTATGATTAACCGAGCTCGATGTAGGTGGAGCAGTGCGTGGTTAGCCTTCTTCGCGTTCCATACTGGCCTCCTTTCTACAATAGTAAAAGTATAGCAATACAAATAAAGATTTTGAATAGAGTAGAAATTTTTTGGAATTTGGGGAATTTTGGAGTTGCACTCCGCCGCATATTTCAGCGACGGAGGCAACTTACAG
>CAYUKX010000035.1:0-9936 GCA_964445405.1 uncultured Candidatus Saccharibacteria bacterium
TTATGCTAAAATTAATCGATTAAAAACCATATATGAACTTATCTTTAGGCATTGTAGGTCTACCAAATGTAGGCAAATCTACCCTATTTAACGCATTAACAAAACAAAACGTTTTAGCTGCTAATTATCCATTTGCAACAATTGATCCAAATGTAGGAATTGTGGCCGTAGGCGATGAAAGACTATATAGAATAGCCGAAATTGCTAAGCCAGCCAAAATTACTCCAGCAGTAGTTGAATTTGTAGACATTGCAGGCCTTGTTAAAGGTGCAGCAAGCGGTGAAGGTTTGGGCAATAAGTTTTTAAGCAATATAAAAGAAGTCTCAGCAATTTTACATTTAGTAAGAGTATTCAAAAATGCAAACATTACTCACGTAGAAAATAGTGTAGATGCTACCCGAGACATTGAATTAATTAACACAGAATTAATTTTAAAAGATACCGAAACTGTAGAAAATAGAATTAATACCATTAAAAGAAATGCAAGATTCGATAAAGATGCAGCTGAGCAACTTGATCACTTAACTAAACTTGCTGCTCATTTAAATACTGGATTTTTAGGAATCGACTTTCACGAACCTGTGTCAGAGGCTGTAGCCCTAGAGCGAAAATCTCTATTTTTATTAACTGACAAACCTGTAATTTACTTAGCTAACTCAGACGATGCAACATCTGCCGAAGCTATCGAAGCAGTAAAAAAAGTAGTTGGTAACAAAACAGTCCTTGCACTAGATGTAAAAACAGAAAGTGAACTAGCATCCATGGAAGATGAAGAGCGCAAAATGTTCATGGAAGAACTTGGTATTACCGAAACTGGTATTAACAAACTAACTAAAGAAGCTTACGATTTACTAGGGCTAATTTCTTTTTTTACAGAAGGCCCTGAAGAAGTTAGAGCTTGGACAATCAAAAAAGGCTCCTCTGCTCCTGAAGCAGCATCAGCAATACATACTGATTTTCAAAAAAGATTTATTGCCGCAGAAGTTTGCCCCTATAACGAATATGTTACAGCTGGCAGTTGGTTAAAAGCCAAAGAAAACGGTAAGGTAAGACTTGAGGGCAAAACTTACATAGTAAAAGATGGCGATATTATGATTATTAAGCATAACGCTTAATATAGTTAACAAAATAATATGTATTGGACAAATCCACATGTGTCTAAAATTTTCGAAGCTATAGGTGCAATCGGTGACAATAGAATTGAAATCATTGAGGAAGTAAATCAGGCTAAAATGTATTCTCCATCAAGAAATAAATTCTATACTGTCACCTGGAACGACGATTTAACAAAAATGATGTCTAACGATAACAGTGCATTTTTTGTAGGTCAGTTAAGTTATCCAATGATCTCCGTTCTAATGCTTAAAAATAAAATAAAGTACGACCATAAGCTTGAAAGTATTTTAAGTAATATTAAATGGAAAGATATTAATAAGAGTTTTAAGAATGACTTCAACAAAACTGTAAAGTTTGTTCTTGATGATTTAAAGTCTCAAGGCAAAGATACCGACTTTGTAATTCAGGAAATTAATAAAGTTGTCGAACAAATTGCAAAACTTAGAATTGAGAGATTAGGCAAAAGAATTAAACCACCTAAAGGCTATTAATTACTTCCTTTTTAGTAAATAAAGTAAACAATCCTTTAAACTAAATAGTCCCCACACTATATTTACAATAATGAACGGTAAGGAATTTGTATATATTGCATAAATTAAAAGCAATAAACTTCCTAAAAAGTTAAGAAAGTCGTAAACCACCGAACTATTCTTTAATCGATTACTCTGATTTAATAAAAAAGCTACAAGCACTAAGGCTGAGCCTGCTATTCCTACAATTGTTAAGTCCATATATATTTGAATACCTAATTAAAGCTGTATACAATATAGTATAAATTAAAAATAAACTTTTACAATGGAATCAATATTTGTAGATAACGTTAAAATAACTCATCCTAATAAAGAATTATTTACAAATCCATCAATAACAAAGTTAGATGTAATAAATTACTATAAAAGTGTTTCAGATAAATTTATTGCCGAAGTTAAAGGTAGACCAATCAGTATGGTTCGTAGTCCAAATGGAATAAAAGGACCAAAGTTCTATCAAAAACACCCTACAGAATCGTTCCCTGAGTACATTGAACGAGTCAAAATTAAGGAGAAGGATGAATATGACGCCTACATAACAATTGATCATTTAAACGACATTTTGTACCTGGTTAATATTGGTGTTCTAGAGTTCCATATTTGGGGTAGCAAAATAGAAAGTATCGAAACCCCCGATAGAATAATTTTTGATTTAGACCCCTCCACTGAAGATGATTCAAAATTAAGAGAACTTGCACTAATCATTAAAAAAATACTTGAAGATAATAATTACAAACCATTAATCAAAACATCAGGCTCAAAAGGCTTTCATGTTTATGCTGACATAAGTTCCAAAAACTTTACTTGGGACGATCTTAAATTAATATCAAAAACAATTGCAGAATCTGTAGTTAGAATAAATCCAAAAGAATACACAATTGAATTTAATAAGGTAAATAGAAAGGGTAAGATTTTTATCGATTACTTGCGCAACCAAAGAGGCTCAACAATGGTTGCTCCGTATTCTTTAAGAATAAAAGAAGGTGCTCCAATATCGATGCCTATAACTTGGAGTGAGCTTGAAAATACAAAACCACAAACATTTAATATTAAAAACTTCAACAGCTAGAATAATTAACCTACTTAAAAAGTTGTGTAAACTGTTATAGAATGTCTTAAATTATTGCATTTAAATGCCCGAAGTATCTTTATTTAGAATAAAAATTAATTATTCAGACTTGCAAACTATAGCATTGCTATTTCTAGAGTTGAGTATACTCACTCCACTATTAATAATTATTGCAATTTACTTTTTGCGTAACGTTATTTATTGGATAGTTTCAATGTTGAATGGCAATAAGTACTGGAAGTTTGTTTACTTACTCAATAATTTAATATTTAGAAAACGATATTGGGGTCTAGTTATAAACGATAAAACGTATACACCAGTCAGCTTTGCAAAGATTAAACTAATAAGATTTGAAAAACTTAAAGATTCAGTAAAAAAGAAAGTGATTGCATCTACTATCTCAGATTCTAAAGGTAGATATAATTTTAACTATAAAGGAGAATATAAAAATCTATTTATAGAAGTGCATGGAGTGGGTTTTAAAAATTTCTATAAAGAAATTGATACCCTTGAACACATAACGCAAAATTCAGAAATGATATTCGATATTTATTTAACTCCAAATAATAAATCAATAAACTTTGAAGTATTTTTAACTTTACTTAATTCTATTACTAATATTGCAATATTTATTTTGGCTGTATTAGGCTTGTTAGTAGGAATATATGCTCAACTTACAAAGGGTGATTTAGTCGATTTAATAATGTGTGCACTTTATATATCTATTCTTTATGTATCGCTAAGTAATTTATTTAAAAAATATACACTCAAAAAGCTAGAGGTAATTGAATCTTTATTAATGCAGAAAATCCCAGGTGCTGTAGTTCGATTATATGATACAAAGCACCAACTACATTTAGCAGTAACAAATAACAAAGGTTACGTTTTAATTGATTGGATTCCAGGAGAACATCAAATTCTTGTTACAAAAAAAGGTTACGAATTAATTGATGATAATACTGCTACCCGAAACAGAAAAACATACTTAACAAACAACAAATACGTAAAACTTAAAAAGAAGTTTAAAACTACTCATAGCTTAACTTCTACTAACAAAGACATTAAAATTAGAACTTCACTTCAAAATCCTTTTACCAAAACTATTTAGAACAAGTATTTACTATAATAGGTATACAAGTATTATAATAAAGTGTTTGTTACACTAAATATCTTGTTCGAACCAATTGCCTCAAAATACAGACCAGAAACCCTTGATGAGTTTATAGGTCAACAACACCTTGTTGGTAAGGGTATGCCAATTCGTAACTTTATAGAATCAGGTAATATTCCTTCTATGATTTTTTGGGGTCCACCTGGAACTGGAAAAACTACACTAGCAAATATAATTTCTAAAAGTGTGAATGCAAATATTCACAAACTGTCTGCAGTTATGGCAGGTAAGGCGCAGTTACTAGAAATTGTTAATCAAGCACTCTCCGAAAACAAAGACAATAAACTTTTTGAACCAAAAAAAACAATATTATTCTTAGACGAAATCCATAGATGGAATAAATCGCAGCAAGACACTCTATTACCTTACGTAGAAAAGGGAATTATAATTTTGATTGGAGCGACTACCGAAAACCCATCCTTTTCTTTGAACCCTGCTTTACTTTCTAGAGCAAGGGTATTCACTTTTAAAAAACATATAAATGAAGATGTAAAAAAATACCTTGAATACATATTGCTTAAAGTAAAAGAAGAAACACCTACACTAGAATATGAGCAATCAGTTGTAGATTTAATTGCTAAGTCATCAGATGGTGATTTAAGAACTTCAAGTAATATTCTAGAAACTGCAATTTACTTATCTAATGGTAAAAAAATAGATAAAGATACTTTAAAGAATGCAGTTGAAAACTTTTTGCAATACGAAAAAACAGGTGAAGATCATTACAATATTATTTCTGCTGTGCATAAATCTTTAAGGGATTCTGATGCTACTGCCGCAGTATATTGGGTTGTAAGAATGTTGCAGGCGGGTGATGATCCCATTTATATTTGCCGTAGATTATTAAGGTTTGCATCTGAAGATATAGGGAATGCAATGCCAAACGCAGTTGTACTAGCTAATTCGGTATTTGAATCTTGTCAAAAATTAGGAAGACCTGAATGTGATATTTTTATTGTTCAGCTTGCAGAATATTTAGCCAAGGCACCAAAGAGTAATTCAGCATATATGGCATTAGCTCAAGCACAAGCGGATGTTGCTGAATTTGGTTCACTACCAGTACCTTTGAATATTCGTAATGGTGTTACAAAGTTAATGAAAGATTTAGGTTACGGCAAAGACTATAAATACGCTCACGACTTTAAAGGGGCAAAGGTTAATCAGGAACATTTACCTGAGGAACTAAAGTCGCGAGACTATTTTAAAACTGCTGCTAAAAAGGAAGATAGTTAAAGCTTTAAAGCTTCAATTTGTTTTATCACTTCATCTGTAAAATTCCCACCAGATTCTTTAATTATTGTATCTAAATATTGATTATGAAATTTCACAAAATACTCTTTAATCTTTGATTCATCAAAACTCATTCTAAAGTGGCTTTGGAATAATTCTGGTTGACTTATTTTCTCTGATAATTCTCTTCTTTTATCTTCGGGAAGTAGTTTTAGTAATTCAACAAAGGCATTTATAAAAATATACTTTTGAGCTTCAGAAACGTATTTTTCTTGATCCAGTGATAATAATTCACAATACTTAATTAGGTTTTCCCTACTTCTTTCAGAAAACTCAAATCTTCCGATCATTATTGATGACATAGTATTAATTTAAAACGGAAATATTTTGCCCCACCAGGACATATCAAATAGTCCACTCAAAAGCCTTCCTGCCTCTTCAAAAGGAGCTACCGCTGCATCCATCATGCCTGAGTGAGAGGATTCCACTGAAGCTTTGCCTTTCTGCTCAAATTTTTCTACACTCATAGTAAAGTTGATAATATATTTAATACATTCTAAAATCATATTATGAAAATTACAACTACACAACTCCATGAATGAATTCCAATCAAGACAATTAGTGCTTAACAACCACCTAGTTAACTATTACAACTCTATAGCAGATAACTCAGATTATAATGTAATTTTTATACATGGTTGGCTTTCTAGTGCCAATGTATGGTTCCATTTAATGCATGCACTCAATAGAATAGGAATTTCGTCGTATGCTTTAGATCTCCCAGGTTTTGGTGCCTCTCAAGTACCGAGTACATCCGTAGATAACAATTTTTATGCAAGTACAGTACAGGAATTTATAAATAAATTAAATTTAAAAAATGTAATTTTGGTTGGGCATTCAAACGGTGGTGCAATTGCTGTTAAACTGCAAGTTAATAATAATATTGCACAAAAGCTAATACTAATTGATGCTGCAGGTATTAGAAATAAAACATTCTCAAAATCTATAAAAACCATAATTGCAAAAATAGTTAAGCCAGTATTTAAATTACCTATCTTAAAGCCGCTACGCGCAAAAATATATAAAGCAATGGGTTCAGAAGATTATTTAGATTCTGAATACCTAAAAAATACATATAAAAATGTTATAAACGAAGATATTACTAATCTTTATAGTTCTGTTATGGTGCCAACATTAATAATCTGGGGCGATCAAGATAAAGCCACACCAATTGAGTTTGCGCACATAATAAATAAGAGTATTTCTGGCTCTGAGCTTAAGATTATAAATGCAGGTCACTTCCCTTTTGTAGATAAACCCGATGTAGTTATTAATTATTTAATTAACTTTATAAAATGAATATATTTGAAGACAGCATAAATCTTTTAAAGGGCGCTGCTTTTAGTAATATTCAAATGGAAGATTCCTTCATTTTTTTAGAAAGTCCAGCAATCTTTAGCGAATATATAGTTCCATTAACATTTTTAGATAAATTCGATACTCAAGCATCAGATGAAATATTTAATCAGGAATTAGAGCAAGATAAAAATATTTCTTATTACATTCGACAAACTTTAGTAGATGACTATTCAGACTATTTAAAAGGATTAAAGCTAAGCATGGATTATATTGATTCATATGTGGTTTTAGACCTAGAAACAGATATTATATTTGACGATAAAAACACAAAGCTAATCGAAGTAACTGAATCTAACTTTGATGACTATAAAGACATTGCTTTAGAAATATTTAGCAATTGGGGTAATGAAGAAGATTACGTAGATTACTTTAACAACTTAAGTAAAACTAACACGCCCACAAGAATGTTTAAGGATTATATTTTGGAATACAACGGCTCCATTGTAAGTATTGCTTCTATAATAATTGATACAGAACTTAATATTGCATATATACATAATGCAGGAACAGTAACTGAATTTAGACGTAACGGTTACTTTAATATTATAAATAGCTATATAATTAATACCGCATTTGACTTAGGTGTTAGCAGATTCTATTCCATAACCGAAAAAGATGGTGAGTCTTATAATGCTTATAAAAAACTTGGCTTTAAAGAACAAGATTCCTATTATTCCTTTAGTTAAAATCTATGAATTGGTTACCACATAAAATTTATTTGTATCATTTATATATATTCCAATTAGAAGAATACGATTCTAAACGTTTTGTAAAAGCATTATCAAAAAAGGGATTACTGCCAACAAGTAAGTTACGCAAAAAAGCAACTCTTACAAAAAAGGCAATAATGTTAGTGGTTGTAGCAATTGCTTTACAATTGATAGTTCTATTCGCTCTTGGATACCTATTAAACGAAGTCCTTAGCAATACATTAATACTAGTTGTAATCCTTTTAATTGTTTTCTACGTTTTTAATCTTTTTGCGTTTGTGTTTTTAATTCAAGCAAAAGATTTGCTTTCTCCAATTGACTATCTTGCAAAAAGAAAGATGATAAAAGATGCAAAGTTAAAGCTAGCTACATTACCAAATTTAAAAATTGTAGGAATAACCGGTAGTTACGGCAAAACCACAATGAAGGAAACCTTATATGAATTCCTTAAGGAACAATATAACGTAGTTAAAACAGAAGGCAATAATAATACTCCAATTGGAATTTCAAGAACAATATTAAATAAGCTTAATAATAAAACCGACATTTTTATAGTGGAAATGGGTGAGTATGTAAAAGGCGATGTAAAGGCATTATGCGAAATTGCCACTCCAGATATTTCGGTTGTAACAGGAATTAACGAAGCGCATTTAGAGCGTTATTTAACTATGCAAAACGCAATATCTACAAAATTTGAAATTGTAGAATACGCAAAACCAAATGCAATCATATTGCTTAATGCAGATGATCAATTAACATTAGAAAATTACAAAGACTATGTTAAGAATAATCGTGTGGAGTTTTTCTCGGCTAAAAATTCTGAACTATGCAGTTATAAAATAGACAATTATATTTTTGATCAAGATGGAAAAGGTCAAGAGTTCAATCTTAAAATAAAAGATCAAGATTTGGGTACTGTAAGAACTTCAATACTTGGAGAATACATTATTGGTAATATTATTGCAGGCTATATATTAGGTCAGGAGTTTGGTATTTCAAGTTCAAAGTTAAAATATGTTGCTAATAATCTTAAAGGTGTTGAACATAGATTACAGCCAATATTAAATTCGAAGAATAATATTTTAGTAATTGATGACACCTATAACGGTAATTCAGATGGCTTTAAAGAAGGTGCAAATATGTTAAGTAAATTTAAAAATAGAAGAAAGGTCTATGTTACTCCAGGACTAGTAGAAACTGGTGATTTAGCAGAGTCTTTACACTTAGATATTGGTAAAAACTTAGCTGGCATTGCAGATTTAGTGATCTTAGTTCGTAATAGTGTTACGGGTTTTATTGCTAAAGGTCTTGTTGAAAACGGTTTTAGTGAAGACAAAATTGTATGGTATGATAATTCTAAGAACGTCTGGGAGGAATTAAATAATAATATTAAATCTGGTGACGTTGTAATGCTTCAAAACGATTGGAGCGATAATTACTATTAATAAATATATGAATATAGCAGTTTTCTTTGGGGGTAAAAATACAGAGCATGATGTTTCAATAATTACGGGCCAGTTAATAATAAATGGACTTAAAGAAATTGGTCATACGGTTTATCCAGTTTATATATCAAAAGAAGGTAAGTGGTATATATCAGAAAAAATGGATAATGTTGAATTTTTTAAAAATCCAAATTTAAAACTTGAAGGTGAAGTTAATTTAAATCTTGCACAGAATTTAAATGGGACTGTAATTTTAAAAACTGGTGGACTTTTTAATACTAAGCAATACTCTATCGATTTAGCATTTCCTGCACTTCATGGTAAGAATGGCGAAGATGGAACTATTCAAGGATTATTTGAGTTACTAAATTTACCATATGTTGGCTGTGATGTTGTAGCTAGTGCAATTTCAATGGATAAAGCATTAACTAAACTTTTTTACCAAAGATATAACTTCCCTACAACAAAGTTTATTGCCCTTAATACTACAGATTGGGAAACACAAAAAGACAACGTACTTACCGATATTAAAACAAATCTTACATGGCCTGTATTTGTTAAACCTGCAAGATTGGGATCTTCAATTGGTATGACTAAAGTTAAATCTGAAGATGATTTAGAGTTTGCTATAGAAGTTGCACTTCACTATGATACAAAGGTATTAGTAGAAGAAAGCGTAGAAGATTTAATGGATATTACTGTGGCTTTATTAGGCAATGAAGACCCTATATATTCTCAAATTCAGGAATCCGATTATTCTAAGGACTTTTTTTCTTACGAAGATAAATACCTTAACGAAGGTGGTGCACAATTAGGCAATGCAGAAAAAAGCATAATCATTCCAGCTAGATTAGATGAAAAGACTACTAAAGAAATTCAAGAGATGGCAAAGGAAATTTACAAGTTAATGGGGCTTTCCGGAACTGCTAGGGTGGACTTTTTATACAATAAAACATATAAAAAGTACTATGCCAACGAAATTAATACTCTTCCTGGTACGCTTTACCACCATTTATGGAAGAAAAGTGGAATGCAACTTGGTGAGCTGCTAAAAACCTTAGTGGATTTAGCAATTGCTAAAAAGAACTTAGAAAATAAGTTAACTTTCACTTTTGAATCAACCATACTTAAGTCTGCTAATTCCAACAAATTACAGCTAAAAGGGCAAAATTCGTAGAATCTGTTGCATTATTTGTACACTTAAATATACTAGATATTAGTATTATTTATTTACATACCTATGCAA
>CAYUKX010000036.1:0-5378 GCA_964445405.1 uncultured Candidatus Saccharibacteria bacterium
TTCCTTGTTAATATTTACACGATTAAATATAGCACAAGAGTATATTTAACATAATATATCTGCTATTATTTTAGAAATAGGCTTTGAGGAATAAGCATTGTTGTTTTACGATAATTAATAGTGCCTATGCCTTAAAGCTTACAATTTATTTATTAAGCTTTGTGTATGATTAAGAAGATAGGAATTCTTAATGGTGGTGGTGACGTTCAACCTTTGAACGCAGTAATTTCTTCTATTGTAAAATCCGGAGTTCACCGTGGATTTGAATTTATCGGCTTTGAAAAAGGCTGGGAAGGTGTTTTAAGTCCGATGCTTTACAGACCATTAGATCTAAAATCAGTAAGAGGAATTAGTCATGTAGGTGGAACTATTTTAGGTACTGTCAATAAGGGTAGATTTACATCAAAAGTTGGTGCAGGAGAAACCAACAATATTCCAGATGAGATATTAAACGAAGCAAAAAGTAATTTAGATAAAATTGGAGTTGAAGCCTTAATTGTAATCGGTGGAGATGGAACATTAGGTGGGGCACTACAATTAGCACAAAAGGGTGTAAATATTATAGGAGTACCAAAAACAATCGATAACGATCTAAAAAGTACTGATAAAACCTTTGGATTTTCAACAGCTGTAGATATTGCAACAGAAGCACTAGATAGAATTCATACAACTGCAACAAGTCATGACAGAGTAATATTTGTTGAAGTTATGGGAAGACACGCAGGTTGGATTGCTTTAAACTCCGGGTTAGCAGGTGGAGCTGACATGATTTTATTACCAGAAATTCCATTTGATTATCAAAAAATTATTGAATTTTTAAGAAAACGAAAAGAAACAGGATATAGATCAAGTGTTGTAGTTGTATCAGAAGGTGCTGCAGCAAAACAAGGTTTGGTAACAACAATGGGCGGAGGAGATCTTCAAGAAGTAAAGTTAGGTGGAATTTCGAATACAATTATTGCAACAATAGACAAAATGGCCCCAGGAGAATTTGAGCTTCGAAATACAATTTTGGGTCACGTGCAAAGAGGAGGTAGCCCTAATGCAGAAGATAGAATATTGGCAAAGCAGTATGGCGTTGCAGCTGTAGATGCCATCGAGAAAGGTGAATTTGGAATGATGGTTAGTTTAAGAGGTGATCATATTGTAACTGTACCAATTGCTGACGCTGTTGATCAATTAAAATTAGTAACTTTAGATGCCATAGCTGTAGATACAGCAAAAAAGATTGGGGTATTCTTTGGTGATTAAAACTTTGATAAACTAATAATATTTTATTTAGATTATTTAATAGTATGGCAAATCCTATAAAATCTGTTAAAAATACTCTTGCTGTTAGAACTAGGACAAAAAGATTATTTGCTAGAAAAGGCAGTGAGTATATTGTTTTAGAAAGCGTAGTTAGTCTGACATTTTTCACATTAGCATTTTTTGTCTTTCTTCCACTTTTAAAAAGAGATTCCAATGCTTTAAGACTGCTAATAGTTGTTTATGGATCTTTCGTTATTTTATGGGGATTTAGTACAATTTACGACTACCTTGTAAAGTCTTCAAGATTGATGGCAAACAAAGTAATTCATAACTACTCTTTGGTTGCTGGTTTAAATACAATTGTTGGCTTAGCATTACCGTTATTTGTAATTAATTCTGTTACCTCTATTGTAGTGCATACTCTTGCAGCTATGACTAATTGGGGAACAGCAATATGCGAAATTAGAATGAGCTTTGTTAGGTTTTATCAAGCTTCAAATGCATATAATCAAATGAGTAGTTTAATTTTCTGGGTGTTAGTATTTGCTTTAGGATTAATGATTTTGGGTGGAGTAGTTGAAAGAAGTACAAGAAAGTAAACTACTACTAAATTTGATGCGATTTTGAATTAGCCTGAGGTATAATCGTTTACGTAACCCTTGGAGGCATAATGACCTACATACGTTTTCTGGCCATAATAGTGTCAGTCCCTGCGTGGATTGTGACACTAATCGTAACCCAGCAAAATGGTTGGCTGGGTTTATTCATGGTTGTTGTTTCTGTGGTGGTGACTGTGGCTGCTGTGAATCCACAGAGCCTATGCTCGGAGCAGCAACAATACCGGATCATAATCGGCAACAACATTTCCTACGGAATTTCGAAGGAAGCGTTTGAGCGGTCGACCGATTTACGTGGTCAGATTGAGCTCCGGGAAACACTTCAAAGCGAAGGGTTAACCGGGGATATTAGCGTTAGCTATGAAAGCCACGTTCTGCAGATTTACTTGACGCGGAAGTAGGCGACCAGATTAAAGGGCGGTGTAAACACCGCCCTTAACTTTGCCTATTTGTTTATAATCACATCAAGTGTTGGGAACTTATCGTAAGCTAAAAACGATAACATTGCACCACCACCTGTAGAAATGTGATTAAAGCCTTTTAACTGTAATTTGTTTATTGCAGCAATTGAATCGCCACCACCTGCAAGTTTGTATGCAGGGCCATTTAATTCAATTGCCTTACCAACTTCAATTGTTCCTTTTGCAGAGATTTCCCATTCGAATACTCCCATAGGACCGTTCCATAAAATGTAGTTGCCTATAGAAATTGTTTGTTTGAATAATTCAATTGTTCTGTGTCCAATATCTATTGCAACAGTGTCATCTGGAACATTTTGATCACTTGTATTGTAAGCTGCATTGGCTGCATATTCTGTAAATTCACTTGCAACTAAATGGTCAATTGGTAAAACTAACTTGCTACCATACTTTTGAATAACTTCTTTTGCTATATCAAGTTTATCTTCTTCGATTAAAGATTTGCCTACATTTACACCCATAGCTTTTAATATTGTATAAGCCATAGCTCCGCCTATAACAACTTTTTCAGAGATTTCAGCTAAAGCATTTAGTGCATCTAGTTTTTCAGATAGTTTTGCACCACCTAAAACAGAAACTAACATATTTGCATTACTAAATTTTGACAATGCTTCAACTTCTTTTAAAAATACTGGACCTAAATAGCTTGGTAGTAATGTTGCCAAGTCGTAAGTAGATGCCGACTCTCGGTAATCTGCAAATGCATCGTTAATGTAAGTATCTGCTAATGTTGATAGTTTTTTTGCAAACTCCATTCTAGCTTGTTTATCTTTTGATTCTTCATCTTTAAAAAATCTGATATTTTCTAATAAAAATACCTTTTTAGAATCAGAAGTATTTTTATTATGCGTAATTAAATCAATTGATTCATCTGTTAAATCATCAATCAGTACTACTTGAACATTATCTTCCTTAAGGCTTTCGCTTAGCATTTCAGCTACATTCCAGAAAGAGGATTTTTGTTCGCGTTGCTCTGGTCTACCTAAGTGCGCTGTAAGCACAACATTTTGAGCATTAAGTGCTAAATCTTTAATTAAAGGAAGGGATTCGTAAAGTCTTGTTGCATCTGTAACTTTGCCTTCGGAATCTACAGCAACATTTAAACAGGTTCTAACAATAACTCTTGCGTTTGCTAAATCAATATTCTTATAAAAGAATTTATTTAAATCTGTATTAACTTTGTACATATTTTTATTTTAACTTCAAATTAAATGAGCGCCTAAGCGCTCACTTTTTTTACATTTTATCAACAACAATCTTTAGCAATTCTGCCATTCTATTAGAAAATCCCCATTCGTTATCGTACCAAGCCATAAGCTTAAAGAATCTTGGGTTTAATTCAATACTAGCTGTTGCATCGTATGTACTTGAATGTGGGTCGTGAATTAAATCTGAAGATACTAATGGCTCCTCTGTGTAATTTAAAATTCCTTTTAAATATGTTTCACTTGCCTTTTTCATTGCAGCATTAATTTCAGTTAGCGAAGTATCTTTTGTAGGCTTAAATGTTAGATCAACAATTGATACATCTGCTACAGGAACTCTTAATGACATTCCAGTTAGCTTTCCTTTTACTTCTGGTAATACTAAGCCGATTGCTTTTGCAGCACCTGTGCTTGCTGGAATAATATTCATAGCTGCAGCTCTCCCATCTCTGAATGCTTTTCTGGATGGACCATCCATAGTTACTTGTGTTGCTGTATATGCGTGAGCTGTAGTCATTAATCCTTCTTCAACTCCGATTCCTTCTTTTAATAGAACATGAATAATTGGTGCTAAACAGTTTGTGGTACAACTTGCATTAGATATTAAATCTTCTCCCATGTATTGGTCGTTATTTACGCCAACCAAAATTGTTTTTACATCTTCATCAGATGGAGCGGAGATAATAACTTTCTTAGCTCCTGCCGTAATGTGACCCATTGCATCAGCCTTTTTAGTAAAGAATCCAGTGGACTCAATTACAACATCAATGTTGTATTCCTTCCAAGGTAATTCAGCTGGCGTAACTTTTTGTGCGATTGTTTTAAAAGTTCTTTCGCCTACTTGAATTGTACTTTCATCGATTGCTTTTACACTATAGGGTAACTTACCGTGAGTAGTGTCGTATTTTAATAAGTAAGCAAGATTTTCTGCTGGTACTAAATCGTTAACAACTACAATCTCAACTTGGCCATCAAGCATATTTCGTTCAAGTAATGCTCTGTAAACAAGTCTACCAATTCTTCCAAATCCGTTTATAGCAACTCTTACTGCCATATTATTTATTTAATAGTTAAAGTGAATCACATGAGTGATTAAAACAATTCATTCTAAAACTATTTAAGTATTATGGTCAAGGATTACTGTGCTTGACTAAAGTATTCAGTATGGTAAATTGAGCTGTATAAACAAATTTACGTTATAACAGATATATATTAATTTAAAACAATGTTAGTTCTAAATTTAAAAACCTACGCAGAATCAACTGGCCTTAATTGCAAAAGAATATTAGATATTTCTACTGAATATTTATTACAAAACCCGAACTTAAAAAGTAAGGTTATATTTGCAGTTGCAAGTTCAGAATTATTCTGGGCAAAACAAAACTACCCTGACTTAATTATTGCCGCTCAACATGTAGATAATAAACTTGCAGGTAAAACATCTGGCTGGATTCCTGCAGAAACATTAGTAAGTTATGGAATTGAATATTCAATTTACAACCATAGTGAACATAGGGAATATTCAAACTCAACTATAATTCAAGATATACAAGATATTCAGTCAAAGGGATTAAAGCTATTTGTATGCTGCGAAAACACACAAGAAGGATTAAATCTTGCACAGGCAAATCCATTTGCATTAGTTTACGAACCAAAGGATTTAATAGGAAGTGGTGTTAGTGTTACTACAAGACCAGAAGTTGCCGCAGAATTTATTGAATCAGTTAAAGACAAAACCAATGTACTAATTGGTGCCGGAGTGACTACAACAGATGATATTCAAAAAGCGTTAGAACTTGGAGCTAAAGGAGTATTGTTATCTTCTG
>CAYUKX010000036.1:5478-9327 GCA_964445405.1 uncultured Candidatus Saccharibacteria bacterium
GATGATATTCAAAAAGCGTTAGAACTTGGAGCTAAAGGAGTATTGTTATCTTCTGCATTTGCACTAGCAAAAGATACGAAAGCAAAATTAGATGAACTTGTTCAACCATTCGCTTAAATGTAGAATGGTTTTAAATATTGTTACAAATTTTTAAATTTAAAATATGAATTATTCAGAAATTCAAAATGTTCTTGCTGACAAAGCAGAATATTTGTTAGGTTATAAATCTCAAACATTTGCTGGTCAAACTTTTTATACTCCAAAGGGCACTTGGGTAGATGATGTAATGGCTTACTCCGATAGAAATTCAAAAGTTCTAGAAAACCTAAAGCGACTTTATAGTGCAGGCAGATTAGCAAATACTGGTTACTTATCCATTTTGCCAGTTGATCAGGGAATTGAGCATTCTGCTGGTGCAAGTTTTGCCAAAAATCCTATGTACTTTGACCCAGAAAACATTATAAAACTTGCACTTGAAGCGAATTGCAGCGGGGTAGCTTCTACTCTAGGAGTGCTAGGTTTAAATAGCAAAAAATATGCAGATAAAATTCCATTTATAGTAAAACTAAATCATAACGAATTACTAACTTACCCTAATAAACATGACCAGATCATGTTTGGACAAGTTCAACAAGCAGCAGATATGGGTGCTGTAGCTGTTGGTGCAACAATATATTTTGGTTCCCCTGAGTCAAACCGACAACTAATTGAAGTTTCTAAAGCATTTGCCGAAGCACATAGATTAGGAATGTTTACTATTTTGTGGTGCTACGTTCGAAACCCAGGTTTTAAAGTTAATGGAGTAAACTACGAAGCTGCTACAGATATTACAGGTCAAGCAAACCACTTAGGTGTAACAATAGAAGCCGATATTATTAAACAAAAACTACCTGAAAACAATGGTGGTTATACAGCCTTAAATACAGGTGGATCATCTTACGGTAAACTAGACCAAAGAATTTATTCCGATTTAACAACAGACCATCCAATCGATTTAACTAAATACCAAGTAGCTAATTGTTACATGGGTAAAATTCCACTAATTAGTTCAGGTGGAGCAAGTGGAGAAAATGATTTAAACGAAGCAGTATCTACAGCTGTTATTAATAAAAGAGCAGGTGGTTCAGGCTTAATAATGGGTCGAAAAGCATTCCAAAGACCAATGCAAGAAGGTGTTCAACTATTACAGGCTGTACAAGATGTTTACCTATGTAACGAAGTTACTATTGCGTAACTAATAAAATAATTGTTAAGACGAATTTATGGAAAAAGTTAATCCATCTGGAAGAGTTGTAGTAGTAGGAACAGGTATGGTTGGTTCTTCTGCTGCATACGCAATGGTATTACAGGAAGTTGCAAAAGAAGTTTTATTAATTGATATAGCCGAAGACTTAGCTAAGGCAAATGTATTAGATATGCACGATGCTTCAAATTTTACTAATGGAGTTGAAGTTAAATATGCAACTTATTCAGATTTAATAGATGGCGATATTGTTGTTATCACAGCAGGAGCAGCGCAAAAAGATGGTCAAACAAGGCTAGATCTATTAAACATTAATGTAAAAATAATAAGAGACATTATTGGCGAAATTAAAGAGTCAGGAAAAACTGTATTTATATTAATGGTTACAAACCCTGTAGACGTATTAACTTACGTTGCAGCTACAGAATCTGGGCTACCAACTGGAATGGTGTTCGGTAGTGGTACATTCTTAGATACTGCAAGATTAAGAGGTTTATTACATGAAGATTTAAATGTAAACCCAATTAATGTGCATGCATATATTTTGGGTGAGCATGGAGATAGTTCCTTCCCTGCTTTAAGTAGTGCGAACATTGGTGGTGCACCACTAACTGACTTAGTAACTGTAAATCAAGAATATAGAGATGATGTAGCCAAAAGAGTACGAGAAATGGCGTATAAAATAATTGAAGGTAAAAAAGCAACTTATTACGGAATTGGTGCTGCTGTATCTAGAATTTGCAGAGCAATTATTAGAGATGAGCAGCGAATTATACCTTTAAGCGTTGTACTTAATGGCGAATATGGACTAAATGGAGTATCTATTGGTGTTCCTGCAAAATTAGGTAGTAATGGAGTAGAAGTACATAAGGAAGTGCCTTTAGATGAATTAGAAAAGCAGCAACTATTAAAATCAGCTGAAATAATCAATAATTCAATAAATCAGGTAAATTTACCTAAAGCAACTACCTTACACAGTGTTCTATAGTGTCACCGGCAAGTGTTGACATAAGTATATAGTAGGTATATACTATATATGTATCGGCTCTTACTATGTGGGGTGTCAAATGAAAAGCTTGGAAAGTTTTGCTGGGAGGCGGGGTCAATTCCTTTTCCTCTCTGCGCTGCTATTGGCCGTGATTTTTACGATTACCATCCTTTTGGGTGGTTTCGGGAAGTCACTTTGGTTAATGGACGTTGGTGTATATGGCATGATGGCGTTGTTTGCCATCGCCATAACCATCCTTGCAGTTCTGGTCATCTGGCGCTTTGCGCTGGAAGGCGTGTTCAACTGGGTGCGTGGCGCTTGGCGTAAAACGCCCACACACATCCAGCTCACCCTCGTGGTGAGCGTGTTGATTGCTTTGCTGGTCCTGATCGGACTGGCAATCATGTTCAAGTAAGAGCCTACAGCCCCGGTCGTATCAAAACGACCCGGGGCAAAGGTTTTAAATTTCCTCAGATATTCTTAATATTTCGTTATACTTTGCTGTTCTTTCACCTCTAGATGGTGCTCCTGTTTTTAATTGTCCGCATGCTGTTCCTACTGCAATATGACTAATTGTTATATCTTCAGTTTCACCAGATCTGTGACTCATCACATTATTCCAACCTGCATCTTGAGCCATTTTCATTGCTTTTAGTGTTTCTGTTAATGAACCAATTTGGTTTACTTTAACTAATAGAGCATTACATGCTTTTTCATTAATTGCTCTTTCAACTCTTTTTACATTAGTTACTAATAAGTCATCACCTACAATTTGTAGTTTGTCGCCTACCTTTGCAGTGAATGCTGTCCAAGAAGCCCAGTCGTCTTCTGCAAATGGGTCTTCGATACTAACAAAAGGCAAGGTTTCTACCCAACTTAATACTTTGTTCATCCATTCCTCTTTGCTTAGTTCTTTATTTTCTGTTTTTAGAGTATATGTGCCGTTTTCTGCGTTATAGAATTCACTAGAAGCTACATCTAATGCAAAAAATACATCAGTTCCCATTTTGTAACCAGATTTTTCTACTGCTGAGCCAATCATTTCGAATGCATCTTCGTTACTTTTAAAGCCTGGAGCGAATCCGCCTTCGTTACCTATGTTTGTATTTAAGCCTCTATCTTTAAGAGTTTTTTCTAGGTTCATGAATATTTCGCATGCCATTCTTACTTGGTCTGCGTATTCAGCATTTGGCATAACTATCATAAATTCCTGAATATCAGTTGACCAATTTGCGTGTTTACCACCGTTCATAATATTGAACATTGGTCTTGGTAGTTTTAAACCTGCGCTACCATATAACTCCTGAATGTATTTAAATAAAGGAATGTTTTTTGATTCAGCAGTTGCTTTTGCAAAAGCTAAAGAAACACCTAATATTGCATTGGCACCTAAATTTGATTTTGTTTCAGTTCCATCTAATGCTAATAGTGCGTTATCAAGCTCTTCTTGTGTAGTAAACTCTTTCCCTACAAGTGCGTTGCTAATTGTGGTTTTTACATTTTCTACTGCTTTTAATACACCCTTACCTAAATACTTAGACTTATCGCCATCTCGTAATTCTAGGGCTTCGTGTGTACCTGTAGATGCACCACTTGGTACTGCAGCTCTTCCGAATGA
>CAYUKX010000037.1:0-9174 GCA_964445405.1 uncultured Candidatus Saccharibacteria bacterium
CAGGAAGATTTATTAAAAGATGGCTTTATTGTAGAAAGGCCAGAAAAATGGGGTGGAAACATTGTATTTAAAACATACGAAGAATTAGAAGCCGCTTTTGCAAAAAAAGAGCTATCCTCTATTGATTTAAAAGGTGCTGTAATTATTTACTTAAATAAATTACTACAACCTGTAAGAAACCATTTTGAAACTGATGCAACCGCAAAAGCTATATTAGAGCAGGTAAAAAGCTTTCAGGTTACAAGATAATCCAAATTTATGTAGAATGTGTAGGTAATTACACATTCTACATATTGGAACAAATTGAACTAAAATCACAAAACGACTTAGAAGTACTTTTTATTAAGTACAACAGACTTATTTATTCCTACGTATACTTATTCTTTTATTCAAAAGAAACTGCCGAAGATTTAACTCAAGAAACATTTATAAGAGCTTGGAAGTACAGGCACACTTATAATCCAGATAAGGCAAGTATCAAAAACTGGTTAGTAATAATTGCAAGATCCTTATGTTTTGATCACGCAAAAAAACAAAAATATCCTGAACAATTGCCAGAAGAACCAGCAGATAACAATAATCTAGAAAAATCTGTTACCGAAGAACTACTTAAAGAGTATATATATTCAAGACTAAGTTTATTATCACAAATAGATAAGGACTTATTAATATTAAGATTCTATAATGACTTTAGTATAGATGAGATTGCCCAACTTACCGGTAAATCTTATGACGCAACAAAGGTAGCATTAAATAGAGCTTTTAATAAATTAAAAGAAAATATAAATCATGAAGCTAACTGATTCTGAATTAGAAAATTTAATGATGGGCGAAAACATTGAGCCAAGTGCACAATGGCAAAGTATAGCTTTAGATAATATAAAAAAAACTGTTACCGAAAATGAAAATATAGGTATTAATAATAGTAATTTAAATTTTATTTCGAATATTATGAATAAACGTAAGTTTATTGTGATTGGAATTGTATTCTCTGCACTGATAGCTACAGTGGGAGTTACAGGACTGGCGGTTTTAACTTTAAGATCACCTCAAAAGGCTTTAGATCAAAAAAATATTTTAGAGCAGATATCTTTAAATAATCCAAGTTTTACAACTGCTCAAACAAGTAGATCGAACTTATCAACAATGAACGAAAGCTACGCTGCTGGCGATGTAACGAGCTCAAAATTAATAGCACCGGGATTACCGTATATCTCTGACTTTAACTATTCCTATTCAAAAACAACTATAACAAGAGGACCTGCATTCAATTCTTGTAGCTATGGAATGGATCAAAGTGAAGTATTATTTGTTCCTACATATGAAAGCTTTAATTACTATGACGAAGGATCTAGTTACTCAAAATACACATCTTATGATAATAATAACCAAGTAACAAATTATTACTTATCTAGTAGTACACAAACCGAAGCTAAATATACATATCAAAATATTATTTATTTTGGCGGAAGTTATGCAGTAAGAATGTCAGGTGAATACGATAATAGCATTCAACCATTAAGCGTTTCCACTGAACCAAGTGCAGTTGATGATTCAATGTTAAGAGACGAATCTACAAAAGAAAGTGTGAATGATTCTGTTAGCTCCGACACTACCCTACCAACTGAACCTATAAATTACTTTGGTGATACAGCTGAAGTTTTAAGAACAGAAACAATTAACGGGAAACAATATTATGTTATTCAAACTTCTTACCAAACTGACTGTTCTGGATATGTAAATTTGAATAGATGGGATAATCAAACAGTTGAAGATAATAGAACAATGTATTCTTTAACCTACGCAAATACTGAAGATTACCAAATCCTTAAAACAGAAACTTATGTTGACTCAGTAAATGCTGGTAATTTAGTAGAATCAACTGAAATTACTTCACAGAATACTAATATTGATTTTGCAAGTGTATCTTCTAACTTTAATTTTGAATTTAATGTGCCTGTAAAAGATATTGAAGTAGATACAACTACGACAATTGAATATGACCCTGCAGCTGAAATTCAAAAAAGTATGGAGTATGTAAAATCTGAGAACTTAACAGTTCTTGTTCCAGCAGAATCTGTAATTAATCAGTATGCTTACTTTAATTACAATACCAAGGGCTCTTACTTATCAGAAATTGATTCATATTATTCAGATAGAAATTTTTACCCAGCAGGTGCATTAGGTGATGAAATGTTTAATAGTTTTAATGGACTAACATCAATTTCAACTTCGGTATTACTTGCACAAGGGTCTGTTTCTTATTCAAAAGATGAAACATCTTATACTGTAACAATCTATTCCGCTGATGAAGATGAAAAAGATATTTTAAACAGTATGTTATGGAGTGATATTCAAAATAAATCGGAAGCAGCCACAACTGTAACCGTGAATGGTACTAGCGTTGCAGCAAACTTGTACTCATACGAAATCGATCAACCAAGTATTATGCCTTACGTAGATTATATGGAAGGATCTGTACCATATGAATGTACAGAAGACTGCTTTAGAAAACAATATGTATTAGTATTCAGTTATGGTAATAATAAGTATTCATTAGTAGAATCTTCATTTAATTACGGAACTGTAGAATCTGTATTCGACACAGTTGTAGATGGTAGTTTTACAGCTTATACACCAAGCAATACTGCAGATTTAGCGAAGATTGAACAATTGGTTACTAGTTCAATGAATGGAACATATGTAGATGGAGGTGTTATTGAACCTGCTCTACCGCTATAAAGAATGTTTAAGTAAATAAAATGGGGCGAAAGCCCCATTTCTTATTCGTTTATTTTATCTATAAATTCTTTTCTGAATTTACTTATCTTAGGGTCAATAACAATTTTGCAGTAAGGATAATCTTGGTTGTTATTATAAAAATTCTGATGATAATCTTCTGCTGAATAAAAGCTCTTAAATTCCTCGATTGTTGTAACAATTGGGTTTGAATATAATTTTTTGTTTTCGATCTCAGTTTTAAGTTGCTCAGCAATTTGTTTTTGTTCTTCTGAATTATAAAAGATTGCTGAACGGTATTGTGTTCCAACATCGTTGCCTTGTTTGTTTAACGTTGTTGGATCGTGAGTTAAGAAAAAAATATTCACTAAATCTTTAAAAGAAACAATTTCGGGGTTAAATTTTATTTGAGTAGCTTCGGCATGGCCAGTTTTGCCAGTTGTAACTTGTTCGTAAGTTGGGTTTTCCATAAAACCCCCTGAATAACCAGATGTAACATCGACTACTCCCTTAACTCTTTCAAATACTGCTTCTACACACCAAAAACAACCTGCTGCAAATGTAGCTGTTTGTAATTCCATAATATGATTGATAACTAAAACTATTATACATAATCCTAATTTTTTATTGTGGCAAAGTACTTATGTGCTTGTTATTAGCTCTAATCGTCATTAGTTATAAAGTTTATTCTTTCCTGTAGCTCTATATTCTTTATGAGCTTTTCCGTAATCACTGCCTATTTTGTATTTCTCTTCAAGTTTAGGTAGTTTTTTATTAAAGTATTCTTCAATATCAATTCCACTATTGTGAGCAAGTCTAAAAAGATAAAAGATTACATCTACAAACTCAAAACCAATAGATGTTTTATCTACCTCTGACATGTTTTTATATTTATTAAAATCATTTTCCCATTGATAGTGCTCTCCTAGTTCTGCCATCTCAATAAATATTGAATTCATTAAATGGGATGGATTTTCGTTTGTCCAACCCCTAGCCTCAGCAAAATCTACTATTTGTTTTGTAATCTCTTGAATTGATTTACTCATAATGGGTTTTTTAAAGTGTATTATAATAGTACTTATTAGTTATACTAATTTTAAATAACGTATACCATTTTTAATCAAATTTATTTATGGAAAAAACAATTTTCGAAAGAATCGCTCAAAAAGAAATCCCAGCATACGTGATTCACGAGGATGCTGATTTTATGGCATTCTTAGACATTGCTCCATCAAGTTTTGCTCAAACTATAGTTATTCCTAAAGTTCAAAAAGATTCCTATGTTTTTAAACATGATCAAGAATTTATGAGTAAGTACTGGGAATACATAAGAAAGATTGCACTTTTATTAGACGAAAAACTAGGCACATTAAGAACAATTGTAATGTTTGAAGGCTTTGAGGTTAACCATTTACATGCAAAGCTCTACCCTATTTTAAACATGCAGGAAGCTGAAAATTTTAACCCAAGAAAAAAGGGAGAACTTACAAAAGAAGAGGCTCAGGCAATTCTTAAAAAGATTAATTCATAAATTCTCCCCCTAAAGTGCCGCGGTTTTACCGCGGCACCAGGGGGTGATGTGTGCATCACCTGAGAGTTGTTACCAACCATACGGCCAGTAAACCGAGCGCCACCGCAACCGGGCCGAATGCAATTAGCATTATGGTCCGGCTAAACCGATGGTACTCTTTCTTTTTGGCTTTCGCTGCTCTAACTTTCTTTTTCAGGTCTTCCCCGTGAATTGTGCCACGAGCTGCCATTACTATGGCAGCCCAGATAACACTATCAACGAGCAGCATATACAGCCCCCAGTCTACCCTTACTACGAAGGCTAGACCGGTGACGACTGCCATGAACAACCCAAACGGAATCGCTATGATATCAGCTAGAACCCACATCCTTAACCTCCTTGGTTATTGCACGCGTGAATTATACCACGCTGGCGCCAGCATACGGTAACAGTGTTAATTGTGATGTAGGTTAAATACTTTCTTGACCAATAAGCCTTTTGAACATAAACTTAATCAAACCAATAGAAAGGAGGTAATTTTATGGACGATCGCAAAATGTTAGAAATGGCCTCTGCTCTAGAAGATCTAAGCGAGGTAACCAAACAGTTACTGGATTTCTCTAAAGATCTAATGGAGCAATTTGCTGAAACTGGTCTACTTACCGTCGAAACTAAAAAAGATTTTGACAATTTAGTTTTTGAAAGTGAGAATAATCTTGATCAGGTTCAACTGATTTTAAATGCTGAAGAAAAGCCAATGTAATTTAAATATTTAAAATTTTTTTAATGAGAGATACTACTCTTTGTTTTCTTGTCGAGTCTTTTAACGACCAAATAACTTCTGTTCTATTAGCAATGAAAAAGCGTGGTTTTGGTGCTAATTGGTATAACGGTGTTGGTGGCAAGGTAAACGAAGGTGAAGATATTCTTACTGCAGCATGTCGGGAAACATTCGAAGAGATTACAGTAGTCGTGAACTCTAGTGATTTAACCAAGGTTGCTTTATTAAAATTCGAATTCCCAGATAACCCAGAATGGGATCAGTTTGTGCATGTTTATGTAGTCGAAAAATGGGAAGGTGAACCACGTGAATCTGAAGAAATGAAACCTGAATGGTTTAGCACTGATTCAGTTCCGTTAGAAAATATGTGGCCGGATGATAAGTTTTGGCTTCCACAAGTACTAGCAGGTAAAAAAATAGATGCTTATTTTAAAATGGATAAGAACAATAATATATTAGCTCAAGAGGTTAAGGAAGTTGCGATACTTGTTTAAAGTATTAGTGCATCAATTTCGTAAGTTATTCCGTTTGTTGCTTCTGTTCCACTACTCATTAATTTAGAAGAATTAAACATTGTTCCAAAATCAGTTCTTTTTATAGTAATTAATCTGCCACTAACCGCCTTCATAAACTCAACTTTATCAAAGTCTAGTCTATTTAGTTTTCCGTTTACAATGTGATTTTGTATTAATTTAGTAAGTCTGGCATTGTCGTTAAATAACTTACTTAACTCTGCTTCGCCTAAAGCTTTAAAAGCAGAATCTTGTGGAGCAAACACAGTGTAAACTTCTTCAGACTTAAGAGTATTGTACAAACCTGTTTTAGTTAATGCATCAAAAAAATATTTGTAATTAGAACCTTGTGCGATTGTATTTAGCAAATCAGTTTTAGAATTTTGAGTTCTGTCTGTTTGTATACCTGCAACAGATGCTTCTTGTGAGTTATTTTTTGCGTTTGATTTTACAACAACGTACGTGCAAAGACCTATAATTAGCACTACAAATAGCCCCGCTGAAATTTCAAATAAGTGCTCGCTAGCAGCCTGTGCCATTAGCGTGGTTTTAGATTTTGGTCTTTTAATATTAATCATTATTATATTCTACAATAATATTCGCTAAGTCGTTAAATAGTTTTCTTTAAAATTGATGCAACAACTCTTGAGTTGTTCTTAATCATATTAATATTTATATTGTGCTCTACTTCGTGAACCATTTGGTTACGTAGCTTGTGTGCACTCCATAAAGCGTTGTAATCGTTTTTACTAAACATTGAGCTAGCATTTTTAAGTCTTTCGCCTAATGTTTCGCCTTTAACTCTTTTACTTTTAAGAACATAGTCTAATAGTTTATCTAGTTCTACCAAGGAATCTTTTACTTCGTAGTAATTACTCGAACTTAGTTTTGATTCAGCTTTGTATATATTACTCTTAGCAACTTTCTTCCACTCTGCTTGCCCCGCTCCACCACCTGAAGAACTAACAATAATTGCAACTACTGCAATTACAATGAACACAACAACTACAACAACTAATATATCCATATTTTAATAATTAAAATCTGAAAATTCCGGCTCTAGCAATCTTTTGTTTATATTAATACTATCTATTTTTTTCAAGTCCTCATCATCTATTGTAAAGTCAATGCTTTCAAAGTTTTCCTTCATAGGTTCAAATATTGTTGCTTTTGGTATTACAACAATGTTTTTAGAGTTAATCCAGTTTAATATTATTTGTGCAGGTGATTTTGAGTATTTTTTACTTAGTTCAACAATTATTGGTAGGTTTAGATCAATCCCTTGGCCTAATGGTGAATATGCAGTTAGTAAAATGTTGTTTTTATCTGCAAATTCTTTTAGCTCTCTCTGGTAAAAACTTGGGTGAAACTCAACTTGATTATTGGCAGGTTTAAAACCTAAATCAATACAGTCTTGAAGATGGTGTTGATTAAAGTTAGACACTCCCCACTCCTTAATAATATTTTTCTGCTTTAATTCTTCAAGTGCTTCGATTGTTTCTTGAAGGTTAGTGGCCCTGTTAGGCCAGTGAATTAAATACAAATTAATGTAGTCTGTGTTTAGCTCATCTAAATTCCTTTTTGCGCAGTCATTTACATCGGCTTTTTTTAAGTTTGTATGCCAAACCTTAGAAGTCAGGAATATCTCGTCTCGCTTAACGCTAGTAGAGTTAATTCCAATTCCAACTTCCCTATGGTTATCATAAATATCTGCTGTATCAATATGTCTGTAGCCTATATCTAAAGCCATCTTTACAGCATCGCTACATACAGTGCTAGTCAGCTTCCATGTTCCAAATCCAATTGCTGGAATTTTTTGAGTACCTAGTTCAAAAGTTTTCATAATGGTAATAATAATCTATTCAAGGTAAATTATACCTATAAATTAATTTGTGAGTACAGTATTAATATATGAGCATTTCTGACATTCTAACTATAATTGTTGTAATTACTATACTTGCAATTACATTAGGGTTTGTATTTTATAAAAAAATTGTAGGCATAAGTTTATTGGCAATTAAAATAATTTTCCCGTTGGCAGTATTAATCGCTTTATCCACTTTGTTTTTACCAACACTTTACAAAAGTTTTGTAGAAAGTAACTTTCAAGAAACTACGCTTGCACAGAATTTAAAAACTGTAGATAAAACCCTAACTCAAGTTTCAAATGTGCAAATAAATATCTCTAATACAATTAATAATTTTCTAGGCAACGGAATTAATCAACAGGTAGATGAATATCAATCAGATTTATATTCGCAGGTTTTAGAATTTATGGTTGGTGTTTTAAGGGTGTTAATTCTAACATTGAGTATAGTGATTCTGGTATTTACACTGTATATTCGATACAGTTTTGCAGGAAGCTTTGAAGTGATTGCATTGCAAAAGCAAATTAACGAACTTAGGCACGAAGTGGAAAGTTTAAAACTTAAAGTGAGTTAATAATATTTTGCTCAACTCTATTCAATAGTAAGGATTGTATAAAAGGTTGCTCTAATAAAAAAGATTCAATACTTTTATCTATTTTTAGAATAATAAAAATACCAATCACAACAAATATAATTCCAATCATCTTCTTGAAATTCCCATCGGGATTAGTTGCCCATTTCGTTCGTTTTATTAGTCTTTGACCAAGTACCGCTATTAGTAATAGGAAAATACACATTCCCAATATAAAGAACAGCAAACTTACAATTCCTTGAGCAAAATTAAGCGGTAATATTGCAAATAATACATATCCAAAAGTTGGACTACAGCTACTGAATACAGGCCCTAATGCAAAACCTGTTAAAACTGCGCTTAAACCCCCTTTTTTATTTCCGTGTAAAAATAAGAATTGATTCGATTTTTGGCTAAGTCCAGATTTAGAACTAATCTGCTCCCAAGTTTTGGGAAATAAATTAAAAATTCCAAGTAAAAATATGATTATTCCACCCACGATTCTAATTGCTGTATCGTCAATAAGAACAGCGTTTAAACCTGCTTTTAGTAATAGTGTAAATACAAAAACTGAAATGCCTAGGGAAAGTACAATAATCAATGGTCTAAATTTTGACTTACTGTTTAAAGACCCGCCAAGAACAACGGGCAGTAATGGTAATGTACAAGGTGTAAGAATAGTCAGCATTCCAGCAATAAACGAAGTCGCAAATAGTGTAATCATACTGGTATTTTAAAGCCGGTTCGTGAATTTACTGTAAATCTTGTTCTAGTATTTCGCTTGCAACTTCTTTAGTTACTGTTTTAATAGAAGCTGTAATATTAATCTCTGCTAACTTACTACTTAATGTAAGCTCATTTAAATAAAGATTAACGGTTTTAACCGAGAAATCTGGGTTTAGAATAAATTCCCTTATAATTTTATCTTGGTTGACTACAAAAGATGTTGGGTAAGACAATGGTGCATTACAATCAAACATTACATAATCCGTAATCGTAAAACTCTTTTCCTCTTTTTCTGTAGTTTCAATTAGTTCAAAGTTACTACTTAAATCTAATAACTTATCTTCAATTGATATTTCTGGCTCAACAGCAAAGCTAACTGGTGCATACGAAACAGGATAGCTTGCAGGTTGCTCTTCGTTGGCAAACTCTACAACTGCCAAAGTTTGATCATCTTTAGTAATTTTAGA
>CAYUKX010000038.1:0-8655 GCA_964445405.1 uncultured Candidatus Saccharibacteria bacterium
ACGTTGAGGTCGTTGTCCAAGCAATTGGGTGCAGGTTCAAGTCCTGTCGTCTGCATTTGTTAAAATAACTATTTTGCAAATGGTCTTACTTCTTCGATCCATTTTTCATATTCACCTAAATAGTGATTAAACATATAATTAAGAACAGATCTGTCTCTTTCATCAATAGTACCTATTGAATCTATTATTTTAGAAAACCACATTTCTGCATTAGAATGTGCATCTTGTTCAAGCTTAAGCATTGCATCTAGACCTCTCAGAGTAATTCCATCTGTTGAACCAGATGATTTTGCAAAATAACATGAAGTAACCGCTCTCAAGTCTTCATTAGTTAAATTTATAATTTCTGGGTGTGCATATTGAGCTGCATGCCTAGCTTCATGGAATAATCCCCATAAATCTCTAAGATTTCTTAGTCCTACTATTTGTACGGCTTTCTCATTATGATCATAATTATCTCCCCCCATCTTTGAAGTTCGTATTCTCAATTCTGGTTCAAGTTTTCTAAATTCCTTCACTAAATCTATTTCTTCGTTATTTAGAGTTAATGTAATATCTTTAACTTCAGTATAATCAATATAAGAAGCAATTCTTTCTCCATAACCGATTCTAATTTTAATATCTGGTGCACCTGGAATTAAATAAGTTGATACATTGTTCTCATCTGTTTCAACGAGGTAAAAAGGTTGATCAAAAATTGACAATTCAGGATAAGGCTCCTCTCTTGGTTCAAATCTGTAAATTTGCAACTTATCAAAGCCTGAGCCTCTATAATCATCCATACATCGAAAATAAGATTTTATACTTTATCATATCAATTAATTAACACGATAATATAATTATTTGGAAATCCTTATGAAGTACTTCGGTGAATTGATGTTACTTCCGATACTTAGGCTGCAGTAATAGTAGCTACGCTTAAATATTTCTTTCAAATTTTGTATCCTGCACTTTTTACAAATTCTTAACATTTAGGATTATACTATTAATATAATTCTCAGTTTGTTTATATGTTAAAGGTATTAATTCTGGCCGATAAGCGCGGCTGGGTTATTGAACGAGTAGTCGATGAAATTATTAATGGTACGCCATGTGAATTTAAGAAGGTATATTATTCCGAAATAAATTCAGAGGACTTGTTAAAAATGTCACAAGACTACGATCTAATTCACTATGCAAATTGGGATTTAACTTTTCACAGATCAATATTATCAAGAATTAAAAAACCGATGCTTGTTGGCGTAATGTCGCATAGATATCCAATAATAATGCCCGACTTTGCAGAGGTTGTTAAGGAGCATAGGTTTTATCTTCAAGTACTTAATAAAAAATTATTAAAAGACTTTCCAGATGCGCGCTGCATTGCATACGGTATCTCACCTGAATTCCGTCCACATAAAGAATTTGTTGTTGGATTTTCAGGAATTGCAAGTGAGTACAAAGGTTTCAATTTAATAAAACAAGCCTGTGAAGAGTTGGGTGTTCAATTCAAACCAGCAACCGGTGATGTTCCACCAGACCAAATGCCGGAATACTATAAGAGCATTGATTTATTAGTTTCTGCGTCAATTGATGAAGGTTTTTGTTGGCCATTATACGAATGTATGGCTATGAATATTCCTGTAATTACAACAGATACCGGTGGTTCAGAGGATCTTAACATTATTAAAATAGAGCGTAGCGTTGAAGGTATTAAAGCAGGAATATTAAAATTTTATACTAGACCTCAAGTTGAAGCTTTTACTTGGGATAAAATGTGTAAACAATATTTAGATTATTACTACCATATTTTAACAACGGAAGGAAAAAAAACTGAATTACCACAGCATGAGATTGAAAGACTTGAGATGGAAAATAGATTGCTAAATAAAGAACACTTCAATCACCTCTCTCAATCTGATTAAAGGTTGTCTTAAATGCAATTAAATTTCAGCTAACTCCTTAATCTTATTAAAAGCCTTTGGATAAGCTTCATTAAAATATTCCACTAATTCAGGAGGAACATCAAAAGTTGCAGTAAGTGAAGTTACACCATCTGACTCTTTTAATGAATAACTCTCCTCGCCTCCAGTCCATTGATCATCACGTAAATTTTGACCTTTGTCTTGAGTATCTGCACTATGTTTTAATAATAGAAATTCGTTAGGAATTAGTTTTTCAACAATACTTGTAACTCCATAACCATTAACAGAAGAAATAAACTGAATTTCATTACCTTCTTTTAACACGCCTTCCATATAAGTTCCTTCATCAATAATATTGGCCCACTCACGTAATGTTTGGTCCTGCCAAAGTGTGTCCCAAACTTTTTGCTTACTTGCATTTATATTAATTGAAAATTGTAGTTTGTTCATGATTTTATTTTATACTAATCTTTGCATTTTATGCTAAAAATAAATCTATATATATTTTGAAAGCATACTAATATCAAAGGATATCTCATCTATTGGTCTTTACGTGCTATAATACATATACAAACCTTCAAGGTACGTATAAACCATAACTTCGTTTATTCGTTTAACAATCCCCGATTAAAAATTATGTAAAGATGTTAGTAGATCTTTCCAAGCAAGACTTGTCAACTTATACCCTACCTATTAAGGACAAGCTAAATGTTAGAAAAAATTCGAAAAATTAATATCAAAGCAGAAGTTGATAAAAATGAGTATCCATTAAGATCAATCTTTATAGCATCTTACTACCCCAGAAAATGTGGTATTGCTAACTTTACAAAGGATTTAACTACAGCAATAAATAATTTAAATCCATTAGCACTAGCCGAAATTATTGCAATGGACGACAAAGAACAAGGTGACACACCATATAACTACCCATGGGAAGTTAAAAATAGAATTCAAAGAAACAATCCACAATCCTACATTGACGCAGCGCATTACATTAATCAGTCATCGGCTGATGTAGTAACTCTACAACATGAATTTGGATTATTTGGTGGAACTGATGGTGACTATCTACTGCCAATGCTAGATATTATTAATAAGCCTATAGTTACTTGTTTTCATAGTATTTTGCCAGAACCTGATGAGCACAAAAAATACATAATGAAGAGAATCATTGAAAAATCTTCCGCAGTTATTGCAATGAGTGAATTAAGCAGAAATTTATTGATAGATGTATACGATACAAAAGATGAAAGTGCAGTTTTAATTTATCATGGTGTTCCAGACTTTACCTTTAACGAAAATGCAAAATATAAAAAATTATTAGACGTCAAGGCAGATAAAATGCTTTTGGTATCAGGATTAATTGGACCAGGAAAGGGAATTGAATATGTGATAGAAGCAATGCCCGCAATATTAAGTGAATATCCTAAAACAGTATTTTACGTTGTAGGCGAAACCCATCCTGATTTATTTAAAGATGGAATAGATAAATACAGAAATTACTTGAACGAATTAGTTGTAAAACACCATCTTGAAGAATCAGTTAAATTTGTGAATGAGTATGTATCTCTTGAGAATTTAATACAATACTATAAGGCATGCGATATATATTTAACACCACACCTTGATGCACAGCAGCCCACATCTGGAACCCTTGCATATGCATTAGGAGCAGGTAAGATTTGTTTTTCAACTCCATATATTTACGCTAAAGAAATGCTAGATAACGATGTAGGAATATTAATTCCTTTTAAAGACTCAGCAAGCATTGCAGAACAAACTATTCGTGTTTTCAAAGATGAAACTCTTGCAAACAAATACAGAAATAACGCTTATCAATTAGGCAAGTTAATGCAATGGCCAAGAGTTGCGTACAAATATTTAAAATTATTTAAAGTAATAAACGAACATTTTAATGAATAAAACACCAACAACAAAATACTTAGAAGCACTTACTGATGATTATGGTGTGTGGCAACATGCAACTGAACATTCAATTACAAAAAGTGAAGGATATGCTCTAGATGATGTAGCTAGAGCTTTAATAGTATTTTTAAAATACAACAAACCCAATCAAGCAAGAATATGTATTAACTACATTAATGATTCTATTAAGGATGGTGCATTTATTGGATTTTTTAATCAAGAAAGGGAGCCAATTGTTTATCCATCATCTTACGATGCAGCAGCCCTTGCTGTACTATCAATCTGTTTTGCTATTAATGCTAATTTTGAAGTTACAACTTGTAAAAATATTTTAGAAAAAATTGATTTTAATATTTTTGATGGCTCTGAGCATATTCGAGGATTTTCTTATTTAGTTATTGCCAATTCATTATTTAAAATCGAAAGATTAGAAAAGTATCATGAATTGATATTACCCAAATTCGATAAAAACAATTGGTTTGAAGATAAAATGACATATGCGAACGCAATAATTCCATTAGCACTTTTAGAGTATTATTCAAAAAATCAGAACGAAGAAACTCTTAAAACCATTATTAAAACATCAATAGCTACTCTTGAGTTACATATGCGAATTGGCGTAATTCCTGCTCCTATAGGTAATAGAGAACATTATGTTTTGGGGAGCATGAATAGGGACGTATATGGTCAACAGCCAATTGATGCAGGTTTTATGGTTATTCTAATGTGTAGGGCTTACGAATTATTTAAGGAAGATTTTTACTTAAAAAGTGCTACTGAATGGCTTGAATGGTTTTATGTCAATAACATTTTTAAACAGAGCTTAATTCGGGATAATTCAGCTTGTTGTGATGGAATTGATGCTCATGGATTAAGTACAAATTATGGATCAGAATCCACAATAATATTTTTATGGGCCAGCAAAGTTTTTAACGACGTAATTAAGCCTTAAATTACGACTACTTGCGCAGAATCTGTTCCATTGATTTACCTTTAGCTAATTCATCTATTAATTTATCTAGGTAACGGATTTGTTGCATTGTGGGTTCAGTAATATCTTCAACACGAATTCCGCAAATTAATCCTTTAATTAGTGCTCTATTAGGGTTCATTTTAGGTGCATTCGCAAAAAAAGTCTCAAAGTCGGTTTGGTTTTCGAGTTCTTGTTCAAGCTCATATTGATTATACCCAGTTAACCAACGAATAATTACATCTACGTCTTCTTTGGTTCGTCCTTTACGCTCAACTTTAGCAATGTAAAGTGGGTAAACTCTTGCAAAGCTCATTGTATAAATCTTTGGTTTTGTCATACGTTGAATTTTAACCTATAAAAACCCCTGAGTCATTATATTGGTAATTTACCTATTTATGGTTCCACAATACTTAAATCAGATTTATAATTCGCATACATATTTCACTAATTAACTATGAATACATCTCACATTGAAATTCTTGCGCCTGCAGGGTCTTTTGAATCCTTAACTGCCGCAATCAAGGCAGGCTGTCATTCCGTATACTTTGGCATTTCTGATATGAACATGCGAGCAACTGCCGCTGCAAACTTTACATTCGAAGATTTAAACGAAATTGTACGAATCTGCAAAAAAAACAACATTAAGAGCTACGTTACGCTTAATACATTAATCTATAACGACGAAGTCGAAAAAATGCACAAAATTGTAGATGCGGTAAAACAAGCCGATGCCACTGCAATTATTGCAGCAGATATGGCAACAATTATCTACGCTAGAAGCATTGGCGTAGAAGTTCATATTTCTACTCAATTATCGATTTCTAATACGGAAACGGTTAAATTTTATTCTCAATTTAGTGATCGAGTTGTTTTAGCCCGTGAACTTACGTTAGAGCAAGTTAAAGAAATTTGTGAAGACATAAAAAAACAAGATATTCGAGGACCAAAAGGGGAACTTGTAGAAGTAGAAGTTTTTGCACATGGAGCTTTGTGCGTTGCTGTTAGTGGTAGGTGCGCAATGAGCTTGTATTGCCATAATACATCGGCTAATAGAGGTAGATGCACTCAAATTTGCCGAAGAAAATACAAAGTTGTAGATGTAGCAACAGGCAATGAATTAATTGTAGATAACAATTACGTTATGAGTTCAGGCGATTTATCTACAATTGGCTTTTTAGACAAATTAGTAGATGCGGGAGTAACTGTACTAAAATTCGAAGGTCGTGGGAGAGCACCAGAATATGTAGACACAGTAATAAAAAGTTACAAACAAGCTCTTGAAGCCATACAAAACAATACCTATACACAAGAAAATATCGAAAAATGGAATAAAGATTTAGATACAGTATTTAATAGAGGCTTAACTACAGGTTATTACATGGGACGAAGATTTGATGAGTGGTCAGGAGTTAGCGGCAGCAAGGCAACAATGGAAAAGGTGCAGGCTGGGATTGTAGAAAAATATTACCCAAAAGCAAAAGTAGTTCAAATTAAAATTGAGGCAAATATAGAAGGTAAGACCAACGAAAATTATGTAATTATTGGAAAAGAAACTGGAGTTATAAAAAATAAACTAGAAAGCTTTATGGTAAACGATGTATCTGCAGAAACCTTTAAACAAAGTGATGTAATTACTTTCAAAATTGATTCAAAAGTAATGCGAGGCGATAAATTTTATTTATGGAGAAAAAGAGTTGATTAAAGACCGAAAAAGTCGCGTAATGCAGTTATTTCTTGAGAATTAACGTCCTCAAATGAATAGTTATATACTCTACCCAGACTTTTAAAGCTTAGAATTACCCTACTCTTATTTTCAATCTTAAAATCGACTAGATCAGTTTTTGAATAGAATTTTGGGTGAGGATCGTTTTTACTGCTGTAAATTTCAATTACGTTAACTAGTAATTTGTAGTGCATATTCTATTTTACTACAAGTATTGGCCAGCTAATTGATTTTCTATATTGTTAATACCTTCAAGGTTATTAATTGCATAATTTAGTTCTGTAATAATTGAATTTATGTCCTCAGTAATTTCAGGTATATCTATAACTGGAAGTAAATCGACAAGGCCTGATCTTAACTGCTCTGACCTGTCTTTAAACCTACCTATTGAATCTGATTCAATTTCTCTTATCAATGCTTTAACATTATCAATATCTGGATTCTCATCATTCAAGATTTGATCCACTAAATTCAGTTGCCTGGTTAAATTTAATTGCAAATCAGTACTTAATCTATTTGTAGAAGTATGCAAATTCTGATACTCATTGTTAAATTCATATTTTTTCCCGATAATAGAAATTCTTAAAAAGGTACTCTCGACTTCAGTTAAATATGATCTGAGGACGCCTAGATCTGATTTTAATAATTCAATGTTCATAGCAGGAGTTTCGGGACTTATGGGTTGTTCTTCAATTGAAACTGCGTCAACAGGTATAGAATTTTCAATGGCTGAAGGTTGCACCGATTGACTACTCGCATCGCTTACAGTTGGCGCTGTGGACTGAGCTTGAATAGTTTCGGGAACTATTGTTTCGGCAGCTATAACTTCATTTTCGGGATTCCCAAACTTAGCAAGCCCTTGCTCGCCTGACAAGCCTAGCCTAGAGTTTACTTCGTCTATGTAACGATTTAATCCTTCTCTGCCAGGATTAGTTAGTCTTGAATCAAAAACGGCTCTTCTTTTTTGAATTTCTGATAATATGTTGCTAAAAAATTCATTATCTTTAATTTTAGTAAAATCTCCTCCTACTTCATCTGAAATAATTTTCAATGCCTTTAGAAATGTTGAATCATTTAAACTAGCCATGTGAACATTCATATCACTAATTTTTTGCTCTAAAGTGGGGCTTTTCTTTTCAGTTTCAGGTGTAGATTTTACGCGTTCTTTATCCGACATTTGTAAACAATAATAATACTCTTGGAACAAAGATTGCCAAACCGATAATCAAAGAAGTAACACCTGCCATAACAACTGCTGCGGCAGCTATATCTTTAGCTAATTTAATTTGAGGATTATGGTTTAAATCTATTGCATCGCAAGCTGCTTCTATAGAAGTATTAATTATTTCTGTAATTAATACTAGACCGCAACAAAAGATCACAAACAGCCATTCAAATTTTGTAATATCCAATACAAAAGCCGCAATAAGCACTAAACCTGTAAAAACCAGCTCCATTATAAAGTTATGGTTTTCTACAGTTAATAACTCTAAAAATCCTTCCCTTGCGTGTTTGTAACTTTTTAAATGTTTTTGCACCATACTAATTGCTCTAAAAAAACTTTGTAATACTTGATTAAGCTTATAACTAAAAGATACTACAACTCGAGTCTTTTTTCTATAGAAATCGTCTAGTTGAAATATTAGCTAAAAAGAAACAAAAAACCTCCCGTATGGGAGGTTTAATTTCTTAAATCAATTTAAGCTTATTCAGCTTTTGCTTCTTCTTCTTTAAGTGGTTCAGGTAGAATGTCTACAAATTTTTGAGTTCTTTTGTATCCAGTCATTCTTCTAAAGTGAACAAAACCATTCTCTTTTGCGAAAATAGTAAAGTCTCTACCTATTGAAGCGTTTTTACCAGGGTAAAATTGTGAACCTCTTTGTCTTACAATAATTTCACCAGCGTTTACTTTTTGACCACCAAATCTTTTAATACCAAGTCTTTTGCCTGGTACATCAACTGTTCTTTTTGCGGAACCTGTAGCTGCGGAATGTGCCATATATTAATAATTAACAGTATTAAAATTTAATAGATAACACTTTAAATTTGGTTACCTGTTTTCTAAATCCTCTTTTTCTTCTATATCTTGATTTTGCTTTGAATATTCTACTTGTTACTTTTTCACCTTT
>CAYUKX010000039.1:0-8528 GCA_964445405.1 uncultured Candidatus Saccharibacteria bacterium
TTGGAATTTCTCTGTTTCCAGTCATTCCACTTGGTTCAAATCTTACATTTGTTAATTTACTAATAAGGGCTTCTAGTGGCACTCCATACTGCAAATTCATTGATAAAGAAACTGCAAATGCGTCCATAATACCACTTAAAAAGCTGCCTGCAGTACTCATAATAATGAACACTTCTCCTGGTAGACCATCATCAAATAAACCAACTGTTAAGTAACCTTCGTGGCCACCAACTGTAAATTTGTGTGTTAATGAATGTCTCTCATCAGGTAATTTTCTTCTTTTTGGTTTTTGAACCTCTTGGATAATTACTTTTTGAACTTCTTTTGCTGTTAGGTTCTCTTCTTGAACTTCATCTTCAACATTTAAGTTGAACAATTCAGCATATGCTCCAGCATTTGAACTTGAGTTTAATGGTTGACTTAATTTAGAACCATCTCGGTATAAAGCATTAGCTTTTAACATTAACTTCCAGCCTTCTACGTAAGCTTCTTCGATATCTTCTAGTGTTGCTTCTTCTGGTAAGTTTACAGTTTTACTAATTGCACCACTTAAGAATGGTTGAGCTGCTGCCATTTGCTTTAAGTGACCCATTGTTCCAATGTATCTTTTGCCTTTAATTCCACATTTATTTGCACAATCAAATACAGCATAGTGTTCTTGTTTTAGATAAGGTGCACCTTCAATTGTCATTGTTCCACAAACATATTCTTCTGCCATTGCAATTTGCTCATCTGTGAAACCAAGGTGTTTAAGTACATTAAAGTTCTGATCGCTAATTTGACTATCGTTTAAGTGTAATACATTCTTGCAAAAGTCATCACCTAGTGTGGATGGACTGAATGCAAAGCTTAATGCGTATAGATTTTCCATTCTTGCCTCTATTGCCATTAATTCTTTTTCAGTGAAACCTTTTTTTTGTAAAGTTTCATAGTTAATATATGGAGCATTCTTGATTGTTGAATGACCTATAATATATTTTTCAATTTCTTCAATTTGAGGTTCTGAATAACCTAAAGATTTAAGTGCTGGTCTTACAGATTGATTAACAATTTTAAAGTAACCACCACCAACTAACTTTTTATACTTTACTAAAGCAAAGTCTGGTTCAATTCCTGTTGTGTCGCAATCCATTACTAAACCAATTGTTCCAGTTGGAGCAATAACAGTAACTTGAGCGTTTCGGTAACCATATTTTTCACCTAGGTCTAATGCATAATCCCAAGATTTCTGTGCTTCTGTTGCTAATTCGTCACTTGCAAGTAAAGCGTTAATTCCCATTGGAGTAATTGATAACTCTTCGTATTCACTAGAGCCTGCGTTATATGCTGCTCTTCTGTGGTTTCGAATTACTTTTAACATACTGTCTTTATTTGCTTCGTATCTATCAAATGTCCCAACTACCTTAGCCATTTCAGCTGATGTTGCATAGGATTCTCCACCTAATATTGCAGTTACTGCACCAGTTATTGCATAACCTTTTTCGCTTTCGTAAGGAATACCTTGTTGCATTAATAAACTACCTAAGTTTGCATAACCTAAACCTAGAGTTCTGTATATGAATGTTTTTTCTGCAACTGCTCTTGTAGGTAAATGTGCAGATAATACCGAAATTTCAAGAACAATTGTAAATAATCTAGTTGCATGTCTGTAGGCTTCCACATCAAATTTACCTGTTTCGTTATCATAATATTTAATTAAATTTAACGATGCTAAGTTACAAGCTGTGTCATCTAAGAACATGTATTCAGAACAAGGATTGCTTGCATTAATTCGGCCATCTAATGGTGTTGTATGCCACTCGTTAATTGTAGTGTCGTATTGCACACCTGGATCAGCCGATTGCCATGCAGCATTCAAAACATCGTTCCAAAGTTTTTTAGCACTAATAGTCTTAGAAACTGTTCCATCAATTCTGTTAATTAAATCCCAGTTACTGTTACTTTCTAAGGCTTCAAAGAATGAATTTGGAATTCTTACAGAGTTGTTTGAATTTTGTCCTCCAACTGTTGAATATGCCTCACTTCTAAAGTCTGTGTCATATTTTTTAATGTTAAAGTCCTCGCTGGACATTCCGTTTTCTACAAGCATTAATGCTCTTTTAATGTAGTTTAATGGAACGTAATCTTTGTTAGCTTCGCTAATTAGTTTTTTTAATTCAGGATTATTTTTTGGGTCAATTCCACTAACTTCGGCGGACTTCATTATCTTTTTAATGTGTTCGTAGTTAATGTGAGAACCTGCAACTAATGCTGCAACTTTTTGTTCTTCTTCTACTTTCCAGTTAATAAAGTCTTCAACTTCTGGGTGATCCATATTTAAGCAAACCATTTTTGCAGCTCTTCTAGTTGTTCCTCCGGATTTAATTGCTCCAGCACCTGAATCGAATATTTTTAAGAAGCTCATTAAGCCAGATGATTTTCCACCACCAGATAAGTTTTCGCCACTTCCTCTAATTGGAGAAAAGTTAATACCAGAGCCTGAACCATATTTAAAAATTCTTGCTTCTGCTTTTACCATGTCAAAAATACCACCTTCGTTTACAAGATCATCTTTTATAGAAAGAATAAAGCAAGCGTGTGGTTGACCTCGAGTATAAGCATCTTCGGATTGTTTACTCTCTTTAGTTTCTGGATCAACATACCAGTGACCTTGAGCCTGACCAGTAATTCCGTATGCGTAATTTAAACCAGTGTTAAACCATTGTGGGCTATTAGGTGCAGCCATTTGAGTCATTAGCATATAAGCAACCTCGTCTTCGAAAGCTTGAGCATCTTCTTTGGAATCAAAATAACCATATTGTTCACCCCACCACCTCCAAGCACCAGCCATTCTATTGATTGTCTGTTTTGCGGAAGTCTCTGCTCCTAAAATAGGTTCACCATTTTTATCGGTGCGCACTTCACCTTTTTTATTTAACTGTGGAACACCTTTTCTTCTAAAGTATTTTTGAGCAATAATATCGGTTGCAATTTGACTCCAAGATTTAGGAATTTCGATATCTTTCATTTCGAATACTACTGATCCATCTGGATTAGATATTCTAGATAATCTTCTTTCGAATTCAATTCCATCGTATCTGTCTACTCCCTTTGTAGTAAACATTCTCTTGATCTTCAATCCCTTTTTACCAATATTAGCTTTTTCTCTATCTTCGAGTATTTTTGATGTTACTCTTGCCTCTTGCATTTTCATTGTATAAAAATAATAGTTAATTAAATTTAAGGCCGCAAATAAGGTGCTGAGTGTAAACCTAGTTTAGGGTTTAATAAGTGTTGATTTAATTTTAGTTAAAAGTGCAGTGCCTTAGTAAATAATCATTAATTACTTGCTAAGGCTCTCAGCTTAGTTTCTCTAGTCTTTCTAATTCTTTTTGTACGTCTTCTAGGCTTTGAAATTCTTTATAAACCGCTGCAAAAAGTAATGCGCTTAACTTATCAATCTTGGTTAATTTTTTTAATACCATTTCACCAATTTCGGTACTTTTAATTATTTGTTTTTCGCTTACCATTAGCTTTTGTTCAATGTCCGAAATCAATTCATCAACAATTTCTTCAGGAACATGTCGTTTGCTGGTGGCTTTAGAAATCCCTCTTTTTAATTTTTCTCGGTCGAATTCTTGTATTCGACCATCTCTTTTTACAATGTTAAGAATTACATTTTCTACTCTTTCATAAGTAGTAAATCTTTTCTTACATTTTTCGCACTCTCTTCTTCTTCTAGTCGCAGTAGTACCACTTTCTCTTTTGTCGATAACTCTGGTACAATTTGACTTACAATACGGACAAATCATTTTTCCTCCTAAACACAATTAATTGTATGTAACATATAGACTACCCCCTAACTGTTGTGGTGTCAAATGGCAAGGTGTTGCACGAAAGAGTTTAAGAAGGGTTTAGTTTTCACAGAGAATTGACAAAGAATTCTTATGTTATAGGATAAAATATTTTACAAATAATCTAAGAAAAAATAGAAGAATTTTTGTGTACAAAAAGGTATACCAGTTTTGTTTGATATACCCTATAGTGTGCAAATTACGCTTTTGATACAGGTTGTCGGAGTATGGTTTTTAATTTATCTGCAGATACTCGTCTAGGATCACTTAAGTAGATTTCATGATGTTTAAAAGTTGGTTTTAGATTATTTGCAGGCAAAAATTCTTTATGCAGTTTCTCAAGCACCGGTGTTTCGTCATCATAAGATCCAATATGCAATGTTTGTACAGATAATCCCTCGTCTAATTCTTGCAATCTAATTTCTTCAATTAAATGGTTTTCTATAAGTAAATTTTTAATTTTTGCGAAATGTTCTTTGGTTATCCAGTCAGGGGTAACCACCATCATGGTCCATTCCCAATTGGACTTATTTCGCGTATTAAAATCATTCATATCTGAGGACCACCAAAGACCTTCTAATGGGCCTACTACATAATCTTTGCCTAATTCTCTTTTGCTGAGAAATTTTAGTTTATAAGCAAATGAATATAATAGCTCTACTGTTTTTGCGTACTCGCTCGAAGTATTAGGGTCTCCTTGTCCATCTATCATTAGATAATTTAATTTTGGTACAGTGATGATCTCAAATTTATTATGTTTGGATTTGTAAGAAGAGATCTCTTTTTTTAAGTCTATTTTTTCCATAGATTAAATATAATCTAAAATTAAACTTTCATCTAAATCATTTTCAGTACTACCTTGTTCTTGCATTACCTTTACTAACTCATCTTTGTCCATCCAAACTAGCTCACTATCCGCATCTCGGTCTTGTGGGTCACGTTGAGTTTGTTCTACAACGCTACATAAAAAGTATAAAGTTGTTTTGTTTACATCTTTTCCGGTGTTATCTGGGAATGTTGATTGTCTTGAGCCTAAATACTTTTCTATATAAACTTTATAACCAGTTTCTGCTTCTGTTGAGTGCAAAGTCTGCTCTAAAGCAGTACCGTTTGAGTGAGTTTTTTTAGGTAGAAAATATTTATTACCTATTCTTGCAAGTTTATGTACTAAAATCTTTTTCTCAGAATTTAAAATAACTGCCCCAACAGATAAGTGTTGTCTGTTGCCTTCTGACCATGCATAGTAGTTATCCATAAATTCAGATTAAAATTTATAATAATTAAATTATACTATTATTGGTATACTTAGAGTAATTAACATACGTATATGGATAATCAATTAAAATGGTTTCATGCTGTTGGTGCATGTGGTAAGGCAACTGCAAACGTTGCAAAAATGTTTAAAGATATGGGCTGGTTTGTAACTGGTACAGACATGCAATTTATTCCACCTGCTAGCCAAATTTTGATTGATGCACAAATTCCAACGGAAGTTGGTTACCATTACAGTCACTTGACAAAAGAATTTTGGGAACAAAAATTAGGTACTCAATTAAATATTCCTGAACACCCTACGCTTGCACTAATAGTTGAATCTGCTAGTTCAAAAAATAAGGAATACCTATTTGCTAAAAAACAAAATATTGATATTCGACCATTCTCTCAAATACTTAGAGACTACCTGATAAAGCCAGAAAGTATAGTAATTGTGGGTACCGCAGGTAAAACAACTACAACAGCACTTACAGCATTCCTTTTAAAAGAATTACAACTAAACCCAAGTTACATGATAGGTGCCGACGTAATTGATTTAAAAGACGGATTGCAAAATACAGATTCGAATTATTCAGTTCTTGAAGGGGACGAATATTATTCTAAAGAATTATCAATTGGTGCAAAGTTTTTACAATACAAACCAAAATATGGAATTATTACAAAAGTAAGTTGGGAGCACGTAGATGTGTACCCTACTGAAGAAGAATACATTGCTGAGTTTAAAAAATTTGTTGAAATTGTTCCTGTAGATGGCTTAATTATTGCAAAACTTAACGATCAAAATATTGATTCAGCCTTGGAAAGTTTTAAGGCGTCACTATTAAGGTACACTTACATTGAAAATGAATCAGAAATAAAAGGTGCTGCAAATTGTTTTTATGTAAAAAAAACTGAAGGTGGCTACTCTATTCTAAATTCTGCAAAGGAAGTTTTAGTTAGTGGGATAACTAATTTACTAGGTAGTTATAACCTTGAAAATATTCTTGCAGCATTTTTAGTTTATTCTCAAATTTTAAAACTAACTGACTTTAATTTATTCGCACAAATTGTGGCTAAATTTAAAGGTCCTAAAAAACGATTAGAACATTTATTAAAGACAGAAAATTTAATAGTGGTTGATGACTTTGGTGTAGCCCCAGAACGAGCTGCAAACTCTCTTAGAACGTTAAAACAGGCTTATCCTGAATACACTATCACTGCAGTTTTTGAACCAAATTCAGGTAGTAGACCAATTGACATAACTACATTTAATCAAATTTATAAAGATTCATTTAACGATGCTGCAAACGTTTTAATTCCAACGTTAAGTGATACTGCAAACTTAATTCAAACTGCTGAGTTTGTTGAAAATTTAAAGCAACTTAAATTTAATGTTGAATATATTCCAACAGAAAACTTAATTGAATTATTAAAGAACTCTATTGATGACACAAAAAGATTAGTAGTATTTTTTAGTGCATACAGACTTACTGAGATTGCTCACAAATTTGTTAGTGACGTAAAAAATAATTGAATTGTATAATCTGTTCTAATGCAATCCGCCAAATCGATTTTATTAAACAATCCTTTAGTTACTAATTCAACTGATGCTCCAAAAAGACGAGCTAAGAACGAATTCCAGGCCTACGCATATAAACTTGCTCATGACTTAAACGACTTAGATAATCTAAAAATTTATTTAATGTTGGCTAAAAAAGTTGAACGACCATTAATGGAGCAAGCATATAGTTTTGTATCCGATTCCAGAACCGACGAAAGAGGCAGATTATTTTTATGGAAGTTAAAAAAGATTAGAGAACAAATTGATAGAGAGCGTAATAAAAAAAACTTTAAATACGATTACGTTATTTCAAAGCAGAAAGAATTTAAAAACATTTTTGCAAAAGAGATTGTTTTAAAGCAAGATTCAGAAATTACTGATTTAATTGTTGAGAATTTAAAAAAATATTTACTACAAAATAAAAAGATTCTAGTTTTAGGTAATACTTCCCGAAGAGTTTTTAAGGTAGTCGAAAATTCAAAGCCTAAGGCTTCTGTTATAGAGTTATCGCTTGAAGTGAATAAATTAAATAATTCCGATAAAGTAAAAGTAATTAATAAAGATTTTTTAAAAAACATTTATAAGGATAACTACTTTGATATTGTGCTTGTAAATAACTATTGGAGTCAAATACCAGTAGAAGCCGAAATTACTTTTTTAAAAGAGATAAAGCGAGTTGCCAAACAAAATTCTATAATTTTAATTTTGTGTAAATGTAGTAGTAAATGTGAAGAATCTTGGAAGGAATTTGAAAACAGAAAGAAAATCTACTTGGGCTATACAAAAGTATTTACAAAAGAAAGTGTTGATGAACAATTTGAAAAATTTGAATTTAAACTTGATAAACAATACATTGATGGTAGTTATTGTTTAAATGTATATTTAAATTCTGAAGAAAAAGTTTGACCCGCCGCATGTTGTGCGGCAGGTCGAGTACCTAGTATTGAGTGAGGACCCTTCTTACATGGTCCATCCGCTGGCGGCCGGTTGGCCAAACCTGACTGTCCAACTGGGTGATTGCCAAGAAAACCCTTGGCAGCTTAACCGAAGGAATGGTTGAGATCAGTCTGACGATCTCTTGGACATCCCCTTGTTCGACCCAGCTTTCCTTTTCATTGAGGAATCTAATGCAGGTGACCGCGAGCATTCTGCGGTCAGCCAAATCGATTTCTTTCCCGACAACGTCGGGCTGGACTTCTTCTTGTCTATGCCCTTGGCCGGTCAGCCAGGACCAGAACCACTTCAACAATCTTTGCATTTTGACACCTCTCTACCGATACTTATACATTATATACTCAATATATAGTTTTATCAAGCAGTGTAAACTCTGAAGAAAGCTTAATGTTTAAGTAGATTGTAGCTTTTAGGTGTAAGAATCTTTGGAGGAGCCGCATGTTGTGCGGCTCCTCCTGGTACCTATGGCTGTTCCAAGATTTTCCGAATCACATTCAGGCGGTCGTTCGTGATATTTCCAACGAATACAAGCTTCGTGACCGCCTTTGACGCAGCGTCAAGCCGCTCGCCCGACAGAGCTGTGACCTGATGCGTCAATTCCCTAATTGCGTCGTCCGACAAGGTGCCATGCGTCATCAGGTAGTTGAGAATGCTGATCAGAAGCTGTTCTCGCTTCTGGTGGGTTTCCTTGTCCACCTGAACTGGGGCGACTGTTTCCCTTTTCGGGAAAAGCCACCCAAAGAACCATTTGAAAAGAGTACTCATGTGCCTCTCCTCTATAGATACGCGCAGATTTTATAATCAAAGTTAATAATCAACAAGTAGAATTTATTTTTGTAAGTTTCGGAGGGCATTTAGCCCTCCTTTGTCTAGTCAACCTTCTGAACCCCCTCCAGTACGTAGTGGATGTTTAAAAGGTTTTGCTC
>CAYUKX010000040.1:0-8422 GCA_964445405.1 uncultured Candidatus Saccharibacteria bacterium
TACGTTTACGCACAACAATGGAAACTTTAATTTACTTGGAGGCAACCAAACAATCTCTGGAATTGCCACAACCTTTTATAACCTTAGTAAAATTGTAACTACTGAAAACATATATACATTAACACTACCAGCCAATGTAACACTAACAGTATTAAATAATACAACATTTAATGGTTACGATATTAGTAACAGATTACTATTAAGGACTTCTGCTGGAACAACTCAATGGAAAATTGACCCACAAGGAGCAAGAAGTTTTTTGTATGTAGACCTAAAAGATGCGTGGAATACTAATGCGATTGTAGTTGAGGTAGGAGGAAGCGGAAGTTACGATAGTGGTAATAATAGCTTTTTCAGCTTTGGAGATCTGGTACCAAATACACCAACGAATCTTGGACCTGCAAGTGTAATTAGCGCAATTTATACAACAACATTAAGACCATCCTTTACATTTTCCATTACAGATCCTAACTACTTAGATACAGTTAAATATAACATACAAATAGATAACGATAGTGATTTTAGTTCACCTGTAGTGAACTATACTTCTGGGCTAATCTCTCAAGGAACTAAAAGTTTTACTGTTGGGCAAAACCCGGGAGCAGGAACTTACACTGTTGGTGGTTCTAGCCAAAGTCTAGCAACTGGAGCTTATTATTGGAGAGTAAATAATACTGACGATACAGGACTATTTTCACCGTATGTATACGGAAATTCTGGAAGTATTGCATTTTACATTGATGCAACAGCACCGGATGAATTCACACCAACTCTAGATGTAGCAAGTCCTACAGCAAATACGACTCCAACTGTAACATTTAGTACAACAGACAATGTTGCAGTAAGCTACTATCAAGTTAAAGTAGATTCAGGAAGTTTTACTACAAGAACAAGTCCTTACACATTACCTACATTAGCAGTAGGATCACACACAATAACTGTTAGAGCATACGACACAACTGGCAATTACACTGATGGCGTTGTTTTGGTCACCGTAGAGATAAATGCTCCAGAGCCATTTACACCAACTCTGAATGTAACTAGTCCAACTAATAATCAATCGCCCATTGTTAGTTTTAGCACAACAGATGATGCAGGAATTGATCATTACGAAGTTAAAATAGATAATGGTGCATTCAGTACACAAACTAGTCCTTACCAATTACCTACATTAAGCCAAGGATCACGTACTGTTACTGTTAGGGCTTATAATATAAATGGAGTTTATACAGATGGAGTAGTTACCTTTTATATAGATATAACAAGTCCTAACGCCTTTGTGCCATCAACCAACGTGGGTACCTATACAACCGATCAGTCTCCGACAATAACTTTTCATGCAACTGATTCTCAGACAGGAATTAATCATTACGAAATTAATATTGACGAAAGCGGTTTTGTAACTCGAACAAGTCCGTATACAGTTTCCCCTGATTTACCAGAAGGGACCCACACGGTAACTGTTAGAGCATATGATAATGCGGGAAACTTTAGAGACGGCACAATATTAACAATAAATGTTGATCTAACCGGACCAGATTCCTTTACACCAACATTAGATGTTAACAGTCCAACTGGTAATACAAGACCTACGGTATCGTTTAGTACAACTGATAACTTTAATATTGGTTATTATCAGGTTCAGATTGATGGTGGTAGCTTTAGCACTCAAACTAGTCCTTACCAAGTTCCACAATTAAGTGCAGGTGACCATAATATTATAGTCAGAGCATTCGACAGTGCTGGCAATTACACTGATAGTGAGGTGGCAACAGTTACAATTGATGAAAGTGGGCCAGATGCTTTTACGCCAACATTAAATCCAGCAAGCCCAACTAACGATACAACACCGGATGTAAGCTTTAGCACTACTGATAACAACGGAATTGACCGTTACGAAGTTAAAATTGATAGTGGGAGCTTTACCCCACAAACTAGCCCTTATACTCTACCAGTACTTGCAGCAGGAAATCACACTATAACAGTGCGAGCTTTCGACACAGTTGGTAACTATACAGAAGGGACGGTGAATATTGTTATTGATTTAACAGCACCTCATACATTTTCTCCTACAATTAATACAGGCTCAGTAACTAACAATTCATCACCAACAATAACATTTACAACAACAGATTTAGTAGGAATGGGTCATTACGAAGTAAAAATCGATAACGGATCTTATTCCACACAAATTAGTCCTTATCAATTACCATTGCTGTCCGAAGGAAGTCATACAATTAATGTAAGAGCTTACGATGTTGCCGGTAATTACAGAGATGGAACACAATTAAATATAACTGTAGATACAATTGCACCTGATGCATTTACACCAACTATAAACGTAACAAGTCCTACAATAAATACAACACCTACAATAACTTTTGCCACAGATGATAACCTAGGAGTTTCTTATTATAGAGTAAAAGTTGATGGTGGGAACTTTACAACAAGAACAAGTCCTTATCAGGTAGAACCACTTTCGAATGGGAGCCATACAATTACAGTAAGAGCATATGACGCTGCTGGCAACTATTCCGAAGGAAGTGTGAATGTAACAATAGATAGAACATCGCCAGATCCATTTACACCAACATTAGATGGTACTTCACCAATTAATACAACTACCCCAACAATCAACTTTTCAGCTACTGATTCGCTAGGGATTGATCATTACGAAGTAAAAGTTAACAATGGCACATTTACTACACAAACTAGCCCATACACTCTACCTGAACTCACTGAAAGTACTTATACTGGAACTCCTCATACAGTAACAGTAAGAGCATTTAATACTTTAGGTAATTCTACCGATGGAATAATAACCTTCAAAGTAGATGTATCTTCACCAACTATAACTTACTATGTTCCTAGAAAATATAATAATACTGATATTCAAACTACATTCTATTTGCAGGATAATATTGGAATTCAAATTCAAAATGTTAATGCCACAGGTGGAACCTTAAGTTGCACCCAAACCCAACCATTATATATTAGATGCGTAGTTACAACTTCTCAGAGCGGGAATGTAACATTAAATATTACAGATAACGCAGGGAATCAGAGCTCAATAACTGTAACTGGTTACGTGATAGAAACAACACCACCTGTTTTACAAATAATCGCACCAACAAAAACTTCTGCAACAACTATTACAGATACTACAATTATTGCAACAGATGAATCATACATACTTGCAGACAACGTTAGAGCAATATCTGGTGGAACAATTTTGTGTAATCAAACAAGCACTACTAGAGTAGATTGTAGCGCATCAATTGCAGATACTGGAAACTTAGTAATAAACGCGACTGATAATGCAGGGAACGCAGTATCCTTAACTGAAACAGGATACTCTGTTGCATCAACTCCCCCAGCTGCATTTAGTCCAACATTAAATACAACACCATTTACGAATAACACTGCACCAATTCTATACTTTTCTACGACAGATGCAGATGGTATAGACCGTTACGAAGTTAAAATTGATAATGGAAGTTTTACAACTCAAATTAGCCCTTATCAATTACCTACTTTAGCAGTAGGTTTTAGAACAATAACTGTTAGAGCATACGATACTCAAGGTAACTTTAGAGATGGAACGATTAGTGTAACAATTGAAGATTCTTATCCAGAAGCGTTTACACCAACATTCAATGTTTCGAATCCTACTAACAATACACAGCCAATACTCTCCTTCTTTACCACAGATGATAATGGAATTAGTCATTACGAAGTGCAAGTTGATGGCGGCGCATTTGTAGAAGAAGAAAGCCCTTATCAACTTGCAGAGTTAAGCGAAGGTGATCATTCAGTTGTAGTTAGAGCGTTTAATACTCTGGGTAACTATACAGATGCTACAGTATCATTAACAATTGACTTAACTCCTCCCGATCCATTCACTCCAGAAGTAAATCCAGGAGAAATAACCAGCAGTGATTCACCAGAATTGCTATATGCAACAACTGATGATGTAGGAATGAGCCACTACGAGGTTCAGGTTGATAGTGGAGACTTTAGCATTCAAGCAAGTCCATATTCTGTTCCTACAATTCCAGAGGGAGAGCATACTATGAGTGTTATGGCATTTGACCTAGCAGGTAATTCAAGATCAAGTTCGGTTTCTGCAACTATTGATTTGAGTGCAGCAGTAATTAACTACACTGCACCTACAAAATTAAGCAACAACCCAATAACAGATACTACAATTAATATTACAGATGACATTGCAATAACACCAGATGGAATTAGCGCTTCAGGGGGAACAATAGAATGTACTCAAACAACAGATACTACGCTAGACTGTACTTCTGTAATTAGCAATAGTGGGACTTTTACAATTTATGCTTATGATGTAGCTGGAAATTTCTCTTACGTGGATATCACAGATTATCTAATAGATTCTCAAGGACCAGTAATTACAATTACTGCACCTACAAAATCCTATACATCCACAATAACCGATACAACAATTAGAATAACCGATAATTTCTCTGTTTTAGTGGGCAATGTTTCAGCCACTGGAGGAACGATCAGTTGTGTGCAGACAACCGGTACTCAAATTAATTGTACCTCTTCAATCTCTGATAGTGGGTCATTAGTAATTGATGCAACAGATATGTCTGGTAATCATACGCAAGCTACTGAATCCGGATATCTTATAGCAACTGGCGTACCTGCTGCATTCACACCTACATTAAATACTGGAGCAATAACGGCAAATAGAACACCAACTGTAAGTTTTAGCACAACAGATACAGATGGTATAAATCATTACGAAGTTAAAGTCGATAATGGAACATTTAGTACACAAACTAGCCCGTACCAACTTCCTGAACTGCAAGATGGATTCCATACAATTACTGTAAGAGCAGTAAGTAATAATTCTAGCTTTAGAGATGGTAGTGTTAGCGTTACTATAGATAATGGTGCACCTACAAACTTTACTCCAACATTAAACGTAATTTCACCTACTAACATTACAACACCTATTGTTAGTTTTAGTACAACTGATACAAATGGTATTGGACATTATGAAGTTCAGATTGATTCTGGAAGCTTTAGTACACAATCAAGTCCTTACCAGTTACCTATTTTATCCGAAGGTGGACACACGATTACTGTTAGGGCGTACGATGTTGTAGGAAACTATAGAGAAGGAAGTGTAAATTTAGTAATAGACTTAACGGTACCTAATGACTTTACTCCAACTCTAAATGTAACTTCGCCTACAAATAATAGAACACCTCAAGTTTTCTTTAATACAACCGACGATGTACTAATGGGTCATTACGAAGTTCAGATTGATTCTGGAAGCTTTAACGTACAAACTAGCCCTTATACTTTACCTACTCTGAATGATGGTAATCATTCAATAACTGTAAGGGCATTAGACTTTGCAGGAAATCAAAGAACAGGTAGTGTTAATCTAACAATTGAGCTTGATGGTCCAGCTAACTTTACTCCAACACTAAATGTTTCATCGCCAACTAATAATACATCGCCAATTCTTACATTTAATACAACAGCACCATCAGGAATAGATCACTATGAGCTACAAATTAATTCAGGAAGCTTTACAACGCAAACTAGTCCTTATCAATTATCCACGCTTCCCGAAGGTAATCATACATTCAGAGTAAGAGCAGTTGACATTGCTGGTAATCAAACACAAGGAACGGTTAATTTAACAGTAGATTTAACTGCACCTAATGACTTTACACCATTGTTAAATGTTGGTTCACTTACAAATAATTCAACACCAATATTATCTTTTAACACAACAGATAATGTAGCTATGGGACATTTTGAAGTGCAAATAGATTCGGGCAGTTTTAGTACTCAAACAAGCCCTTACCAATTACCGACTTTAAGTAATGGCAACCATTCAATTACTGTTGTTGCATACGATGCTGCTGGTAATTCAAGAAATAAAAATATAGGTGTTACAGTTGATAGTCAGGCACCTGTAATTAACTATGTAGCACCGACAAAAGTTAGTACTGCTAATATTACCGATACAGTAATACAAATTACTGATAATATGGGAATTAACTCATCAGATATTAGTTCAAATGGGGGAAGTATTGAATGTGTGCAAGTAAATGCAACATCTGTAACTTGTACAACTATTGTTTCAGTTACTGGAACACTTGCAATAAATGCAATTGACGAAGTAGGTAATTCCAGTTCAACTTCAATTACAGGCTATGTTATAGATACGCAATCCCCTACTATAACAATTAATGCACCTACAAAGAATTCATCAACCACAATTACAGATACTACTATTAATATTGCAGATAATTACATTATTAGAGCTGAAGATGTAACAGCAACTGGTGGTGTTCTGCAATGTTCAAATACAAATATTTCTAATGTTTTATGTAGCGTATCCATTTCTGATAGTGGTGATTTGGTTATTACTGCAATTGATAGTGTAAATAATTCAGCTACGGTAACCGAATTAAACTATTTAATCACTGGCTCAGTTCCTGCTGCATTTATACCAACATTAAATACTGAAGCCTATACCACAAATACGACACCTATTGTTAGCTTTGAAACAACAGATCCTGCTGGAATTAATCATTACGAAGTTAAAGTTGATAACGGTGAATTTAGTAGACAAACTAGCCCTTATCAACTACCTGAACTTTCAGAAGGATTCCATACAATTACTGTTAGAGCAGTTAGTAATAATACTAGCTTTAGAGATGGAGTTGTAAATGTAACAATCGACCTAACAAAACCAACAGGTATATCTTTACTAATTAATGTAAAATCTCCAACAAATAATCAAAATCCTACAATTTATTTTGCAGCAACAGATGAAAATGGAATTGATCATTACGAAGTAAAAGTAGCTAGCGAAGGTGGAGAATTCACAAGACAGACAAGCCCTTACACAGTTCCTACTCTTGACGAAGAATTACATACAATTACAATAAGAGCATTTGATTTAGCAGGCAACACCCTAGAAACAGCTTCGGATTTGCTTGTAGATATAACTTCACCAGAAGGAGGCTTTTACATAAATAGCAAAGAAGAAGTTACTCAAGATAAAGTAGTCATACTAAACATAAATGCAACAGATAATCTATCCGGAATAGATAGCATGATTATTTCCGAAAATATTAATTTTGAAGGTAGCAATTTTGAACCTTACTCTACCACCAAATCATTTACCCTAAGTAATGATCCAGGCCTAAAAGTAATTTATATTAAATTTATTGACAAAGCAGGTAACGAATCTCAGATATCTTCAAATTCAATTGCATATATTAGAAATGTTGAAACAATTTCTGAGCAACTGCCACAACCAACCCTAGTAGAGCAAATCCAAATTCAAGTTACAAATATCGTTAAAAACGATTTACCTACAGCCTTAGTTACAACTAGTATAGTTGCAGTTGCTGCAAATATTGTTGTTTATCCAAAATTCATTACTTATGGTTTATTCCTAATAAGGTTTAGAAAAAAGAAGAAAAATTGGGGAATTATCTACGACATAAGTAATAAAAAACCAATAGCATTTGCGAGTGTAAAAATATATTCAGCTACAAGTAATAAGTTCTTGACACAAAGAGTAACTGACACTGAAGGCAAATATGGATTCGTAATTGATAAAGGAACTTATACTATTGAAGTAAAACAAAATGGATACAAAACTTATAAAGAAAATATTGAGTACTTAAATCATGAAGGGTCATTTATAAAAGATATTGCTCTTGAGCCAGAAATAAAAACAAAAGGAAAAATCAATATTGACTTAAGACAAATATTCTATAGTGCAAATACAATAATTGTTTATGCAGGATTTGCTTTATCAATAATCGCATTTATAATTACACCAACATTAACTAATTTAGCAATTCTTCTACTATATATTGCTCAATTCGCAATATTCAGAAGATTAAAAAAATCGAAAAAAGATTGGGGTTACATTTATAACTCAGAAACACAAGAAAGAATTAAAGGCGCTTTTGTAAGAATATACGATACAAAAAATAAAAGACAAGTCGAAGTTGTAATAACTGACGAAATGGGAAGATATGTATTCAACAAACTTCAACCAGGTGAATATTTAATTAATATTTATTGCGATGGATTTATATTCCCATCAAAAACAGAAAAACAAGAATTAGAAAAAGGGCCAACAGGACAATATTTTAAAAAAGTAAGAGTAAAAAAGGATGAACAAATTAATGTTGCTATTGCATTAGATCCTTCTAAAAATAAGGCTAGTAAATCATTTCTAAATTAAGAATATTCAATTTAAAAATACTGTGATAAATTGTTACCAAAAGCAATTATCTTTTTTCAATTAGTTATGACACCATTTACAACATCAGAAGTTTTTCCTGCGGGCTTTGAAGTACCAGCTTTAATTCAAGCAAAGCTTGATGAATTAACAACTTCA
>CAYUKX010000041.1:0-8043 GCA_964445405.1 uncultured Candidatus Saccharibacteria bacterium
AGTTTTGGTTTAGTATTTTTACTAGCTTACCCATTTAATGGACAATTATTAAGTACATTAGTTTTGTTAACTGCATTGCCTTACTTTATAGCTCAAGCCGTTGATCTTAAATATTGCAGATACAGCTATTTTGATATCTTTGGAATTTACGGATTTAATTTAATTTTATTACCAGTGAACTTAGCAGGAGTAATTAAATCAATTGAACAAGCATTAACAGGTAAAAAAATTCCATTTGCAAGAACACCAAAGATTAAGAATAGAACTGCTGCATCACTTTTATTTGTAGCATTTCCTGTAGGAATTGTTGCATTCTCAGTTTATGTTTTATGGTTTAACATTATAGACCAGAACTGGGGTAATGCGGCATTTGCTGCATTTAACGCGGTTGCTGCTACTTGGGCAATTATTGCTTACATTGGTGTTTGGGATTTACTAACTGATATTTGGTTAGGTTTAACTAGTTGGCTTTATGTAGATGTAAAACCTAAACAAGTTAATAAAGACGAAGAGTCAGTTCTAAACTTAGATTGGAAGGCAGTATTGTATCACGGAGAGAACATGGGTAAAGTTCCGCATGTATCGTTAAAGAATTTAGTTATAGATGCAAAATCAAATCACAAAATTTAATGAAACCAGAAAATAAAGAAAACAAAAAAACTGCAGAATTACCGACAAGAAGATTGTCACCAATAAGAGTACTTATTGCATTACTATTAATATCAATATTGGCTTACACAGGACTTCAAAAAATAAAACAGATTGATGACAGTAAGTTTATTACAAATACAAATCCATGGTTTGCTCCATATGTAGATGTTACAGCTACTCCATATTTTGATTTTGAAAAGTTAGGAACGACTCCAGCAAAAAACGTTGTGTTATCTTTTATAGTTTCGTCCCAAGAAGATGCTTGTGTTCCAAGTTGGGGGAAAGCATATACATTAGATAAGGCTAGTAATCAACTAGATTTAGACAGACGTATTGCAAGATTAAGACAATTAGGTGGTGATATTTCAATTTCGTTTGGTGGTTTACTTAATGACGAAATGTCAATAAATTGTACCGATACTCAAAGATTAGCCGACGCATATAAATCTGTAATTGAAAAATATAATGTTTATACTTTGGATTTTGACTTAGAAGGTAATGGATTATCCGATACCGATGCTGCAGTACGAAGAGCACAAGTACTGACTTTGTTACAGCAAGATTTACGACAACAAGGTAAGAACTTGGCTATCTGGTTAACACTACCAGTAATTCCTCAAGGATTAACCGAGACAGGTACAAATGCAATTGCAACCATGTTGGCAAATGGCGTGGATATTGCTGGTGTAAATATAATGACAATGAATTATGGACAGAGCAGAGCAAATGGTCAAACAATGGCTGACGCTAGTGCAAGAGCACTTTTAGAAACACATAGACAATTGGGAATATTGTATTCAAACGCAGGAATAGATTTAAGTGGTGCATCACTATGGAAGAAGCTTGGCGCAACACCAATGATTGGCCAAAACGATTTAGCTAACGACATTTTTACATTAGATGATGCAGTAGCATTAAATAAATATGCTCAATCACAAGGATTAATAAGACTTTCAATGTGGTCTGCAAATCGAGATATTCAGTGTGGAGAAAATTACGCGAATATAACAGTGGCATCTGATTCATGCAGTGGATTAAAACAAAACAGTCTAGACTTTATAAATACTTTAAGTATTGAAATGGATGGTACTATTCAACAGAATGTAGTTACAACAAAAGAAGATAGTCCAGAAGAACTTTCGAATACCGATGATCCTGCAACAAGCCCTTATCAAATATGGAGTGAAAATAATATTTACCTAGAAGGTACAAAAGTTGTATGGCATAAAAATGTTTATCAAGCAAAATGGTGGACTCAAGGTGACTTACCAGATAATCCTGTATTGCAATCTTGGCAAACACCTTGGCAATTAATTGGCCCAGTATTACCAGGTGAAAAACCTTTTGAACAATTAAAGTTACCGGACGGAACATATCCAGAGTGGTCAGGTACAAAGCAGTATAATTCTGGAGATAAAATAATGTTCAATGGAGTACCATACAATGCAAAATGGTGGACACTAGGTGATAGTCCTGCTGCGGCAACCGCTGATCCTACAAGCTCTCCTTGGCAAGCATTAACTCAAGCACAAATCGAAGAGATTCTTAAGAACAAGTAATATTATTGTAGCGGTAAACTTTGTTTAGGCTATAATTTTATTACGAGTTAAATTCTGCATAAATGAAAAAGCTTATAATAATTTTGGTCATTGTTTTGGGAATAGGAGTTTTAATATTCTTTAGAAATAAAGTTGCCTACACTAAAATTGATGATAGCAAAGATTACTTTGGTATTAGCGGCTTTGGACCAACAAAGTATCCCCAATTTCAAGATGAAGATGTAGCAAACTATTGGAAGGATATTAATTTATACGCCAATATTTATGGGGTTCATACTACTATGCCCAACATCGATGAAGCCGCATTCTATAGCACTAATGCTGCAATGCCTGTTTACTTACTACTTAAAGATACAGATCTAGAAAGTTTAGATAATCTTTATAGAATATTAAATAGTAATCGCAACATTGTATATGTAGGAATAGGTAACGAAATTAATTTGATATATAAAGATGATCCATTTGAATATGCTACATTTCTTGAAAATGCAAAAGCAGTATTTCCACAAATTAAAAGTAAATTTAAAAATATAAAATTGTTTACTGTGTTTCAATATGAATCGTTAATAGGTAAAGGCTTTTTGTTTGGGGAAGAATTTGAAGATACGACTACAATTTTAAAGGATTGGGAAGATATTGTAGATTTTTATGGATTTACACTTTACCCGCATTTTGATTATGCAACTCCAAGCCAAATCCCAGAAGATTATTTTAATCCCATTAAACAAATTACAGACAAAGATTTTGCAATAACAGAAACAACGTGGCCATCGGAGTTAATAGATTTTAATATAGAATATGAAGATTTTAACTCTTCTGAGCAAGAGCAAAAGGATTATCTAGATTGGTTAGTTAAATTTAATACTACGTACAATCCTAAATTTATTAATTGGTTATTCTTAAACGATATTGAATTTGGAAATACAGCATTTACTGGAGCTGCGCTAAGACATGCAGATGGTAGTCCTAAAATTATTATGAATGAGTGGGCTAAGTTAGTAACTCAGAATAAATAATCTTATTTATTGTACTCACTAAAATAATTATATACAGTTGCTCCTACATCTTTAAAGAATGCTTGAATGTGTTCTTGTGTCTCACTTTCTTCTGCTTGAAATAGTACTGTAACAACAAATGCTCTATCTTCTAAATATATAACACCAGAATCAGAAAATATTCTTCTTGGAATGTTCTCTCCAAATTTATGCGAGAAAATAATATCTTCAGGAATGCCTTGTCCTAAGTAATTCCTTTTACTCTTACCCATAATCTCAAGAATTTTTTGAGAATTTTCGCGAGATAAGTAACTTGCTGTATAAAGCGCCCTAATTAATCGAGTGTATTCTTTTGCAGTTATATCTTGGTTTTTATCAAAAAATTCATTCAAACCTGTGGATTTTAGAAAATCATTTACAGGTTCATAACCCATGTTTCTAGAGATCATTTTAAACGCAGTGTTATCGGATTCAATTAAGGTAGCCTCTATTAAAGTTTTTAAATTAAATTTAGAACCAATAGGTTGCTCACCTAACTTTCCATAATCTAAATTAATATCTTCGAAATACATTGTTAATTCAGTGTCCCAGGTCCATTCTCCTAATTGTATTTTTTTTACCGCTGCAACAACATACGGTAATTTAATCAAACTTGCCGCATAATACCTAGAATCGGGGTTGTAAGAAATATTCGCACCTGTGTTTAAAAATTCAATATATAAAGATATTCTATCTTCTCCGTACTGATCGTAAATTTTATATAAATCTTCACGTAAGGGTTGTAAGTTTACTATAAAGTTTTTTTGCTCAATGTAGTTTCTGGAAATATCAATGTAAGGATATGGATTAATAACTTTATCAGTTTCCTTTAGTTTTAAACTGTAAATAAAAAATGTCAGTAGATGTGATGCTACTAGCAGCACGGTTATAATTTTGTATTTTCTTTGCATGAGTTTTGAATATATGTAATCTGATTCTATCTTAAAGCAATAATTCGAACAAGTTAACATTTTGTAAAACACAAGTATTGAATATTGTTATTGTCATATGCGAATAACTGACTAGCTTTAACGCGTATAATTTGTTTAAATATACTTGTAATATTTTTACTAAAACAAATGCAAAATAATCTAAAAGTATTCTTAATAACTCTTGTTGGTTTCGGAGTAGTATTTTCCTTATTTAATATTAGTAAAGTTTCAGCAGCTTCTTGTACATGGGCCGGTGGTGTAGACAATAATTGGTCGAGTGCAGGTAATTGGGGCGCAGGTTGTAGTGGTGCAGGTGGAATACCAGGCACAGGTGATGATATAACAATTCCAAGTTCAGTAACTACAGTTAACGATTTAAGTGGTTTAACATTAAATTCAATATATTTTCCTGGTAGTCCAGCTTTTAGTTTAAGTGGTAATGCATTAACAATTAACTCTTTTGTACATGCAGATTGGCCTGGTACATTTGGTGTTGCATTTACGTTGGGTGGTAACGTAGATATAAACACTGCAAATTACCCAGGTAATATTGATTTAAATGGCTTTAATTTAACACTTAACCCAACTGTATTGCCATTTGGTATTCAAGGCGATATTACTGGCTCTGGTGATATTATTACTGCAAATAACATTGGCGATGCTTACCTTAGTGGTGATCTTTTAAATTACACAGGTGATATTTTTGCTAGTACTGGTACTACATTAAATATTGATGGCAATATAACTGGTAGTGGTTTAATTACAACAAATGGTGTTGGTACAATAATAATTAGTGCAGCTAATGCCGCATACACAGGCTTGTTAACTGTTCAAGGTGGAACTACATTAGTTAATGGAACCTTAGGATCAGTAAATGTTACTGATGGCATATTGGGTGGTTCAGGTACTGTTGGCTCTACTAATGTATATACCGGAACTTTGTCACCAGGTAATAGCCCGGGTCTTCTTACTGTAGATGGCGACCTAGTACTTACAGCAGATGATACTTATACTGTCGAAATTAATGGAACAACAATAGGTACACAATACGATAGTGTTACTGCAACAGGGAATATAAATATAGCTAATGCAGTTCTAAGTATTTCGCTTGGCTATGTGCCAACAGTAGGCGATTCCTATACACTTATGTCAACAACTGGAGGTGCTATTGTTGGAACATTCGCTGGCTTACCTGCTGGTGCGAATATTGTTATGGGTGGTTACAATTTTACAATTGGATATTCAGAAACTGAAGTTATATTAACAAGAGATGATGAATTACTACTTGTAGACTTTTCTGCTAATCCAACAACTGCTTACCAAGGTCAATCGGTTGTAATTAATATTGAATGGGGATCTACTGGCCCCACATTAACTGGAACTGCAGAATTATTTGAAGGATCTACATCTTTAGGTACAGTTGCAAATGGAGTTGGAACAATAACATTAAGTAATTTAAGTGTTGGAACACACACTCTTTATACAACTTACTCAGGTGATGGTAATTTTGGAGATGCTTTCTCTGGAGATATTACAGTCACAATTAACCCTGGACTTGCTCCTACTGGTACAGATGTTCCAGTTACAGCAATGTTTGCGGTTATTGCAATGAGTATTGCTGCAATGGCGTTGTTCTACTTTAAAGGTTTAAAAGCTGTAAGCATATAAATTGCTTAATTAATAATTGTTGCATTCTATAGCGATTGTTATAGAATGAATTATTGATGAGCTTTCAATTTTACAATCAATTCCCTAACGTATATAACTTTTTACCCCTCAATTTATGGCAGATACTATTGGCGCGCCTACACAAGAAGGTGCAATAGAGCAAGCAATGGTAGAGCAAATTGCTCCCGACCCACTATTCGATAACTTACTTTTAGATGAAGGCTTAGTTCAAGCCTTTTTTAATAACTTTTTGCCTTTACCAGTTGGTATAACTAATCGTGTTGAGCTTACACATTACTTACTTTCAAATTGGGCTGAATTTGAGGCAACATTGGGACTTGTAGGTAGAAAAGTATTCTTTTTGCCATTAAGAATTAATACTCAAAGAATTATTCCAGTACAAAGAGAAGATGGAACAACTCCTGAACTTAAGTCTAGTGCTGCAAATACAGCCTTAGATATTGCAGCAAACTACCCAGAACAACTATTGCCTATTCAGGGGACACCATTTGTTGTTTGCATATATCCTTGTAGGGAATACATTAGGACCTTTAAGAATGGACAAAGGGGATTTGAAGAAATTGGCTATTGCATAATGATAATTGATTATTCGGAGCAACAGGAAGCAATTCCTGAAGAAGCGTAGGTATATATAATAATTACCCTATAATGTTGCTATTTTAGCCATAAAAAGCTAAACTACAAAGCAAATTAACTATTTATACAATAACATGAGAGACCATTACGACAGAGGACCAAGCAGAAGAGACGATAGACGAGACGACAGAAGACCTAGCTACAATAGAGATGACCGAGATTCAGACAGAGGACAACGAGAAATGTTTGACGCCGTTTGTGATGAATGTGGAAAAGATTGCAAAGTTCCATTCAGACCATCCGGAAATAAACCAATATTTTGTAGTGAATGTTTTGAAAAACAACAAGATGGAGGCGAACGAAGTGAAAGAAGAGACTATGGTAGAGATGAAAGACCTAGCTACCGAAGAGAAGAGCGATCTAGCTTTGGAGGAGGAGAAACTTCTAATATTCAAAGACAATTAGACGATATTAATAACAAGCTATATAAAATTATGAAGATGTTAGAGCCAAAAGCTCCACCTGTTTATAATAAATTAGCTCCAGTAAAAAAGAGAGCAGAAAAGGTATTCGAAGAAATTGTTGCTAAAGTAGAGGACATTCAAGAACCAGAAAAGACAGAAGAAGCAGCATAAAGCTGATTTAAAGTTAAACTAAGCCCGCCGTAAGGCGGGCTTTATTACGCTTTAATATTTGTCCGCTGAATGATATAATTGCTATATACCGAGCTCGTTGAAAAGGAGATGTCATGCGAATCCCGACAAACAAATCCTACGCCGTAATTATGGCGTTGGTGACTGCCGTAGTGGCAGTCGTACTACATTTGATTTCCACGAATAGTAGTTTTTTCGTGGTTAATCAATGGCTGCACTCTGTTCAGGTATTAGTTCATGAGTTTGGCCATGCATTTGCCACCCGTATTTCGGGCGGGCAGGTGATGGCATTGGTCGTAGGGTCCGACGGCGGCGGATTTGTACAGTCCGTCGGAGGATTGCGTACGCTGATTCTGCCCGCCGGTTACTTGGGTTCGGCAGTAATTGGGTCCGTGGTGTTCTACTTTAACAATCGCTACCAGTGGGGCGCCGTTGTGGCGTTCGGGGTAGGGATTGTTATGGGGTTGTTCGCTCTGACTTATGCGCAGCCCGATCAAGTGACGGGCACGCAGCTCACGCTGATCGTCGCGTTCGTGCTGTGTGTTGTGGTGTTCTTGGTCAGTAAGTACCTGCCTTGGCATTTTGGGGTAACCTTAATAAATGTCTTGGCGGCGTACATAGCTTTGGATGCCATCAACGGGCTGCATGCCTTGGAACTGCTCTCCCAGCAGGATCACGCAAACGACGCGGTGCAGTTTTCAAAGCTGTACCCCATTTTTAATGGTAACCAGTGGGCGACCATTTGGTTAGTCATTGCGGCTGTGATTTTCGGGTTGGCAATTTATCGCGGCGTGGTGCGCCCTTTGTGGCACCCCAAGCCCGATCGGTAAACAGGACTTTCGTTCAAGCAATATTGTTGCAGGAACGGAGGTCCTGTAACAATTTATTACTTCAAATATTCATCTTCTATATTCTTAACTTCAACAATTTTATTATTGCTTAAAGTTAT
>CAYUKX010000042.1:0-7805 GCA_964445405.1 uncultured Candidatus Saccharibacteria bacterium
ATATATCAGCATTCCATATTTTTACCCTTTACAAATCAGTAATTATTGATATAATCTTACTTGGTTTTTAAATAAACCGTCCGTTACCTTTGGAACATCGATGTAAGAATCAGCTTTTTACACCGGTGTTCCTTAGGTATGTCCTAAATAAGTAAGCTTGACACCTCCTTAGGTCGGTCACTGACCAAGGATGTGCCTTTGGGACACCGGATAAAACAGAGAGACGATGACTACGGTCGGAGTCTCTCTTAACATTTTTGATAAAATAAGGAGATGATACCAGATCAAATCCCTGTAGATCTTCAGTCGATTCAAGACGACTCGAACGAAAGTCAAGCATACATAGCAATTAACCGTGTTGCCCTAAGACTTTTAAACGAAAAATATACATTTTTGATTGCCGAACTACCTTCTATTCTACTCGATTGCCAAGATTGCAGAAGTTACGACTCTCTTGCACAAGATCTTATACCCGAAGAATACCGTTTTAACCCTGTGGTAGCTAAAAAAATTATTCACTTTGCGGTGCAGCACGCAGTACAAATACATAATACTAGTGCTCAAAATGAATCAGAATATATAGACTTGGACGCAAGATCTTCTAGAGTAAGAAGTTACACCAATACTCAACGTAATAGCGGACATGCAATGCTAGAAAGTATAGGCCGTTTTCCATTTTCAACAGAACAAATCGTATTTATTAGATCATGTGCCGAAGATCCTGAGTATCAATGGCAAGTTGGCCCGAATGCAGGCAGGCCTAATTGGAGCAAAGTAACGATTGCATTTAATAATCAATTTGCAACCCAGAGAACAGCAAAGTCATTATCAGATCAAATAAAAACAATGAGATATAATGGTGATCCAAGGCTTGAATCTGTTATTATCCCTGGCGATTCCGAAGAAGATACTTTAGCTGATAGTAATTCTATTTTCTATATTGAAAGATTTTTGCAAAGAATAATAATAGAAAACGAACTATACGAAAGATTTGCAGTTCAAATTGCATATATTCTTAACGACTTAACAGATTTGCGTAGTTATCACGAAATTGTTAGGGATTTAATGCCCGATGAATACTTACATGGTTACAGCGCCTCAAGTCAAATAGTAAGTATGTTAGTAGATTTAATAAGAACAGATAAAACAATTGATTTTAATGAAGAATTATTTAGACAACGAAAAATTGTTATAAATGTTCATCGAAAACGAATACAAGATCAAGCCGACGAAATGCTTGAACGTCAAGGAATTGTAAGATTTACTACAGAAGAATTTAGACGATTTATGGAATTAAGAAGAATCTGTATCCGCGAAGATGGTCCACAAGCAGGTAGAACTAACTACCTAGAAGTAGCTGAGCAATTAAATATAGAATTTCATGCAGGATCTCCTGTAAGAACTCCAGATAAACTTTCGTCATTAATAAGAACCTATAGACAAAACTACAAGCATAAACCCTACATGTACCCAGATATGGACGACTATACAATCCCTATAGATGCGATTGTTGCTGCATATCGACTACCGGAAATTGCCGAACAATAAGGCCCATAGTAAAAACTTTTTGCCAATTACCCCTGCTTTAACTATAATTAAATATCAAATTAGTTTTTAACATATAAATATGTTTGGAGATATTAATAGAGTTACTTTAATGGGTAATGTTGTGAGAGACCCAGATTTAAGATTTACACCAAATGGTGCTGCAGTACTGAGTTTTAGCATTGCTACAAACAGAAGATACAAAAAAGGTGAAGAATGGGCAGAAGAAGTTTCTTACCATAATATTGTTGTGTGGAACAACGCAGAAAGTCTTGCACAAAGAATAAAAAAGGGAACAAGGGTTTACATTGAAGGTAGAGTTCAAACTAGAAGTTGGGATGATAAAGATGGCAAAAAGAACTATAAAACAGAAGTTAATTCCGAAAGAGTAATCTTAATTTCAAGATTTGAAGGTGATACATCGGCTAATAACGAAGGTGGTTCTGCTCCATCAAGTCAACAATCAGAGCCTGCAGATGAGCAGACTATTGATCCAAACGACTTACCTTTTTAAATTAACCTATAAATAAATATGAAGACGGGCTACTTACAAGTAGTTAAAGATTTTGTGCTTTCAAATAAATTAAGTGTTTTATTTGCATTCATATTTATACTTCAGTTTATATTCGCAGGAAAATTTTGGGTTTGGAGTGTATTTTCAATAATACCTCCAATCTTTTTTACAGCAATATATTTGTTTTGGCTTATTTGGGTTTTAGTCAAAAAAAACAGATATGGTATTCTAATGGCCCTATTTTGCATACCTTTAGCAGTTTACTCTTCGGATATTTCCTTTAAAACATTTAACGATCAACAAAGTGAAAATTCACAGACTATCAAGGTTTTTAATTGGAATACTGAATTTTGGCAGTTTGACGACAAGGCCAAGTTTTTTGAATTTTTAGTTGAGCAACAAGCAGATGTTTACCATTTGCAGGAACATATTCTACTAAATCAAAATGGATATTTTATTGAACTTGATGACCTAAAAGAAATTCAATCAATCTTTAAAGACTACACTGTAGTTAAAAAAACTGAGTTTTTAACAATTACAAAGCTACCAATTGTTAAAACTTATACCGAAGAAGAATCATATTACTTAAGAGTTGATGTTCAAGTTAATAAAAACATATTAAGTTTGTACAATGTACATATGCCAGTTCATATTAATACCGCTAGATTACCCGATGTATATAAATTTGCGGTGGATTTAAAGCACAGATTCGACTTTAGAAACCAAGAGTTTGGTAAATTGATTAACGATATAAAATCAAATAGCAATGAATATTACATATCTGGTGACTTTAATACGACTAGGTCAATGGGTAAGATTCACGATGTATTGGCTTTGGGCAAAGACGCAGCTTCAGCAGGCGACAATCTTTTTAATGCTACTTGGTCTTTAAACGAAATTAAGCTCTGGAGAATTGACTATAATATAGTACATAATGGCTTAAAGGTTACGAGTTATAGAGAATTAAATCCTGGAAGTTTATCTGATCACTGGGCACAATTAGTAACTATCCAGCTTTAAAAGCTGAACAATACAATTCCAACAGAAACTGATACATTCAAACTAGACATTTTACCGAACATAGGAATTTCTACACCCATATCGCAGTGTTCTAAAGTAGTCTTTTTAGTTCCAAAAACTTCACTACCTGCAATAAATGCTACTTTTTCTTTACCTATTAAAGCTTTATTCAAGTTAGCTAGAGTCACAGAGGTATCGGTTAATTCAATAGCACAAACATAGAATCCTTGTTTCTTAAGTTTTTTTATAACTTCACCCGTACTATCTTCATATTCCCATTGAAGGCTGGTTTCTTTGTTTCTAGAAACTTGACGCATTTCTTTGCCAAATGGTGGAACTTTTGAAATACCTGTTAAAAAAAGTTTCTTAACACCTGCTGCTTCTGCAGTTCTAAAAATACTGGCTACGTTTCTAGCATATTCAATATTCTCTAGGACTACAACAATCTCCTTTGATCTTTTAGGAAACTCCTTGTACTTTTTTTTAACTTCTTTTTTGTTTAGCTGTCGCATTTTAGATTAATAAAAAACCCCACCCAGCTTGCGCTTTGTGGGGTTAAAATTCAAAATTTATATCGAATTATTCAACTAAGGTTTAGTAGTTATTGTTGTTATCATTACCACCGTTACCAAAGTCTCTTCTTGGTCTGAATTCTCTTCTTTGACCGCCGTATCCACCTCTTCTGTCATCACTTGGTCTGTCTTCCTTTGGTCTTGCAAGGTTTACAGTTAAGTTTCTTGGTCCTCTTCCGTCATCTGCATCAAATTCCATTTCGTTCATTGCTGCAATAACCATTTCAGCAACAACATCATCAGAAATTGTTACAATAGCGAATCTAGCATTTCCTCTCTCATCAACTTTGAAAAAATCGTCTTCAATTTTTGCTTCTCCAACTTCTTTTCCTTCATCTGTCAATGCCTTAACAGCTGTCTCGATTTGAGCGTTGATAACACTTTCAAGAGTTTCTCTTTTAGTGCCCCAAGGTAAATTACCTACATATAGCTTCTTAGCCATATAAATATATAAAAAAATATAAAATACTATTACCTTCCTGCCCTCTTTACCTGTCGGAATCGAGTATGCAATAAAGCAACTACCAATAATAACACATAAACACAACTAAATATACAATATTGACAGAATTGATGACTAACTGCCCGATTCAGTAACTATTTTGTATAAACGCAATTACTTCTTCCACTATTTGTTGGCCAAATCCGGCAAAGTCATGATCGGCACCATCAAATACCACGGTATTAACTTTAGGAGAGCTCTTAAGTTCTTTTTTTAAAAGCTCCATAGCTTTGAATGGGTCCATGCACGGCACAATACCATCATCTTTGGTCCCAGTAATTGCAATGATAGGTAATTTAATCTTGTTGACTACTTCAAACCCAAGTTCAGGCATTAGAAAATTAAAAATAGCATCTTTAGCGTTATCACCAAAAAAAGATAAGTAACTTTTAGCTGAAAGTAAATTTTCTCCCCAGAGTTTATCACTTAAAACTTGATCTGGTTTTCCTGCATTAACTAAGTCTTTGGCTTCTTGTAAAAGCATTGTGTGTCTTTCTAGTTCTTCGGGATAGTTCACTAATCCAACCATATCTGATGGACTAAGAAATATAAGACCTTTAATATCAGTAGTCTTAACTTGATTAATATAATAAGCAATTTTTGAAGGGCCAAGGCTGTGAGCCTGTAACCAGATATTTTTAAAGCCCATTCCTTTTGCAGTATCTATCCAGCCTTGAATGTCGTATACACAGTCTTCAAAAATCTCGTATGTATTACCAATATTTAAATACAATCCATTCTTATCAAACTCTGTAACACTATGGGTCCCTCTGTGTTCTACTGCTAAAAACGAGTTCCCATTTTTAGGGTAATAATCATGCATATATGGATAAAATGAATTTGTATAAATATCTCCACTCATTCCATGAATATGCAAAATAAGATTCTGGTTGTTGTTAGCACGGCTTAGTAAACCAGTATATGTTATCCCATCTGAAGATTTTCCTTTTACTATTTCCATATTTAAAAACTTAAATCTAAACTATTTAATGTTAAGTCCAATCCTTTTATTTCGACTGATCTTGTTGCGATCTGTTGTGCATGAGTAATTGCTGTTTGTATATTTTTTGTACTTAAGAACTCAGATATAAATACTGCTTTAAAAATATCACCTGCACCTACAGAATCGACTGCTTGTATTGGTGTTGTCTGTAGGTAGATAGGGTCTTTTGCTCCCTTTTCAAGAACTGCGCAACCATCAATATCTAACGTAAGTATAATTGTTCCTTTGCAAAACTTTCTAAAAAGATTAAGTACTCTAAATGCGTCATCAATGCTTCGAATTTGCTCGTTAAATAGGGCTTCGGCTTCTTCTCGGTTAGGAGAGATGTAATCAACATCAGCAAGCTTGTTTAGGTCAACTGTTTTTTGAGGGTTTGGAAAGTCCAAAAAAAGCGGTACTCTTTTTCTTTTACAACTATCCACAAGCTGATATAGGCAATCTAGTGGCAAATGTGTAGCACCATAAACCATATCATATTTACTTATATCTGATTCCAAGTCTTTTATATCTTGAGGTACAACAGTGCTATTAGCGCCAAAATAGATGTTTACTGCGCTACGTTCTCGTTCATCAGTAATCACTGCGATTTGGCCGGTTTTAATATCTGGGCTTTGAACTAAAAGATCTATACTAATATTGTATTTTTTAAGATCTGATAATACTTTAAGATAATTATCGTCTGTGCCGGTTTTGGCAAAGAAATCCACGCTATTACCAAGTCTTGTCATTACTCTGCCGCTGTTTATTGTTTTACTGCCTGTAAAAGTAATAACTTCGTTTGCAACGCTAAATTCGTTTTCTACTGGAATTGTTTGAACAAAGAAGTCATTTTCAATGTAAATATCGCCGACTACTAAAATTTTGCTCATATATTTATTATTCAACTAAACCATAACCTCCATCTATTTCTATACTGCTACCAGTCATAAAGCTAGCATCTTCAGAAGCTAGAAAAAGTGCTAAGGATGCAATTTCATCTGGTTCTGCAAATCTTTTAAGTGCAGTTTGCTCTTTTTCTTCTTGAATGTACTCAGCAGGAAGTTTCCCGTTTATATTTGTATTAACCCAGCCCGGTAAAATTGTATTAACTAATACATTGGGTGCTAATGCTGTTGCTAGATTTTTTGTAAGGCTCACAAGTCCTGATTTGGAAGCATCGTAATCCATTGAAAAGGTACTTAGTGTTCTGGTAGCGTTAGTTGATGAAATATTTATAATTCTTCCATTCTTACTTTTATTAAGATAGTTACTTGCCTCACGAGATAAGATAAAAGGCCCAACTAAATTAGTATTTAGAGTTTTATTCCATTCTTCAAATGATTTTTTATCCCATTCTTTATCGAATACTATACCTGCGTTATTGACTAATATATCTAGGCCGCCCATTTCTTTTGCTGTGGTAGCAATTAATCTTATGCAGTCTTCCTCTTTGCTAACATCAGCACCTATTGTTATAGCTTTAACACCTAATTTACTTACTTCGGCTAGCACCTCTTGTGCACCTTGGTAATCTGTATTGTAATTAATTACTATGTTTGCTCCTTCACTTGCGAATTTTAGAGCTATAGCTCTACCAATGCCTTTAGAGGATCCAGTAATTAATGCTATTTTATTTTTTAACTTCATAGAACATCTTGGTACTTAAGTAGTGTTGATAGTAAATGATTTTTACACGGAAATCCACCCTGTATTTTAGCTATTAGTTCTTCTTTTGTAAGCCACTGTGCACTAGTAAAATCTTTTGGGTTGAAATCAATTGGACCATTAGTCACATATTTGTAAACTCCCATAAAAACATTAACTTGGTCATCAGTAGGTGTTAATTTACCTAAAAATACTAAATCTTCGGGCTTCACCGTAAGGTTATTTTCTTCTTCAATTTCGCTGATAATGGCTTCTTGGTAAGTTTCTCCGGCTTGTACATATCCACCACAACTAAAATCTATAGCATTCGGGAAAGATCGTTTATTTGGTGATCTAATTGGGGTCCAAATTTTATGCTCTTTATTAACTATAAAGCAATTAACGATTCTTACGTACTTACCTTGTGGGTTAAATGCCTGATCCCTGTAGGTTTCTCTATTTTCTTGCCCAACTACATGGTCGTGTTCGTCAACTATGTCGAGCATTTCTTCTTTTTTATTATCGATTACACGATACTTTAAAAGCATTGGGAAAATGTAAATGCAATTATTATATCAGTAAAAGTTAAAAAGAGAAGATTTAATTGTTACATATATAATCTTCCTTTTTGATTGACAGTTCGATTTAAGTTAAAGAGCTTTGTTTTTTATACTTAAAAGCTTAAATTCGCTTTTAGGATAATTACTGTTATTCTGCCATCCATAAATTCAAATTCTGTTTTTACCCTTATATTCTAGAATAAACGCCTCTAAAAGTGGGTATAGCCCAGTTAATGAAGACTATAGTTATTATATACACCCTATAATATATGTGCTATAATTTCAAGTTACTTTTCTTCTAGCCTATTTAGGTTTTGTAGTTACTGATTAAAGAAGGAAGGTTAAAGTTTTGATTCTAATATCAGTGTAAACAAAATTTAATAAGGTATTTACTGGGATTTCCCCCCTGCCTATTACATTTACAATAGTCTAGATTCAGACGTGTATAATTTTTTATTCTATTATT
>CAYUKX010000043.1:0-7082 GCA_964445405.1 uncultured Candidatus Saccharibacteria bacterium
CGTCCATTGTGCATAATTCCTAGTTGCTGCCTCCCGTAGGAGTCTGGGCCGTATCGCAGTCCCAGTCTGGCTGGCCATCCTCTCAGACCAGCTACCCGTCATAGGCTTGGTGAGCCATTACCTCACCAACAACCTGATAGGACGCGGGCTAATCCCTAAGCGAAAAATCTTTACTCTTTCGAGACTATCTGAGATTACCACACCTTTCGGTGAGCTATATCAGACTTAGGGGGATATTCCCACGCGTTACTCAGCCGTTTGCCACTATCAATTTTAAGTATTGCTACCCAAAATTAACCGTTCGACTTGCATACCTTAGGCACATCGCTAGCGTTAACCCTGAGCCAGGATCAAACTCTCCATAAAAACCTCTCTTTGACGATTGAGAGGACCTCTCTTTTATTACTAAAAGATTGGATTTAAGAAATCCTTCTTTCTTGCGAAAGGTAGGATAAAATCAAATTAATGATTGTTTAGATCTTGACTACAAAGAAATATTAAAGAAACCTTGTCACTTTTTTAGTATTCAAAGTGCATACCTCTAAAAATACAGAGAGCAAAGAAATAAATCTTTGCTTAAGATTTTTAAATTTATAAAGAAAACCTTTGAGGCAATCAGACTTCTTAATCGCTTGTATTAAGATTAGTTCCGATTAAATTTGTATTGAGATTGTACACTGCCAAAACTACATTTGCAAGCGTTTTTGAGAGAAATTTACACAATTTTATAGACCGCATCTCTGGTCTTTCCTTCCTGCCTTAAAAACCCCATCTGTTCAAGCTTTCCAAGGTCGCGCCTTAATGTCCTTGGAGTCACTTCTGAAAATATTTTACTTACTGTAGACATTTTCGCCTGAGAATTGTTCTTTATATAATTAAGAATATCCTTTTGTCTTGCATTTAAAGCAGTAGAAATTGGCTTTGCGACTACCTTTTTTGATGTCACAGGCTTTGTTGGCACGAAGGCCTCCTCTGCTTTTTCAATAGAATCTTTTAAGGACTCTTTGATTACACCTAATTTTTTAGCTGAATCCTTTACAAAATTCTCAACTTCATCTTTTTTACCAGTCCAATCTACCTGAATATCATCAGAAATTCTTTTTACAATTCGAACAGAATCATCTGATAAATCATTTATCTCTTTTTTACTCAGTTCACCATCTTCTATACTAGCGTCAAATTCGCTGAATAACTTTGCAAAAAGGGATAGATTTTTTTTTATATAGTAAACGCCTATGAATACAATCCCTATTACGGAGAACAATGCAATTATTATTAGAAGTGTTTTAACTATTTTTTTCATAATTCGGTCATTACCTACATAATATTAATATGTAGGTAACCACAATACAATAGTTAAATTTGGCCCCAGATAGTCCCCTTATTTACCTCCACCTTGTACTCTACACCCAACTCAAGTGCGTGAGACATTGCATTTGAGATTTCATCTATGAATTCGTTTTCGTTTGAAGCGTTCTCAGGAAATTCGAATAAAAACTCATCATGAATCTGTAAAAGTATCCTTGCTTTGTACTTTTCAAGGATTGCAGGAAAGCTAACCATTGAACTTTTCATAATATCAGCAGCACTACCTTGTATAACAAAGTTGAAAAGCTCCCTTTCGGCAGCATTCTTTAGAGCTCTATTATTAGATTTAATCATAGTATTTATTCTTCTTCTGCCTAGAATAGTCTCGCTATATCCTGTTTCTTTAGCAGAATTAATAGTATTTGCCATAAATTCGCGTACTTTTGAGTATTTATCAAAGTATTTTTTAATGAATGCATCGGCGGTTGCTCGGTTTAAACCTAGTCTTTCGGACAACCCAAATGCAGAAATACCATATATAACAGAAAAATTAACAGTTTTACCTACTTGCCGCTGGTGAGAATCTACGTTTTCAACTGGGACATCGAATAACTCTGCAGCTGTAATTTTATGAATATCTATCGCATTATTAAAACTTTCTACCATCACCTCTTCTTTTGATAAAGCTGCAAGAACCCTAAGTTCCTGCTGAGAATAGTCAAAACTAATAAATTTATAACCTTCTGAAGCCACAAATGCATTTCTTATATTTACACCATAAACTTCAGTAAAAGGAATATTTTGTAGATTCGGATTTTTTGACGAGTATCTTCCACTGACAGCACCAAACTGATCGAACACCGAATGAATACGTCCATCGTTATCCACATACTCAGGCAAGGACCTTATGTATGTACTTAGCAACTTGTCTACTTCTCGGTAAGCTAATAGATTCTCAATAATTGGGTCAACTCCTATTAAACTTTTTAATGCAGACTCATTTGTACTTAAAGAACCACCTTTAGTCTTACGGTGAACAGGCAATGCTTTTTCCTTAAATAGGACTTCAGAAACTTGCTTAGGAGAACCAATATTAAATTCATGCCCTGCGCTCAGGAAGATATTTGTTTTGAATTCATTTAGCTTTTCGTTTAGGATTACTTCGAATTCTTTTAATGTTGCAATATTAGTGGTGATACCATTGCGTTCCATTAACATTGTTGGCAACAATACAGTATCTTCAAGATTTATTAATTTTGTTTTTACAATTAATTCTTCGGATTTGCTTTGTAGGTAATCTTTTAGCTTGCTCAGAGCGGTTAATTTAGATTCAATAGTATTTTCGCTATATATTTGAGCCCAATTGAACAAGCTAGTCATTTCGTATTTCGCTTGTCCTTCGGCTAATACGTAGGTAGCTATACCTAGATCTTCTATTCTATATTGATCAAAATCAATGGATTCATTAACAAAGCAATGCATTAGCGATTTTTTATCAAAGGTAAAAAACTGCTTATCTTTATTTATTTGCCAGAATTCTTTTATATTATTGTGCTCAACTTTATATAAGACTTGATTGCTTAATACATACATGCTGCTAAAGGTCCAATGAATAGGACTTTTATCTAAATCTTTTATTTCACTTAACATACAAAGCTCTTCTGCCAACTCTACTCCACTATTCCAAATTTCCGCTTTCAATTCAGAATGGTTTTCTTTATGTGCCATTGGCTCAGAGAATAAATCCATTACCCCTGAATCTGCAACTGCTACTTCGAATAACTTAAAAAACTTTTCAAGTCTTGGAGTTAAAGATTTAAACTGCATTTCAGTAAAAAAGCTTGTAATTTTAGATTTATTAATTCGAGAAAAGTCAGTGTGTTCGTAGTTAAAGCTAATTGGAATATCTTTAAAGATTGTAGCTAATCTTTTAGAAAGAATAGCGTCTTCGTGCCCGTCAATTAACTTTTGTTGATACCTTTTTGCAACTTGATCGAGCTTAGTATAGATCTCTTCGACTGTTCCAAATTGATTAATTAAGTCAGCTGCACCTTTAGCACCAATACCTGCAACACCTGGAATATTATCTGAAGTATCTCCACTTAACCCTTTTAAATCTGGCACATATTTAGGCTCTACTCCCATTCGTTCTTTAACCATTTCATCTGTGTTATATAGTTTTGATTCTGAAAATTTTGAGCCTGCTAAATATACAAAGGTATCCTGATCGACGAGTTGTAGTAAGTCTCGATCTCCTGTTACTACAACAGTTTGCATAACGTCATTTGAATATTTATCGTCAAGAGTTCCAATTAAATCATCTGCTTCTATTCCATCCTGAATAACCATTGGGATATCGAACATTTGAATTAGTTCGTAAACCATAGGGAATTGGGCGACTAATAAGTCATCGGTTGCGGCTCTATTAGCTTTATACTGAGTGTATTCAGTGCTACGTATAGTTGGACCATGAGAATCGAATACTGCAACAACTCGAGTTGGTTTAAATTTAATGAGTACATCTAACAAAAGACCTGCGAAACCGTAAACTGCATTTGTTGGCTCACCCTTTGCATTCTTTAGATCTGGAGGGAAGGCGTGAAACGCCCTGTGTATTAGTGCATGAGAGTCGAGTATTAAAAAAGTGTTCTTTTCTTGCATATTAAAAAAGTCTATCGTTGTAATTATTGTCTTCTATATATTGTAAAAAGTCTAAGCCTTTTTGGGTGATTCTAAATTCTTTGTCCTCTACTAGACTATTGTTCATTAGCACCTTTAAAAATTCAAGTGGTGACCAACTTTCAAATATTTTGTAATTTTCTTGAACATTATCAAAGAATAAAAGAAATTCGAACTGAGATACAAATGCGCCTTGCTTCTGGCTACTAGACCTTAGTAATTTTAAAAATTCTATCTGGCTCCCGAAAATAACTGAATAAATTCTCTCAAATTCGAGCTCTTGTCTTAACTTCTCTACTTCCTGATGCTTTTCGATAGCTTTTACAGGCTCGCTTTGACTTTCTTTTAACTTATTAAAGTCTATCTCAAAGTTCTGACCCGCAACCTTACCACTAATCTTAGCTATATTCTTAGATATAAAACTGGCTAAATCTTGTCTATAAATAATAATAAAGCCAATGATAGTTATTGCTATCATTGGCCCTGAAATCTTATATATAAAGTCTAACGTTATTCTATAAAGTTCAAGAAATAATGTCATCTGCTGGTTTATCAGTAAATAAAACTTCGAACTCATCTTTAGACATAACCTCTTTGTCTAATAATAAATCTGCTACTCTATCTAGTTTATCTCTATGATCAATCAGAATTTGCCTTGCATTCTTGTATGCACTATCAATAATCGATCTTACTTCACTATCGATTTCCTCAGCAGTTTTTTCTGAATACTCTTTGCTTGTTGAGTAAGCGTAACCTAAGTAATCATTTTCTTCAAAGTCACCATACTGCACCAATCCTAATTTGTCACTCATTCCAAAACGCTGTACCATTCGTCTTGCTACAGCAGTTGCTTTTTCTATGTCATTAGATGCACCAGTTGATACATCATCTAGTGCAACTTCTTCTGCTGCTCTACCACCAAGGGACACTGTAACATCTGCAATTAATTTACCTTTTGAAATTATATATTCATCATTTTCAGGTAAGAACATTGTTACTCCACCTGTCATACCTCTAGACACAATAGAAATTCTATCTACTGGAGTTGAGTTTGGTGTATATTTTGCAACAACAGCATGACCAGCTTCATGGTATGCAACAAGCTTTAACTCGTTGTCTGTTCGTTTTCTTGACTTTTTAGCTGGGCCAAGAACAACTTTTGATACTGCTTCGTCTATATCCGCGTTACTAATCTCTTTTTTATCAGCGTTTGCTGCAATAATTGCAGATTCGTTTAATATATTTTCTAAGTCAGCACCGGTAAAGCCCACTGTTCTTTTGGCGATTCTATGTAAATCAACATCCTGAGCAAATGGTTTATTTTGACCATGAATTTCAAGAATCTTTTTTCTACCTTCAACATCTGGTAATTCTATTCTTACTTGTCTATCGAATCTTCCAGGTCTTAATATAGCAGGGTCTAATACATCTGGTCTATTGGTTGCTGCTAAAACAATTACGTTTACATTCTTTTCAAATCCATCCATTTCTACAAGGATTTGGTTTAATGTTTGTTCTGTTGCACCAGATTGAATTTTAGTACCTCTTTTTCTTGCTACTGCATCAATTTCGTCTATAAATATTAAAGCTGGAGCTGCTTTTTTAGCTTTGTCGAATAAGTCTCTTACCCTAGAAGCACCTGCACCAACAAGCATTTCTTCAAATTCTGAACCAGAAGTATGGAAGAATGGAACTTTTGCTTCTCCGGCAATTGCTCTTGCTAGTAATGTTTTACCTGTACCTGGAGGACCAACAAGTAATATTCCTTTTGGAATTCTTGCACCAAGCTTTCTGTATTTATTGGGATTCTTTAAAAAGTCTACAATTTCGAATAATTCATTTCTTGCTTCGTCAATACCAGCAACATCATCAAAGGTTGTGTCTGTCTTTGAACCAAAGAATACTTTGGCTTTACTTTGTCCAAACTGCATAATTCCCATTCCTGAGCCCTGTGCTCCCCTGAATATAAAGAATATTAGCGCTACAAAGCCAACTAAAGTAATAATGTTTAAAATATCTGAAAATGCCACACCAGATGGAACATTAGTTGATAGAATCTCTGTATTTTCGTTTGTTAAAGATACGCCCTCTTGTTGTAGTAAGTCAGTAAATGAATAGATATTTGGATTCCAGTCAACATAGAATTGCTGAACTAAACTTGGATTAATTCTTGCTACTATAGTGTTTTCTACATTAAATATATTCGTAAATTGATTGTCGTTTTTTCTTTCTACGAATGAGCTAGCTACAATTGGTGATGCTTCAGTTCTAAGCTTTGACACTGGTATAACCAATGACTCTAGACTTAGTTTTTTATCGGCTAATTTATTTTGAAAATCAGCTTCTGAGACATTTTTAACTAAAATATCTTTGTAACCAGTTGGTCTAATTCCAATAATAAAATCATCGGCAATTACAACTTCTTTTAATAGCGAATATTGATTGTTTAGTAACGATTTTAGAGCAGCCAATGTATCTTTTACTTCTAGGCTAGCTACTAATTGGTCAAGAGTTTGTAACTCAAAGCCATCTGCAGAATCTGTTGTAAATTTATATTTATCAGAAGTAGTAACCTGTGTGTCTTGCGCTGAGCCTAATACAGCATACGATTTACTATACGCAATTACCTTACCGTCGTTTTGTATATACACTTGAGAGTATCTATTGTCTTTTACTCCTCTAACAATTGTATCTAGTGTGGTATTAACTGCAGAGTCATTTGATCTAGTAAAAAAGCTTAAAAGCAGTAATAGTACTACAAAAATACCAATTATAAGGATTAGTGGATTTACTTTAAGAGTAAAACCTTTAGTTTTTTTAAGAGGTCTTTGAACACCTGACTGTGCCGATTGTATTTTATTTAGGATTTCGTTTGAAAGCTTTTCCATATCAGCTTTTGTGTGGGTTTTTGATTTGTTCTTTTCGGGTTTATTCTGGGTTGAGTTATCCATAATTTATTCTTTAAGTTAATTCAATATTACTAATTATAGCTTATGAAGTGCGTTCACAAAATAATAATTGGGAGAATATATTCAGCTAAAAGTATCAGGGGGCGGGATCGAACCGCCGACCTCGGGTTTATGAATCCCGTGCTC
>CAYUKX010000044.1:0-6774 GCA_964445405.1 uncultured Candidatus Saccharibacteria bacterium
AATCTTTCTTCAAGTTTTCGTATAATTAATTCTGCTAAAGAGATTGTTTCTGTTGTTGTACCAGACTTACTTAAAATGTTTAAAACAAAATCTTCTTTTGAGTTAAATGAATCAATCAGTTTAAATACTGAGTCTATATACTTAGCAGATGGAGTTTCTATAAATATGATTTTTGGAAACCTTTTATTTGAGTTAAGATAATCTAAATTACCGTATATGGCATTGTAGATTGCCATTGTTCCAAGATTCGTTCCACCAATGCCAATTAGTAAAATGTACTTAAGCTTTTCACTTTTAAAATGTGAAGCCATTTTTGATGATTCAGCAAGAAAATTTGTTTCAAAGGGCAGGTATAAAGATGCTTCGTCTTGTAGATACGAATTATCGTTTAATACATTTTTTAAGTGCTCAGTATAATCCTTAAGCTTTAATTCCTCATTTTCAATCTTAGCTTCAAGAATATTTACATTAGAAAAATCAAAATTAACTTTCATAATTATTCTTTAATTAATTTATTCCAATCATTAGCAAAATTAGTAATTCCTTGATCTGTTAAATCGTTACTTATATTATATTCGCTCCATTCAAGGTTTAAATCCAGATCTTTATAACTAATACCTACAATACATGAATCATTAATATCTTTAAAGTAATTTGCTTTGTCTTCAAACAATTCATCACTAATATCTACACCAGGAACAGGTAAATTATTGGTTGACCATTCTTCTAATATTTTATGAGGTACTGTTACAAAGTCTGTTTTAATAAATAAAGCATATAAAAAATGCTTATAATCACGAATACTTGCAGTTACTAGTTTTACATGTTTATCAGAATGTGCGTACATTCTTTGTATATTCATTATTAAATCTGTACCATCTTTGCAATTGTCATCTAACCTACCTTGGAATGGTGATATTAATACATCAGTCTGAGCATCTATTGTTGCAGCATACACTGCTGCTGCTTGCTCTTGGGTAAAACATAATGTCATGTTTACATTTACGCCATGTTTGGTTAGCGTATTTGCTGCTTTTAAACCTTCTCTAGTAATAGGTAGCTTTATATATGCATCCTCAATCCAGGTGTCCATTTCCTGAGCTTGTTCAACCATTTCGGCTGCCTTAGTATTGTTATCGGAGTAAACTTCAATAGAAATTAGACCTTGTGGAATTACCTCTTTAATATGCTGAATTACTTTTTTGTACTCTTCCATTAACTGATCTCGTCTATATTTTTTACCGGAAGTTAAGAATTCTTGTATTACAGGATTTTTTGAAAGTAGAGTAGGATTGGTTGTTTGTCCATCAAGGAATCCTAAGTGGTTCAAAGTTGATTCGGTTTCAGCTGGGTCAGCACTATCTAAAAAAATCTTTGATTGTAATGCGATTGGTCTCATATAAATATTTAAAAGTATTATTAATTTTCAATTGAATGTCCACCAAACATGTTCCTAAGCATAGACAATATTTTACCTGTAAAACTTGGACTTGATTGACTTTGTTTTCTAAATTCTACAGAATTTTCAATGACTTTTACTTGTAAGTTCATTGCTTTAGCAGTTTCTACGGTCCATTCACCTTCTCCGAGCATTTGAACACTACCCGAAATAACATCTAAATTTTCTCCATATTTAATAAATCCATCCTTTAACCACTCAATTAATCTAGATTCAATAACACTTCTATTATTATATATCTCTGCAACTTGAACTAAATTTAAATCAAACTCTGATTGTTTAATAAGACTAAAGCCTTCTGCAATTGATTGCATCATTCCATATTCAATACCATTATGCACCATTTTTACAAAGTGACCTGCACCGTAACCCTCAAAAAATTTATAGGCAGTGCCATTGTACGCAATATCTTTATATAAAGTTTCAAGGGTTTCAAAATTGTTTTTAGTGCCACCAATCATTAAACATGCACCATTTCTTGCACCATTTGGTCCACCTGAAACTCCAACATCCGTATAGTTAATACCTTTTTCTGCCAAAAGTTGAGCATTAGATTTATCTTGAGTAAATTTTGAGTTTCCACCCTCTATAATAAAATCACCATTTGATAATAAATCCTTTAATCCTCCTTCTTTGAATATTATGTCTTGTGTTGCTTCGCCAGCAGTAAGCATGCACCAGACTACTCTTGGACCTTTCAATTTTCCAATAAACTCAGTTAATGTTTTTGCACCAGTAATTCCTTGTTTTTCAATTTCTTCAACCTTTGATTGACTTCTATTAAAAACTACAACATCCCATCCTTTATCTTTTAAGTTTAATGCAAGACTGTATCCCATTTTTCCTAATCCAATAATTCCGATTTGTTTGTTCATATTTTAGAAATTGATAATATAGAGATATCATCTGTCATATAGGTAAATAAAGGGACTGCGTTTTCCTGCCATGATTTTACAATTGGATCAATAAAATTCCATTGAGCGGTTACCTCTTCTTGACTTGCAAAGAACATTGAATTTCCAGATAAAGCTTCTTGTAGTAGTATTGCATACTCTTCTACATATTGAGTATCGGATTTTTCAGAAGATATAATTTCTGTATAATCACCTCCTTTAAATAATCTTGCAAAAGGATTCTCACGATTGAAATTAATAAATAATTTCTCTTTATTTTTAAAATCAATTTCTATATAACTACGTGCTTGCCCAACTCTTTTGCCCGCTTCTAGTACGAACTTTGTATATTTCCAATTAGGATCATCCAAAAATGCTGCAATTTTGAAATAAGTTTCTGTTGTAGATTCGGGATTAACATTAGGAATTTTTTTATAATCTTTATATTGAGCTCTAAAGGTAAACTTACCAGCATCATTATTCGAATACTTAACTAATTTATCAAGAATATTTGCTCTAGCTTTTCTATAAGTATCAGCATTAAGTTCTTGCGGAATATCCATTGTTAATAAGGCTAGAATTTCTAGTAGGTGGTTTTGACCGACATCTCTAAGAGAGCCAACTGAATCAAAGAATTCTCCTCGTTTTTCAACACCAAGTGTTTCTGTTGTGCTAATAAAAACTCTTTCGATATTTTGTGTATTCCATACATTGGCAAGTTTAGTTCTAATAAATGGTATATCTCGCAGAATTTGTTTGCCCATGTAGTGATCTAGTCGGTAAATCTGATTCTCGTCAAATACCTCTTGTAATATTTTGTCTGTTTCTATAGATGATTCAAGGTTATGACCAAAAGGTTTTTCAAGAACAACCTTAACTTCCGCACCTTTACACATTTGATTGAACTGTGTTTCTTTTATATGTACTACAACTTCATCGTAAAGTTGTGGTGGAATTGCAAGATAAAACAATTTGTTAGCGCAAATATTTAAATCTGCTTCTAATTTTAGTATTCTCTGATTTAATTCGACAAAACAATCTCTGCAATCAAGATCACCTTGTAAGTATTCAAAGATGTTTACAAAATCATTTTCGGTTACAAATTCATTATCCTTAAAATGAGCCTTTAACGACTCATCAATAATTTCTTTGTACTTGCCATTTGTAAAATCTCTTCTTGCAAAAGCAAAAACTCTAAAATTAGTAGAACTTATTTGTGAGCTTTTATACAGGTGGTATAAAGATGGAATTACTTTTCTAGATACTAAATCTCCTGTTGCACCAAAGATTATTAAAAAATCAAACTTATTAACTTGCATAATTTAGAACGAATTAATTATTTCTTTGACCTTTTCTACAATAAATTTTGAAGATATCTCTTCGTAATCTAGTAGTTCAGAAGGTTTACCTGATCTTGGAGTCTTGCCAACATTTAGTGAGAATATTTTGGTTTTAACATTTGTCAGTTCACTTCTAATAGCCTCTGCAATACCACCTTCTGCATAGTGATCTTCAACAACAAGAATAGCTTTTGTTTCTCTAATGCACTTGCTTAAAGTATTGTAGTCAATTGGTTTAACTGAAAATAGATCAACAACTCTAATAAATATATTCTTATCTTTTAATACATCATATGCTTTTAATGCTTCGTGTAATGTAACACCAGCACCTACAACTGTAATTGAATCGTAAACACTTTCCTTTATAATCTTGCTTGCACCTAACTTAAAAGCATTTTCACTTGAATAAAGAATTGGTGTGTCCATTCTTGTTGATCGAATGTAAACATTACCTCTATGTTCGGCAGCTAGGTACACAGCTCGTTCCATAGAAACAGCATCAGATGGATATAATATTGCACAATCAGGAACAGATCTAAACATAGCGATATCTTCTAAAGCCATTTGTGATGGTCCGTCTTCGCCAATTGATATTCCTGCATGTGAACCTACAAATTTAATATTTGAATCTGAATACTGACTCATTCTTATTTGATCAAATGCTCTGGTAAAGAATGCAGCAAAAGTTGATATAAAAGGAATCTTATTCATTTTTGATAGTCCAAGTGCAGCACTTACCATGTTCTGTTCAGCTATATACATATCAAAGAAACGATTAGGGTACTTTTTTTGAAATGTTTCTGAGTATGTGGAATTTTGAACACCACAGTCCATTGCAATTAAATTCGGATATTTTTCGGCTAATGCCACAAGTGCTTGTCCATAGGCTTTTCTTGTTGCTACTAATTCGTCCGATTTGTAATCAGTCCAGTTAAAGTTCCCTGCTGTATTATCTAGTTCCTTTAAATGTTCAGGTTCTTCAATTTTACAATCTAAATTAAAGTTAACTTTACCTAAATCGTGCATTGCATTCTCTAGTTCTTCACGCTTTAGAGCCTTGCCGTGCCATTCAAGTTTATCTTCTATCATTTTTATTCCTTTACCTTTAATAGTTTTTGCAATAATACAAACTGGTTTATCTTGAGAATTCTTAACTTGTTCGAAAGCAGTGATTACATTTTGTACATTGTGACCATCCTCTATAGTAATAACGTACCAACCAAAACTTTCAAATCGAGCTTTATATGCATCTATATCCCATTCCAAGATTGTTTCTGTAGCTTGTTCAAGTCTATTGCAATCTACAAATGCAATTAAATTATTTAATTTATATTTGCTTGCAATGTTAGCTGCTTCCCATACGCTACCTTCACTTAATTCGCCATCACCTAGTAGAACATATGTTTTGTAGCTGGAATTGTCTAAGTACTTAGCGTTTAAAGCAAAACCAACACCTGCAGATAATCCTTGACCTAATGAACCAGTAGCTACATCTGTATATTTAAAGTTTGATGTAGGATGACCTTCTAAATTACTTGTAAATTTTCTTAAATTCATTAATTCAGAAGGATCAATTGCTTTTGCTGCAGCCCATAGAGCGTAATATAGTGGAGATGCATGACCTTTGGAAAAGATAATTTTATCGTTATTAATAAAATCAGGGTCCTGAATGTTATATTTTAAATAACCACCAAAAAATAGAGTAGCCATAAGCTCTACCGCTGATAATGCAGATGTAGGGTGGCCTGATCCAGCTTCTGTTGTAGAAGTTAATATATAGTATCTAAGTAATTTTGATATTTCTACTAATTTGCTTACTGTTTCCATGGTTGAGGCGTAAAAACTAGGTATTTTTATCATTCTATCACTTCATTTGTAATTGGTAGAATTTTTTTGTTCGTAATTACCGAACAGTAAGCAGTTCATTCCAACTAGTAGTAAACTTTTGAGATTTTAATTCGCTTTTATCACGCCAGGGCTTTTTGATACCCGTTGAAGCATACTTTATAAATTCACTGCCTTTCGATTTATTAATTTTTTCTATAGCCCTCATAAGATTATTATATTTTGTAAAATCGTAATCAGGTTTTATTAAACTTAAATTAACTGCATCGCGTTGTGTTATACCAAGTAACATTGTGGTGGCCTTTTTATAAAAATAACCTTTCTTGTAGATTAATCTTAAAGCTTTTAATGCAGTTGCTATTAAATCGGGTAAGTACCAAGTAGACACCGTTAAAGGTAAAACAATTGAATTATAATATTGCGGACTATCGTTGTGTCTATTAGTAATAATCGAAACATATACCTGCGAGCAAGCTGACTCTTGTTCCATTAATTTCTCCCAAGCTCTAGTAATATAGCTTGCAACAGCTTCCTCTAAATCTTCTAACTTACTTATAGATTTTCCAAAGGATCTTGAGCTAGTGATTCCTTTTCTGGGATCGTCGTTATTAGCCATTTTAAAACAAGGGATCTCGTTTAGCTCAGTAACTGTTCGCAATCCAGTCACAGAAAATTGATCTCTAATCCAGGTTTGATTAGCATTTTTTAATTGATAAGCGTTATAAATGCCATTTATATTTAATTTTGCAGAGCTTCGGTAACCAACATTCCAAATGCGTTCAACTGGGAGTTTTTTTAAAAAGTCATCTTTATCGGGAAGGTCACTCCATAAAAAAACTCCCCCTGTAGCCTTATTATCTTTCGCATAATGATTACATACCTTTGCTAATGTTTTGGTGGGAGCAATGCCTATCGAAACAGGTATTCCTGTAGACTGTAAAATATTGGTTCTAATAACCCTACAGTAATCATTTAAATTCATTCTAAAGTTTTTTAAATCTAAGAATGCTTCGTCAATTGAGTAGATTTCGATGGTTGGAATAAAAGACTTTAATGTTCGCATTACTCGTCCAGAAATATCACCATATAAAGTAAAGTTTGCAGAAAACACATAGATTTCGTGTCGTTCGAATTCTTCCTTATACTTAAATGCTGGAGCACCCATTGGAATATATTTTTTTGCTTCGTTAGATCGTGCGATTACGCAGCCATCGTTATTAGATAACACAACAATTGG
>CAYUKX010000045.1:0-6663 GCA_964445405.1 uncultured Candidatus Saccharibacteria bacterium
GGGAATTTTGGAGTTGCACTCCGCCGCATATTTCAGCGACGGAGGCAACTTACAGGAAGGACGGTGGGGTTTCCCCCGGGCTTTCACCACACTTCAACTTCAGCCGCCTGCGTCGTGGGCTAGTTGTTGTTGGTGACGATCATCCGCGCGTTGTTCGAGTTATTATTCGAAAAATTACGCATCTGACCTCCTTTCTTTGACAAAATATTATCACACGTGCGTAATTAATCAACAGCTTAAGTTGAGAAAAATATTATAGGATAATGGGGATAAATAGGGGTGAGGGTGGCGGTTTTGCCGCCACCCTCTAGGAGTCATGAATTACCAACTCGGACGGCGAATCTTCGTGCGCTTCTTGGATTTACGCTTGACTTGCAAGCGCTCCACATGAGCGATAACACGCTCATGATGGTCTCCCTTCCACAAAGCCACTTCGATCTGCCGTGCGCGTCGTTTGTTGCAACTCATTTTAATTAACTCCAATTTTTGAAACGGTACCCGAGTTCGTTTCGGGATTGCAAGAATTATATTACAGCTATATAAGTTAGTCAACAACTTTGGGAAACAAATTTTAGGTGCCCCTGAAGCGGGACACCTGTTTACTTAATCGTATAGATCGTAAGCGCAACCTTCCGCGTAGAGCTCGGCTTCACTCTGCGGTTTATACTGAGGGTTGGGAGGCTTGCTCACACTGGAGAACACATCCTCCAGCTTAAGCCCTCTTTCGTCGGCAGCTAAGTCTTCAATATACCCTCGACCCTCAAGTTGACCTCGTGTTACTATTGCCTGTGCTGGTTTATCTTGTGGCGTCGTCGCCATTTTGACACCTCTTCTATACGAGCAGATTATTATAGCAATCAAAAAAGATCTGTAAAGTAAGCATTTACCTAGATAGAAATTTAACTATCAATTGGAATTTTGTCCGGAGTTATTTTGTCGTTGTTGGTTTTGGTTAGAGCCCTGCTGATTATTTTGCCCACTATTCTGTTGTCCTGAATTTCCACCATAATTACCGCCGCCGTTATTATTCCCACCTCCAGAGCCGCCACTTCCGCCAAACTTTTTTTTCTTTTTTCCACCACCTCCTCCATATGCAGGAGCCGCCGCTGAAGCCTGAATTTGTTGTGCAGCAGTTGTTACACCAGCTGGTAAACTTCCATCTGCATTACGTTGCACTAAGTTACCTTGTTTGTCGTAAAGTTGATTAGCCCACTTACTTAATTTTAATTCAACATCGGCTTTTGGTTTTGCATAAGTTGCCCTACAATAGTCCTTAATTTGCTCTTTAAGACCATAGAATTGGTAGCTAGGCTTCATAGCTATAACGGTAAATGGAGGCGTCTGGGCCATGTCTATGGTCATTTTCATGGCGATCCTATACTTATCAAGGTTTACTAAATCTTCTACACCTAAATATGGTGTATATTCTTTTTCAAGTCTACTTCCATCCTTCTGACTAACAACATAATTCATTAATGTACCAATGTTACCAAAAATAGCATCTTGAATTGTTGGATCAATTTGGTCAATGTACTGGTGAGTAACAATTAAGTTAAGTCCGTATTTTCTTGCCTCAGATAAAATCTTAATAAATGATTCAGTTGCAAAGTTTTGAAATTCGTCAACGTATAAGTAAAAGTCTTTTCGATCCTCTTTGGCCATTCTAGCTCTTTGCATAGCATTAGAATAAAGCCTTGTAACAATCATGGCTCCCAATAATGAAGATGATTCTTCACCGATTTTTCCTTGCGATAAGTTTACTAATAATATCTTTCCTGAATTCATTACCTCAGCTAAATCGATAGTTGATTTAATTTGACCAACCATATTTCTAACCATTGTTGAACCTAAGAATCTACCAACTTTATTTTGCAATGGAGCAACAGCTTCTGCTAATAATCTTGGATTAATACTTAACTGTGCATATTCCTCTTCCCAGAATTTAATTAGGAAAGGATCTTTTACCTGTTTAAGTAAAAATGTTCGGTAGTTTTTATCGTTTAATATTCTTAACACTGCTAGTAAAGAAACATTTTGACAGTGAAGTAGAGTAGCAATATCGTTGTAAAGTAAATGCTGAAGTCTAGGACCCCAACTCATTTCTCCAAAGAATTTTTTAAATACGTTTACAATTCCATCTGCAAGTAAGTCTAAAGTCTCACCCTCTTTAATATCTAACATGTTTAACCCAATAGGGAATTCCATATCAGATGGATCTAAATAAATTACATCTTTAATTCTGTATTCGGGAATTAAATCTAATATTTCTTCTACTAAATCACCGTGTGGGTCTAGTACTGCAAGACCATTACCATCTAAGATATCGCCAACAATCATATTTTTTAAGAATGTAGATTTACCTGTACCAGTTTTTCCAAGTAGGTACATATGTCTTCTTCTGTCTTCAGATTTAATACCAAATGGAATATGAATATTTCTGTAATCTGTTAATGCTAATGCTCTTATTCCTTTGTTTTCTAAAGGATTAGGTCTTAAGACAGGTAAGTTTAAAGGGAATTCAAGTTTTTTTGATTTTGCCCATGCAATGTTTGGAGTTTTTACAGATTCATTTGGTAGGTGGTAAACCGAAGCTAGCTCCTCTATGTTAGCGATGTTCTTTTCCCGTTCATCTAAGTACCTTAACTGATATTTTTGTACAAAGTTAATTTTGTCACCAAGTCTTTTGCCCGCAAAGTATAAAGTAATATTCTTGTTTAAATCATCAAACCATTTTTCTAAAGCATTTTTCTTTTTTTTGATTGGTTTACCGATACTATTTAGTTTTGTTGTCTGGAATTGTTTAAATGCTGCTTCTGTATCTTCCGCTAATCTTTTAACAATACCTTCGTCTGGACCTTTAGATAGTATTCTAATTTTAAATTGAAACCCCACTTTATCTGATTTAGTTGAAATATCCTTAAAAGTTTCTACTAAAGTTGCATCTGGTTCTTTTTTATTACCTTCAGAATCTTTTTGACCTTTTAACTTTTCTACGTATTCCTTACCCTTAACTTGCCATTCATTATCGATTGGCCTTGTTAATAATTGAATCCAAACTTCGTAGCCTGGAGTTAAATTTGATACAGCACTGGTAATAGAAGCTAACGGATCAACTTCAAAACTAGTAAATGTTCTAATTGGTAAAAAGAAATCCTTAGTTAAACCTAATTCTGTAACACTAAATTTATCTTGAGGATGAAGTACCGCATAATCAGGTACTACATTTAATTGAGCTTCAGGGTATTGTGCGTAAATTTGATTTTCTAAAAATTGTCTGTACCTATTTGAGCAAACTACAACAAAATATATTCCGTGGTTTGCAGCAAATATTTCGAATGAATACAGTTCTTTAGATGCTTTTTCTCCTTTTAATATTCCATGCAAAGATTGAAACAATTGTTCCGCAGCTAATGCCTTTTTATCGTTTTTAACAGGTACTGCAATTTTTAATACAACCTTATCCTTAATAGTTTCGTTAACTTTCGTTAAGAGGTTGTAATATCTTTGCAGCACAATATTAGCTACAAAAGTAAAGACTACAAAAGAACCAATTATTAGAAGGAATGTTGGTAAATCCATTTTTTAAATGCCTTACGGCAGAAACAAATCAAAACACTTAATATAATTTTATTATATGCTACACAGGTTTTAAAGCAAAGTCCTCAAAAATTATTTGTTTACTATTTAAACCAAGCTCAATAAACTGCTTTCTTAACGCATACATCATTTGGGTAGGGCCACATATAAGCACATAAGCATCTTTAATATCATAATTAATATCTTCAACTATCTTTTTAGCAGACAAGTATCCATCTTCAGAATCTGTATTAAATTTTATTGTTAAGTCAGGAAAATTTTCACCATCTTTTTGGATTTCTGCTCTATAAACAGAATCTTCTAGAGTTTTAGTAGAGTAATAAAAATGTATATTATTACCGCTGGGCTCGTCCTTTTCCGCCGCAAGCATACTTAAGAATGGTGTGACGCCAATTCCACCTGCAATCCAGATCTGTTTTTTGTTATTTATTAATCTGTCTCTTGTAAAATGACCATATGGGCCAATCAACTTAACAATATCTCCTTCTTTGGCATTTGATAAAGTAGAGCTGTAATCGCCTAAGTTCTTTGCTGATATTCTTAAATAATACTCATGCGGGTTAGATGAAATAGTGTAGGGGTGTAACTCTTGAGTTATTGATTTATTTTTTAAAAACGATAGAAAAGTAAACTGCCCAGCACTATATATCATTGGTTTGTTTTGTGGTTCAAAATAAAGCTCATTTACTGCTCCTAAATTATTAATTTTACTTAATTTATAATAAAAAACTGGACCTATTCTTTTGTATAAAAATTCAATATAAATCCAACACAGAATTGATATAGCAATAAAGCCTAGTGTCCAAATATATAATAGGAAATTAGAAGACAGTGTTCCCGTTGGGTTAATTAAGTGTATTAATACAAATACCATTACAATGACCATTAACCTATGCGAGTTTTTCCAGATATGATAAGGCAAAAATTTAGTTAAGCTTAATAACACTAATAAAGTCATTACATAAAGTGCAAATATACCAAAATTCAATCGATCACTATTGCCTGGTAAAAAATATCTTTGAATAGATTCTATTCCCCTGAACCTATCCATTAAAATAAATAGTGGATGTGCCCATGCCAGAGTAAATGCAATTCTCGCAATCATCTTGTGGAATTTATACATTTTATCCAGACCACCGAATAAACTTTCTATAAAGTAAAAACGTGTTGCAAGAATAAAATTGATTGCGAAAAAGTTGACTGCAAGTAAACCTAAAAGTTGTGCTAAATTTTCCAGTGGATTAGTAAGAACATTTGTATTCTCTATACTTATCTTTGTGAAAAGCCATAGTATAGTTGTTATTAGTAGAATACCGATTAAAAGTAAGTATTTTGTTTTTGAATTTATATTAAGCATTAATACTTATTATATGGAACATATGGTTCCGGGTCTACAGCAATGTAGTCTTTTTTTAATACAAAATGTAAGTGTGTTCCGGTACTATTACCTGTATTACCCATGTAGCCAATTGGTGTTCCTTGTTGAATTCTATCGCCTGCTTTTACATAAATATCAGCTAAGTGATAGTAGTAGGTATGAATACCACCTCCATGATCAATCTTTACAGCAAGACCAGAAAGATTTTCCCAGCCTGCATAATATACTGTTCCATTCGCAGTAGCTTCTAAAGTACATCCGTCCCATTTAGAAAGGTCAATTCCATCATGATAAGAAGTGAATCCTCTTTGATATATGTAACCTTCACAATCAGGATTCGATAAAGGATTAATAAATACGCCTCTTGGGATTCCTTCTACAGCAACAGATTGATTGAATAAGTTACCATCTGGAATAAAAAGTTTTGTACCAGACCTTAAAGAATAGGGTGGTTCAAGTTGATTCAGCTCAATAATATTAAATCTATTTGATTCGTTATTATTTACACTGGTTAACGAAATTATATCCTCTAACGATTGTCCATCCCTTACTGTGTATAACACACCATTAATTTCAGGAATAGCTAATTCCCAGCCGACTTGAATATCGTTAGTGAATGGACTAATTAGGTTAGGATTTGCCCAGCGTATTGTATCCATTGAAACACTATAGTTTTTTGCGATAGAGTCTAGTGTATCGCCTGATTGAACTGTATATTTTCTATTTTGAAGGGCACTTAAATTTGTATTATCAGTTCGTAGAACAGTTGCAATTGACCCACCTTGTGTAAGTAAATCATTTGTACCAATTGTGTATTCTCCGCTTAAAGAAGAACCGCTTGCACTAACATCGGAAACTCTATATATAATTCCGCTTAAAGTTACCGAAATAGTAATTACAATTACTAAAAAGTGGACAACATTTTTATAAAGGGTGCTTCTACCCCAAAACATTCTGCTTACAATTCTTCGTTTAATTTCCGAGGAAATAAGACCAGCGGTACCTATATATTGTTTAGATTTTTTTGGTTGAAATTGGGACATAGCTCAATTATTCTACACCATTTTTATGTTTCAAGCAGTTAATCTTTTTAACACTTCGTTCTTCCCAAGTAGTTGCATTGATTCAAATAGAGGAGGAGAGAATGGGCTACCTACTATAGCCATTCTAAGTACCATAAATATATCTCCATGTTTTTTTGAATACTTATCACCTATTGCTCGCATTTTTGGTTCCCAATCTTCATGCTTCCATTCTTTTGAATTTTCAGGGAATGCTTTAAATAACTCTGCAAAATCATTTTTTAGGTCTTTTATAATATCAATTGTGTTTTGAGTTTGCTTTATATTCCAATCTATATCTTTTGGTGCTTTATAGAAGAATTTTATTTGATCTAATATTTCCTTTAGTGTATTTGATCTTTCTTTTACCAGACCAATTTTTTCTGCTAAATCGTAATCTTGTAAAACAAAAGTGCTTAAGTCGAATTCAGTAGAATAGTTCTTGAACCAATTTATTAAAACTTCTTTTAAATCTTCATTGGATTTTAATTTTAAATACTCTTTATTAAACCAGATAAGCTTTTCTCGGTTAAAAATAGGGTTACTTTTATTAAAATCTTTTAAATCAAAAAGTTCTACGAACTCCTTTAAGCTAAATAGTTCTTTTTCTTTTTCACCAGATTCATG
>CAYUKX010000046.1:0-6437 GCA_964445405.1 uncultured Candidatus Saccharibacteria bacterium
TTAGCAGAGCTATCCGCGTAACCCATTAAATTAAATTCTCTTAATATTTTTTGAAGTTCTTGGCTTGAAGTCATAAGAAAATGTAATAAGTATAAATAATATTAGTAAAGGGATACCCTGTTGTGTCAAATTAACTTAAAGAAGCAACATACTTTATTAACTCAAGCTTATCTTTTCTATTAATATGCAAAAAGCTTAATTTTAAATCTAGATTATTTTCCTCAATAAATTCGGCTAGTTTAAAAGCAGACCAGTTACAAAATGATCTTGTAGGCTTATAAGACAACTTAATATTTTCAAAACCTTTTTCTGGAAAAACAAGACTAAAGCTTTCTTGGGAATTTTTGTTTACTTTAACTTTATTAAACTTGTTAACAGCTATTCTTTCAAATCTAGAAAATCCACGAACTAAGCCTACTCCAATAACTATTTCTGGCTTATCATTTAATATTCTTTCTTCCAGTAATTTAATATCGCTATTTAACTTAGCAAGTACAAAAGAGTTTTCAGGTAAAGAATCACTAAAAGGAAAGCTTTTAAAAGTATAAAATAAAACGTTAGACATAGTTAAATACTCAAGCTACTAATATAATTCTCCCCTTCTTCAGTAATAATAAACTTATTATCAACTTTTGCTACTTTGCCTTCATCAATATTTGTTTTGTTATACATTGCAAAATATTTAGATTGTAATATCTTACCTAACTTATCACTTAAAAACTCAACATCTTTTATAGAAACAGATTCAAAGCCATGACTCTTAAGGTATAAAATTACCCATAAAATTCGCTCAGAACCACTTTTAAGCTCTCTATATTTAATGCTAACCCCTTTTATACTTCCAGTAATTGGAACTGATTTAATATTAGTAGTTAACTCTGCTCTTTCTGTTTTTCCTCTTATTCTTTTCTTCTTAAAAATTAAAGACTCATCTATGGATTGCTTAGCAATCATGTTCTCAAGTTCAATATTAGTTTTTGAAGTTGTAATGTATAAATCTGAATCTTTGAGTTTAAAAATCAATCCTCGGTCAATGCAAATACCTAAATCTCTTTTAAAATTCTCGGGCATTTTAGTATTCGAAAGTAAGAATTGGTTTTTAATTTCATCTTCAGAAAATGGCTGCTCATTATTCTTACTATTTAAGTAAGCGGCAAAAACAGTAAACTTCTCAACATTACTCTTTGGTTGATACTTATTTAAAAGGTTAATCAATTCTTTTGTATCATTTACAGTAGTTTGTGGTTTAATAGTTGAATTCTGCTCTTTAACAACTTCGGCCAGAGAACTCCCAGATAAGTAACTAATTATATAACCCACATCTGATAACAATATTTCTTTTTCAAAACTCAAAGTACTGTCTTCGCTTTTTATTAGTAGTCTAATTTTGGTCATTTGACATTCTTAATGTATTTTTAGATTACATTCTTTTTGGTAAAGTGACAATGTTTTTGTATTGAAAATTATTACCAAAAGTATTCATGTTGTTTAAAGTATTACTTCTAAAGTATTAAATTAAATACATTGGTAACTTTGGTTAAAACAAAAATACTTACCTAAACAAATTACAATCCGTGAAAACATTATGTGGTTTTGCACATCAATTAAATTGTTAACCTGTAAGGATTCTTTTTAATGTATACAACAGAAGGTCTTATATTAGAGCACACCAAAAAATTTATAAAAGACTTTACTATAAGCAATACAACCATAAATCAATCAAATTCCATCCACCTTAAGTATCCACATGTACAAAATTGAAAATATGCTGATATAATCAATTAACTCACGAAGTTATTCACATATAGACACTGCCTATATACTAATAATTTCTACTTATTAAAATATATACAAGTATATGAAGATCACTTTAAACCATTCAAAACTAGCTAAGTCTCTACAGTATGCTTCTAGAGCAGTTAGTACAAAACCAAATATTCCTGTGTTATCAAATGTCTTACTAGATGTATCTAATACAGACATCAAGTTGTCAGCAACCAATCTGGATATGGGTATTAACATGTGGATACCTGGAAAGGTAGAAGAAGAAGGTAGTACAACAGTATCTGCTAAGTACATTGCTGATTTTGTAGTTGCATCTTCTTCAGATAAAGTAGATATAGAATCAAAAGATAGTACATTATTAGTAAAGACTTCAAAATCTAAAGCAAACTTTTCAACTATTCCGAGTAATGAATTTCCTCCATTACCTGCAACACCAGAAGAACCATTATTTACAATCTCTTCTTCTGAATTAATAATTTCAATGGATAAAGTTTTATTTGCTTGTTCAACTGACTACAGTGCTGGCAAAATTCAACAAACCGGAGTGTTATTCGAATTAGGCGAAAGCGATGAAGAAATTGCTTTTATTGGCTTAGATGGATTCAGACTTTCTAAAAGAAGTGCAAAAATTACTAACTTAAAAAAAGATTTAGCAACTAGTCAGATTATTGTTCCAGCAAGATACATGGCTGAAGTGGTAAAAATATTACAAGACTATTCCGATGTAGATACAGTTAACGTTTACATTACAGAAAACAAATCTCAAATTATATTTAAGTTTGATGAAGTAGAAATTAGCTTAAGATTAATTGAAGGACCTTACCCTGATTACAAAAGAATAATGCCAGATTCATTTGCCTATACATTCGAAGTAAAACGAAGTGACCTAGAAGAAGGTATTAAAGTTGTAAATACTTTTGCAAGATCAAATTTATCAAGCAAAACTCTATTTGATTTTGATATTGAAAGTAATGCTATTAAATTAAGATCATCTGTTGCAGAAGTTGGAGAAAACGAAACTGTAATTGAAGTAACTGCAGTTGATGGTTCAGGCGATTTAAATTCTGCATACAACTTAAGATACTTACAAGATTTAGTAAATCATATAAAAGGGGAAACTTTAAGATTTGAAACAAAAGGTGCATTAAGCGCTTCCATTTTCAAAGACAAAGCTGATAGTAAATACATTCACATTTTAATGCCTCTAAGAAGAGACATATAAGACTTTGGCTCGTTATTAAACTAAGCTAAAGCAAAAAAAATAATACTTAAGGCAGGTTGTTACCTGCCTTACTTTTAATTAAACTGAACATATGTCTTTAAATATCTCATTTATAAAATACGAAGATTCCCATTCTCAAGCTTGGGAATCTGTAAATCAAGCTACAAATGCTACTTTTTTAACATCTATTAATTGGATTAACTTTCAAAAATCTTTAGGTAAGGAAGTTGAAATGTATTTAATTCAATACAATGGTGAATTTATTGGTAACTTTTACATTGAGATATTTAGAAGAAAAATTGCTAAGTATGCATACTCGCCTTACGGACCAGTATTTGGTTTATCTAAAATAAATTTAGGTGGCAATATACTAGCTGACTTTTTTAACGAAATTAAAAACTGGGAATTTAAATTTGCAACTGAGCGTAATTTAAATTGTTTTAGAAGCGATCCATTAGTTTTAGCAGAAAACATGCCAACATTAAAATCGGTTGGATTTATACAATCAATGGCTCCAACACAGGCAAAATATGTTTGGCAAATAGATATTCAAAAAGACGAAGAGCAATTACTTGGGGAAATGAAAAAGGTAGCAAGGTACAATATTCGAAACTCTGCAAAAGCAGGAATTATTGTGGAAAAAGCAAGTTCATTAGAACAGGTAGAAGAATTTTACAAAATACTTACATCTACTACTCAACGTCACGATTTTGCTAGCTTCTCTAAGGAATATTTTATTAAGCAATTTGAAAATATTGGTTCAATGTTTAATTTGTATTTAGCAAAACTTAATGGACAATATATTTCTGGAGCATTAATAAATACTTACAACAATACAGGCTACTACTCACATGGTGGTTCGCTAAACAATAAAGAATTGCAAAAATATGGAGCATCTTATTTATTGCACTGGGAAGTTATAAAAGATTTAAAAAACAATGGCTTTAGCACTTACAATATGTGGGGAATTGTTCCCGAAGGTAAATCAGTAAATAACGGAATGCAAGGTGTAAGCGACTTTAAAAAAAGATTTGGAGGAAAAGAAATCGATTATGTAGGTGGTTTAGATATTCCTGTTAATTCAAATTATAAATTGCAAAGATTAATGGAAACTTATATTTATAGAAAAGATAGATACTAATATGAAGGTTAATATTAAAAAAGTACATGCAGATGCAATAATTCCTGAATACAAGACTGAAGGAGCTGCAGGTTGTGATGTAATAGCAGTAGAAGAAGTTATAATAAAACCAAATGAAAGCTTTTTAGTTAGGACAGGTTTGAGTATTGAATGTCCCCAAGGATATTTTGTATTGCTTGCTCCACGAAGTTCATTTGTGCTAAAAAAACATCTTGATGTTCCTAATTCTGTTGGAATAATTGATTCAGATTATCGTGGTGAAATATTAATGTCTTTACGAAATTTAGGAACAGAAGATGCTGTAATTGAAAAAGGAGAAAGAATTGGTCAAGTATTACTCATGCCTGTTGTACAGGCTGACTTTGAAGTAGTTGATGAACTAACAGAAACTCAAAGAGGTACAGGTGGTTTTGGATCCACAGGTAAATTTTAGAATCAAATTTTATGTACAAAGTTATAACATTCGTTCCTGAAAATTTATTGGATATAATAATCGATGAAATGGCTAAAGCAGGCGCTGGTAATATGGGAAATTACTCGCATACTTGTTGGATTACTAAAGGTGAAGGTAATTGGTTTCCTCTGGATGGTGCAAAGCCATTGATTGGTACAGTAGGTAAAATGAGCAGGGAATCAGAGTTTAAAATTGAAATGATTTGTCCCGAGAAGAATCTAAACGCAGTTATTGATGCTATTCGAAATAATCATTCATATGAGAGCCCAGAAATCGACGTATTTAAAATAGACTTATATACAAAATGAACTTTTTACAAAGCCAACAATGGTTTGATACAAAAACTGAACTAGGCAATAAATGCTACCCTATTGGTCATTATTTTTTTCATACAACAAAATTACCATTTATAAATAAATATATTGGCTACATGCCAAGAGTTGATTTAAATAAATTAGATTATCCCTCTCTACTAAGGTCAGCAAAAGATGCAGGGTGTATTTTTGTAACTATAGATCCTGAAAATTTAAAAAGTGAACTAGATTCAAAAACCTTTCTAGAAAAGAGAAATTTAAAAGTGACCAATGGCTTACCTATACATTTGCAGAACACTGTTTACATGGACTTAACAAAGTCTGAAGATGAGTTGTTAGCTAGCATGAAGCAAAAGTCTAGATACAACTTAAAATTAGCTCAAAAAAAAGGCGTAAAGGTATCTATTTCGAATAAAGATTCAGAATTGGACTTGTTTATTGACCTATACTTAAAAACGCTTCAAAGACAAAAATACTCAGGAAGAAGTGAGCATTATTTAAAAACTGTCTGGAAGAATTTTAAAGATAAAGCTTTTATTGCAACTGCTTATTACGAAGGTATCGCTCTAGCAAGTTGGTTTATTATTGCATACGACAATACATTAACTTATGTTTATGGTGGATCTTCCGAAGAATATAAAAATCTAATGGCTCCATATGCATTAGTGTGGGAGTTAATAGGATATGGCAAAAAGAATGGATATAAAGTTCTAGATTTATTCGGAATTAAACAGGACTTAAGCGATGGATACTCAAGATTTAAAGCTGGATTTGGCGGAGATATAATTGAATTTGCCGATACAGTAGATATTGTTATAGATTCAAAACTTTATAACTTAATCAAGCTGGCCTACAAAATACGTAATAAACTGAAGTTTTAATATATGAAAGATAGCATTAACTTATTAGATAGCTTAGTTAAAGTCTTTAAAGAACTTCCTGAGGTCTACTCAATTTCTGTATTTGGATCTAACAAGGAGAAAACTGCTGATAAATATTCAGATATAGACCTGATGGTTTGCTCTACAGATATGGTGCAAACTTCGAAAAGTTTTAAGAATTCAATTGAGAAAATTTCACCAATTATTGGTTATTCACCATTTTTTGATGAGAGGCCAAATATTATTAGCCAGATTATTTACTTAAAAGATTTTAGGCCATTTCAGAAGATTGATTTAACTATTGTTCCTAATTTGGCATATATGTCTGATTTTAATCCTGTAGTAACTACTATTTTCGAGAGAGATGTAATTTTAAAAGACAGCTCGACAATTCTACCTCCTACTTTGATACAAACTGAAACAACTAGTATGTGGTTCGCTAAATATACAGGTTTTCTTGTAGGATTTTATAAATCATGGAATAGGCAGAATTTTGATTTTTATAGATATTGGACAATCATTAAGGATTTAGCTTTAGTTTTACAATATGAAGAGTTGTTTGGGTTTCAAGAAAGTTTTAATAAATCTAGATTAGAGTCTCATGAGTTAAAGTTACTTTATAAAAATTTAGATTCAGAAA
>CAYUKX010000047.1:0-6425 GCA_964445405.1 uncultured Candidatus Saccharibacteria bacterium
TGCAGACGACAGGACTTGAACCTGCACCCAATTGCTTGGACAACGACCTCAACGTTGCGCGTATACCATTTCCGCCACGTCTGCTTGAATGTATTATACTAAAATACTCTTTCCTTACATACTCATTGGGTAATACACATGACAATATTTCATAAATAAGATAAGATTGTTTCCTAGAACACAATTAGATTTATAAAAATGCGTAACAGTGCAATTTCAAAAAGAGATTTATTGATTAACCTTATAAAGGCTAATTTTAAAATGAGATACCAGAATTCAGTACTTGGTATTTTGTGGGTATTAATAAAACCTTATGCAACGTTTTTAGTACTATATTACATAAGGGTAAATGCAGGTAAAGCTCCAATAGAAAATTATGGATTATATTTACTTATTGGAATTGTCTTTTATGGATTCATTTCCGAAATGATTACATTTGGGCAGATGGCTTTACTGGACAAATCAAATATAATACTAAAAGTAAGTTTCCCTAAAGAAATTGCCTTATTAAGTTCTTTGGCAAATGCAGTTATAAATCTATTTATAAATACTTTATTAATAATTATTTTAGCTGTTGGGGCAGGAATTCAAATTTCTCCTCTTGGAATACTGTATTTTGTATTAGTAAGTATTACAGCTTTCATATGGGGACTTGGAATATCTTTCTTTACATCGGTATTTACAATCAGATTTAGAGACTTAAAGAATATAATAGAATTAGCATTATTTTTATTTTATTGGGCAACTCCAATTTTCTTTGTAGCAGGAAAAGATAATTTAGCTGGTGGTTCAAGCTTTATGGCATTGAATCCTGTTGGTGTCTTTATTAATCAAGTAAGAGCAAGCTTTAACATTTATGCTGATGTGCAATATTCTACAATCTTAATATACTTAGTATTAGGGCTTGTAGTTTGCTACTTAGGTAACATCTTCTTTAATGCTCAAGTTAAAAAAATAGCAGAATATTTTTAAAATATGAATTCAGACGAAAACACAGCAATGATTCAAGTAGAAAATTTATCTAAGACTTTTTGGATAGCCGAAGATAAAAAAGAGACTTTAAAGTCTTATATTGTCTCAGCATTAAATCAAAACAAATCAAAGATGTTTAATGTATTAACAGATGTAAACTTCTCAATTGATAAAGGTGAGTTTGTTGGAATCATAGGTAAAAATGGTAGTGGAAAAAGTACATTACTAAAAATAATCGCAGATATTTATAGTCCAACTTCTGGAAAAGTTACGGTCAATGGAAGAATTATTCCTTTCTTAGAATTAGGCGTTGGTTTTAATCCAGAGCTATCAGGTGAAGAGAACATATATCTGAATGGAACCTTATTGGGTATGACCAATGAACATATCAAACAAAAATATGACGAAATTGTAGAGTATTCCGGATTAGACGGTTTTATGAAGACTCCTGTTAAAAACTACTCAAGTGGAATGAAGGTTAGATTAGGGTTCTCGATTGCTATTCAGACAGATGGAGATATATACCTTCTAGATGAGATTATGTCGGTGGGCGATGCAGAATTTAGAAAAAAATCGCTAGCATCGATATTAGAATTAATAGAGAAGAAGAAAACTATTCTATATGTGACACATGGTTTAGGTTCCATTGCAAAATATTGCACTAGATGTTTATGGCTAAATCGAGGAATTGTTAAATTTGATGGGGCACCTGATAAAGCGTTAACACGTTACGAAGATGCATTAAGAAATATCGAAGAGTTAAAGTTAAAACAGTAATAGTTTCTAAGTTATAATTTGTTTATGAATCAACTATCCAAAAAAAATAAAGTTATTTTATATATTGTAAGTATTAGTGTTTTTGTAATATTAATAGTTCCACTTTTTGTAACTGTAGTTAATACAGGACAAGTAGGTGTTGTAAATACATTCGGTGAAGTCTCCGATAACTTTTTAAAACCAGGATTAGTCTTAAAAAATCCATTCTCAACAATTAGTTATATGTCCACCAGAACTGAATCGTATACATTCTCTTCACTTAATACCGAAGGTCAGGTATCTGGAGATGATTCAATAGAAGTAAGATCACAAGATGGTGCTGTGGTTAAACTAGAACTGACGGTATTGTATAGATTACCTGCTGAAAATGCACCAAGGGTTGTAAGAGAATTAGGAATTGAATATGAGTCAAAAATTATAAGACCAACAATAACTGGAACAATTAGAGACATAATATCTAAATATTCTGTAGTAGATATTTACGCCAATGCAAGAACCGAAGTTGAGAATAAATTACGTGAAGCCTTAGAATCTGAACTAGAAAATAAAGGTTTTAGTTTAGATGACTTACTAATTAAAAAAATTAGCTTATCTGATGAATTAACTCAAAGCATTGAACAGAAGCTATCTGCGTTGCAAAAAAAAGATGCACAAAAACTTATATCTGAAACCCTAACTGATGAGTATTTAGAATATTTATATATTCAATCACTTAAAGATAATTCAAACACAATTTACGTCCCAACAGAAGGTGGAATCCCTTTATTTAGAAATTTAAATCCTTAAAATGACAATAGGAATATTTTGTCCTACTGACGGTGAATCAAGCATTACAATAAAAACATTAAGAAAGTTTATTGAAGTGTTTAGCAAAAAAAATATTAAAGTTAAGGTCTTGTTAGCTGGCAGTAATGGCCACTATTCTAATGAACTAGATAAACTAAATATTGACTATAAGACCCTTCATGCAAATCATTGGATTTACCCTGCGTACTCAAAATCATTCTCGGCAGCAAATCATACAGAAGAAACTTTTAAATTTACTGTTCCTATTGCAAATCAGTTTGCAGAATGGAATGTTGATTTAATATTATCAATTTCAATGCTTTCGAATTCAGGAGCAATTGCAAGTACATTAATAAATAAGCCACATATCTGGTTTATTAACGAATCATTAGATGAAAATACAAAGTATAAAGGTTACTTTGATCATGAGCATTATAAAAACCTAGTAGAGAGTAGCGCAGGGCTGATCTTTGATAATTATAATAACCTGTTTAATTTAATTGATTCCAAACTAAAAAACACATTTACATTTAAAAGACTTGAGAGTTTTACTGAAGATTTAGTTCTAGATACTTTCCCAAAAGTAGACATAATTCTACCTTTCTACAACGATTCGAACATATTCGAATGTATAAAGAGTATAAAAGCACATAAAACCGATAGCTTACAGAATATTATTGTTGTAATGGATAAAGGGCCAGATGAAGCACTTAACAGTCAAATTAGAAATGTTTTTAGTAACGATACTTTAGTTAAGATTATTGAAAATGATGTTAACTATGGGTTTGTGCATACTTGTAATGTTGGTATGCAGAATTCTGTGAACGATGTTGTTTTACTAAATACAGATACAATTCCAGGACCATTTTGGTTAGAGAATTTACAAAAAGCTATTTATTCCGACAACAAGATAATGACTGCAAGTCCACTTTCAAATAGCACAGAAGACTTGTCTATACCCTCAATCAAACATAACCAAAATATTGATGTAGATCTAATTGCTACCATCTTCAATAAATATGTTTCCCAAAAAAGAATCGAGGTGCACAGTGCTCACGGGTTTTGTATGTATATTAAACGTAAAGTAATTGACGAAATTGGATTGTTAAATGAAAAAGAATTTGGGAAAGGCTATGGTGAGGAAAACGAATTTTGTTTTAGGATAAGGGATAAAGGGTACATAAATATTTTAGTGGGAAATTCTTTTGTAAAGCATTTAGGCTCTAGATCTTTTACAAGTGAAGCTAAGCTTGAATTAAAAAAGAAGAATTCATCGATACTAAAAGAAAGATATCCTTTCATGGTTCCGGAATTACTTGATTTTATAAGGGTTAGCCCACTTGCCGAAATTAGTAATATTTTAAAATTCTTCACAAAAAATTCCGATTTAGTAAATAAAAACTTCTCGTTACTATCAGCAGATTTACGCAATAATCGCAACGTAGAACAATTAATCCAATTGGCTAATTTAAAACCCAAGACTGATACATTGGTGATAGAAGGTCCATACTCGATTAAGTCAAAAGAAAGATTACAAAAAATCTTTAGCAAAATACATTTCCTAGGATACATTGAAAACCCTCAAAAAATAATTGAGGTATCTGATAAATTTTTTATTGATAAGAATTACCGGTTAGAGGAACTAAGCTTACTTGCAAAAGGTGTTTCCAAAAATCCCATTGAGCTAAAAACAGAAAGGGAACAATCTTTAATTCTGTATAAGGATATTAATTTAATTCCTGACTTTATTACCGCGACTTTAAAAGACTATTCGTTAAAAAAGATTACAACGCCTTTTTATTCGCCAACAATGGTAAAGCATTTTATGAAGAAAAATGTCCTCAAATCTGCAAAAGCTTATATTGTAAGGGTGATTGAGCATAATAGGTTTACACTAAAACTTTGGATAGAATTTAATAAAGGCAAAAAGAAAGTTAGAAAATTTTTCAGAAAATCTCCAATGTGGAAAAAAGTTAAAAAGCTACTGGGCAGGAGCTAATCTTCTTGCATCTGCAACATGTTTGTCTAATACAACAAAAAACTTGTTATCCCATACATGACCATCTATGTAATTAAATTTAAAGTTTTTCCTCCATGCAGAATAATTAAAACTGATCTGATCTCGTTTAGAGTATTTAAGTATTTCATTCCACCAGAAGTTTTGTAAGTCGATTACATCCTTTTGCATATGCCTTCTAATAAGTACACCTGTTTCTACCCCTCCATTGTTTAGTGGGTACTTCTCTTTATTATATTGGGTTATTTGGTTCAAAATAGCGTAGGGCTTATCCTTCCCTCTATATACACACGCTTTTGCTTCTTCATAAATACAGTTTCTATGCATATGTGGGAATACAGCAAAATTTGCATTATTTAAGTAGTCCAGCAGTGGGCTTAAATCTCTTTTCTTTATAACAACTCGACCATCAATCCAAACTGAATATTCATACTGTGGTAAGAATATATGCGGCAATAATTTATACATTCTTGCATCAAGTGTAGGGTCTTTATGGAATCTTTTTACATTTACAATTTTATATTTTTTGGATTTTAAGTTTGTTCTATCTGTAAAACAAATAAAGTCAAAATCATGATAATCACCTTCAGGTTCGATTAAGTCGTCAATCTTACCGAATATTGCAGTGTAAATTACTTTCTTTTTTAATCCTGCATTAATTATTAATTGATTCGCTTTAGTTTCATCTTCAATCATTTGTGCATTTGTTCTTTGTGGAGGGATGTACGTTGCATTACCAAAACTGTGTTTAAGAATTTTAAAGAATAAATTGCCATGTTCGTAAGGTAGGTCAATTGTTACAATGTTTAACTTATTCTTCCAAAGTACATAATTAAAACTTAACTGATCCCTTCTGCTGTGGTTTTTAATCTCTTCCCACCATGCCATATTAATTTTCTGCACGTTTTCTGAACTATTCCTTCTTAAAATAACTCCTGCGGTATTAAGTCCATTATGTTGAGGGTAACCTTCCTTATGGTACTGCTTAATTTGCATTTTTATAGTTAAATGGTTATCTTTGTTCCTTTTTACACATGCTGCTGCTTCTTGATATACGCAATCTCTGTCGGGGTGTTTGTATAATGCCATGTCCCCTTCTTTTAGATATTCAAGTAATTCTAAGAATCTTGATGTAATGATTATGTTGCCATCAATCCAAATAGTATATTCATAATCCTTTAAAAAAATATGGGGAAGAATTTTAAATATTTTTGCACTACGTACTGAATCGACTGAAGTGGCAGGAACGTATTTGATAGTGAAGGTATTTGTTTTAAGCTCTTTGTTATCGGTAAAGCAATAGTAATCTACATTATCAAATTTAATTTGTTCTTTTAGGTTATCTTTATTTCCAAAGATTGAAGTATATATTGCAATTTTATTCTTCATGCTCTTCAATTACGCCTTTTCTTGCTTTGATTATTTTATCCCAGTTTTCTACATCTGGTCGTAATTTAATATAACATACAAATTCTCTATACAATTTTTTTTCAAATGTAATCAAATGTTTAGGTGGGTGTACAGAACTGTCATAATCATGTTGATTCCATGGTGAATTTAGTGGATGAATAAATGGTGACATTGAATCATCAACATTCTTATTCATGAATATTTTATAATCTGTAATATTCAATTCACTTAAAGTATCTCGCATATCCTTTACTTTAAAATGGCAAGTGTGAGCCTTCCAGTCAGACCAAAAGAATTTTAATCCAAGCTTCTTTAAATATTCATCACCATCGTAGTATGGTCCTTGAATAAATACAAAATCAGTTGCTAAATTGCATGCTTGTTTAACAGTAGCTTTTGCAATTTCTAGGCTAGGTAAATGTTCTAGTACATGACTAATTATTACAAAACGTACACTTTTTTT
>CAYUKX010000048.1:0-3546 GCA_964445405.1 uncultured Candidatus Saccharibacteria bacterium
TACTTGAACTTTTGTCTGGTTAAAAACAGAGTTTTTTTGATAGGTTCTGCATTGTTTATCTGTGGTGACTTATTAACATTAAGTTTTTTACCTTGGATATCTCTTCGGTAAACTGCAGTAAAGTTTTCTGAATCTAATTCTAAATATTTAGAGTAGTTTTTAATAAATCCCTTTGCATAAATATCAGATGCAAAGACTGTAAAGTCGTTGCGCTCAAGCGCTTTTATAAATTCAGGTCTTATTTTAAGTTCACTTGATACTTTTTCAATTGATAAACCAAGTGTTAGTCTTTTTTCTTTTAATCTATCCCCAATTGTTTTATTCATAAAAACAGCTCCATAATATACTCATCTATGAATTGATTATTTACTAACAACTCACCTTTTAATGTACCTACAACTTTAAATCCGAATTTATTATATATTTCCTGTGCTTTTTGTTGGGGAGCATTTACTAATAGAGTAAGTTTTTTTATTGAGCCTAACGATCTTGCATACTCAATTAATGTATTAAAAAGTTTATTACCAATACCTATTGCCCTTGATTCAGGTTCTACATAAAACCACACGACTGAACCTACATGTTTTCTTCGATTTTTTGGATCTAATAAAATACCTACCATTGCTTTTATTTCTGAATTCACTTTAGCAACAAATAATTTTGCATTATTTTGCATTAAGTAGTTGTATAAATAATTTTGCCACCAAATATTACTGTTATTTGCGTAATCAGAATAATCGGAGCTAAATGCGAGTGGATCAGTTTGAAGAGCTTTAAGCATTAAGTTTTTTACGCCATCAAAGTCTTGCAAATTTGCTTCTACAATTGTGAATATTTCCATATAATTAAGTATATCACTAAGTTTTTATTTACATGATAGGCTAAATTAAATATACTAAAACTATGAATAAAACATTAATAAAAATCAAAAGATTTATACCACCACTATTAATTTTAATTATTGTAATTACTGGTGTTGTATATCTTCTTACACAGCAAAATCAAACTGATACAGTTAACAACACGACAGGTGATTTGAATTACCCTCAAACTTCCGAGGCTGCAGGGATAAGAGTAATACCTGTAGACAATTTAAAGCAGATAAAACTTGCTAATTCTACAATATCATTTAATGAAAATTACTTAGTAAATACAATAATGGAAACTAAGTCATTTTCAGGAATTACCTGTAGTGATACTAATACTGACGGTTCAACCTGTATTATTGGTTTTATTACAGATTCTAAAGATACATACTATTTATCTACGCCCTTTGAGCCTATTGCAGATGCGCAAATTAATACCTCTAGTGTAGATTCTAAAGACATTGAATCGTCTCTAGGTACTATAACTTTAAAATACTCTAACCTTAACGTTGTAGATGAAAAAGGTGAAATTGTTACGGATCAGACTCTTGTAGTTCAAATTCATGGATGTGCTCAAAATGGAATTTGTGTAGGTTCTGGAGTTCTACCATTTGCATCCTCCGAAGACAATAAGTCAGCTGTTTCTAAATTTGAGGATTTTGTTAGATCTTTAGCCCTTAAATAAGCCACTATAACTAAGTAGCAAAAAGCCTTATAATCACTTTAATATTTTTTAAGGGGATATAGTTTAGCGGTAGAATACACCCATGGCATGGGTGGGGCAGGAGTTCGATTCTCCTTATCTCCATTTTTTATTATGATTGAAACTGAAGAAACAACCGTTGGAGTAGGAGCAATACTAATATCCAAGTATAACGAGCTAATATTACAACAACGAGATGATAATCCTGAGATTAAAAATCCAGGTAAAATCAGCCTCTTTGGTGGCACATTAAAGCTTAACGAAACTAAATGGAGTGGCTTAAGGCGTGAATTATTCGAAGAACTTGAATATATTTATAAAGGAGCCCAAGTAGAAGTCTTTAAATCATATAAAATTGGCCCAGAGGTAGACTACAGAAATAGAGAAGTTCATATTTATATTATAAGAGACGTAGACGACAGAAAGTTAGTTCTACACGAAGGTAAATCAATTGTTTTTACAAAACTTGATGATATTCTGCAGGATCCAGATAAATTAACATCTATGAGTTATAAAATATTAGTTGACTATAAGCAGGCATTCAAATTATGAGAAAAATACAACCAGAAGTAGAAATAGAAGAGGAGAAACAAGAAGGTATGCCTTTAAATAAATTTATATCACACTCAGGATACTGCTCCAGAAGAGATGCAGCAGAATTAGTAAAGAAAGGCAGAGTAACAGTAAACGGTATCAAGATTATTGAACCAGGCATAAGAGTAAGTTTAAATGATAGAGTTGCCGTAAATGGAAGCACAGTTTTTCCAAAAACGGAGTTTGTATATCTATTATTAAACAAACCCGTTAATGTAATTACTACAACTAACGATCCTGAAAAGCGAAAAAAGGTAACAGATTTAGTAAAAAAGGCCACAAAGGATAAAGTTTACCCAATTGGTAGGCTAGATTACGAAACCACAGGCGTGCTATTACTTACAAACGATGGAGATTTAACACAAAGGTTAGCTCATCCCAAATTCGAAGTTAGAAAGACTTACGTAGCTACATTAAATAAACCTTTAACTGAAGCTCATTATAAAAAGATTTTAGAAGGTGTTAGGCTTGAAGATTGTACAATTGCACCCGATAAGCTTACTTACATAGATAAAAGTAATAAAGCACTTGTTTCAATTGAATTACATAGCGGCAGAAATAGAATAGTTAGAAGAATATTTGAGCATGTAGGTTATGTTGTAACAAGACTTGATAGAGTAAGATTCGCAGATTTAACCAAAGAGGGTGTAAAAGTCGGTCAATGGAGACACTTAACAGATAAAGAGGTAAAGAAACTAAAAGGTAAATAAATAGAATTTTATCTTTTATCTTTTTGAGCTATACTGAAAAAAGTACACATTACTCAATTTAAATGCAGTCAGATATTAGTAGCTACATAACAATAATAGGAATAGTATTAATAATTATTATTGTTCTATTAGTAGTTATAGTTATTAATCAACAAAAGCAAATTAGTAATTTAAAGCCTAGATATGGCTTTTTAGGTAAACCTTTGGCAGTTATAGTCATGAGCACTTTTGCAGTAGGAACCTTTGGCTTAGTATATTATTCTAGCAATCAGCCAGTGCAAGTTGAGCAAACTAATGCTGACGTAGAAGTTATTTTAAGCATTAATGCAGAATTAACAGGCAACACATCAAGAGAATACAGAATTAGTGTAACACCAGTATTAGGTGGAATTGCTTGGGGTGCAAATGATTTAAATAAGTTTAATATATACTGGACTATCAGTAACGGGACAACAGTTTCAACAGATGACGAAGTTGGTAAAAGCTACACAAACCCAAGTGTTATAATTAAAAAACTTTCAGCAGGACAAACTACTATAAAAGTAACAGTCTTCTTTGACGGGAAATCTTATACAAAAGAGAAAACAATTACAGTCGAATAAATGGATGATTTAAAACTAAAAGCTCAAGCACTTGATTTAAAAATATCACAGTCGCACAATATACTAATTAT
>CAYUKX010000048.1:3646-6410 GCA_964445405.1 uncultured Candidatus Saccharibacteria bacterium
CCTCTTATTAAAAAAGAGAATTTATGGAGCATTGACCATCACGAAAGTGGACCAATTGGTGAATATATTCCGGATCAAACAATTAGGCACAAAGATTCATGCACAAGTAAAATATTTTTTGACCTATTTATTAAAGATTCTAATTTAGAGCTAACAACAGAGGTAGCTACATGGCTCTATATGTCTTTAACAGGGGATACAGGGGTATTTAAATTCGAAATCTATAAAGACACGTTCAGCTATGCTCAAATGCTACTTGATAAAGGTGTAGATCACCATAAAGCAGTTGAATTTACTGTTGCAAAGGAAACAATGGATTTTTCAGCATGGGCTATTCAAAACACAACCTATTACCAAGACGCTCAGTCTACAGTGCTAGCGATTGACAATAAGGTTAGAGAAACCTTACTCGAAAATTTTGGTAAAAATTGGGAAAACAATAGTTTAAGTAAGTATTACGAAAATATATTTTTACATATGGTAGATGGCTACCCTTATGGACTTATATTCAAAGAAGGGAAGGACGATGGTAAAACTAGAGTTAGCTGGCGTTGTTCAGCTCTTAGTACAATAGAAGTTATGTCTGTTTTAAGAAGAGTAGGCTTTGTTGCTAATGGTCATAGAAATGCGGGTGGAGGTATTATTGATAAACCTATAGCAGAAGCTGTTGCATTATTTATAAAGGAAATGGAAGCATTAAACGCTGAAGCTAAAACTCTTTACACAAATTTATAGCATCTCGCAGGTTCTCTTCAACAGTGTTCTTATTTTCTAATGTTAACTTTGTTGCTACTTCGAATAAGAATACAGATGATCTTAGTGTTAACCATGCATCGTTTTTAGTTAAAAGTACTGCACATATATTCGCTAAAACTTTTGCAGAATCTTCTTTAGTTAGTTTAGGATTAACATTAACTTTATATTCGCCATCATTTGAATATAACGCATTCTGAAAACCACCAAAGAATATATTTGTTTGTGTAACCTGAGATAAACTACGCTCTCCAATTCCATAATCTTTAAGTGCAGCATCAATTGTAGATCGGTTTAATATTAATATACCTTCTTTTAAGCTTTCAAGGTCCTTAAAAGTATTTAGTATCTCAGTAATGTGCCACATCGCTACAATCTTTTTTTCTTTGTTTAGGCTAATTAGATACTTTATTAAATTCCTATTTATTAAGGAATTCTCATCTATTGTTCCAATTACTATTGCATCTGCTTCGTTATAATATTTTTCAATCTCAAGATCTGTAATAAAATCTAGACCTTTTACTGAATTTAAGTTGCTATTAAAATTATAAATGTTTAAATCACATGAATACGCCTTAGCAGCATTAGATATTCCTTCGAACTCATCTTTTCTTTCTGTAGATGATATATAAAGTATTTTGCCATTCTTAGCTTTGTGTGTCTTTTGTTTAGAATTAAATAAAAACTTTACTTCTCCAGGGCCGCATAAATAAGATGCATCTTTGGTTTCAGGGATTTCTATAGTAATTGCAGTATCAGTTTTTGGATAATTTAAAGAGATTACTAAATCGGGGTTATAAGATGGCGCTGGAATATCAATAGCAATAATTTTTGATTTGAAGTGTGAAATTCTACTTATACAATCATGGAATCGTTTATTAAGTTTAAGGCCTTCTATTCCTGTACCTACTAAACATTCAACTGTAATGTCAGATTGCTGAATGTCTTCCGCATAGCATTCCTGCTTTACATGAAGATTTTTATACAAAGGCTTTAATTCATCTAGTTCAACAAACAAGTCTTTAAAAATACCTGAATGTGAATAATTAACTCTACCTACAACGTAAACGGTTACTTCTACCTTTCGTTTAGCCAATTCAATAGCTGTAGCAATTCCATCTGCTGCATTACCCGCAAGACCACATACAAACGTGTAGCTTTTTTGCTCTCCGTTTAGCTCTGTAAGTTTATTAGCTATAAGTGTTCCAGAAGAATAGTATAACTTCTTTAAATCAACTCCAAAAAATCTGAAATTTATGTCGTTAATTAGCGCTTTTTGTACTCTTAAATTCATAGAAAATTAGTCATCTACAACATAATAAAGATTATGGTAGGTGATATCAACCAAATTACAATGAAGCTTTCAGCTAAGCATTATAGGCTGTTATATCTTCATCTTCTATTTTCTTGAATAATGGTAGCAAGTTTTCGACTAGTTTAATGCTCTGCAAATCAAGTTTAGTAAAGGAAAATTGGTCCTTATTAAGTTCGGGTACAACATTTTCTAAACCTAAGTTTGAACTAAGCTTATTGCTTGCATTAGGTATAAATGGATTAATTAGTATTCGAATTGCATTAACCAACTGAATACAGTTAAAAATAACCACCTGAGCTGCATGCTCGTCTGTTTTTAGGACCTCCCAAGGCTTACTATGGTCAAAGTACTGATTGCCGAACGTAGAGAGCTTTTTAACCTCGTTTAAAGCGGCAATAAAATGACCATTTTCAATATAATTACCTACAGAAGTAAATGCAGAAGTGATTTTTAATTCGACTTCTGAGTCTGTTTCAAAATTAAAAATTTGTGAATTAAGTTTATTTCTATAGAACGTTAAAACTCGATGTATAAAATTACCTATGTTACCTCCTAATTCAGAGTTAACTGTATTTTTAAAGTCATTCCAATCCCAATTACCTTCCTTGTTTTCGGGTAGTATTGAGGTTATATAAAATCTTATTGCATCTGAACCAAAGCTCTCTGCAACTTTTTTTGCATCAATAATATTACCTC
>CAYUKX010000049.1:0-2740 GCA_964445405.1 uncultured Candidatus Saccharibacteria bacterium
CTAAAGTAATGCTATAGGGTATAATCTTTGAATGCAAAATCTAGATTCAATAACAACATTAGCAATAGATACATCTTGTGACGAGACCTCTGTTGCAGTAGTAAAAGGTAGTACTATTCTATCTAGTATTATGCCCTCTCAAATGGAATATCATAAAAAATTTGGAGGTGTTGTTCCTTCTCTAGCAAAATTAGCCCACTCACAAAGAATTGATAATGTTGTAAATCAAGCTTTAAAAAAAGCTGGACTAACTATAAAACAAATAGATACTGTTTCAGTTACCTACGGTCCAGGACTAGCAATTGCCCTAGAAGTTGGCTTAAAAAAAGCAAAGCAACTGGCTGCAGAATTTAGTAAACCACTTTTGGCAATTAATCATATGGAAGGCCATTTGTTATCGGCCTTAGCATTACCTAATTCTAAAGAACAAAAAAATATTAATGTTCAATTCCCTGCCCTTGGGTTTTTAATTTCTGGTGGACACACCGAAATAATATACGTAGAAGAATTTGGTAAATACAAAAAAATTGGAGAAACTGTAGATGATTCATGCGGTGAAGCTTACGATAAATGCGGAAGAATTTTAGGCTTTGGCTACCCTGCTGGTCCAATAATTACAAAGTTTGCTAAAGAAAATAGAAAAAACTATTCATTCAAAATTATTAAAGATAATTTATCTGTAAAAGTTCAAACTACTAATAAAGAAAGTGGATCTGTTTATGAATTACCTGTTGCCATGGTTAACTCAGGGAACTTAAATATGAGTTATTCAGGCCTTAAAACAGCATTTAAGCAGCTAGTAACATCTATAAGTGGTAATACGCTAAGCCATTCTCAGGAAGTTGAAGGAGATATGGATTTAACAAAAGAACAAATTATTGATTTATGCGTGCTTTTCGAAGCTGCAGCCATCGAACAATTAAAAGTAAAGCTTAAAAAAACCCTTAAAGAATATAGTGTTAAGCAATTATGGTTAGGAGGTGGCGTTGTAGCGTCTGCAAGACTAAGAAGTGAACTAAGAAATGTTGCAAAAGAATTTAACGTTGTAACACTCTACCCTTATACAAAAAAGTTAACTGGTGATAATGCAGCAATGATTGGTTTAGTTGCTAATGTAAAGGTAGCCCACATTGGTTTAAATAATATTAAACATAATCCTGAAAACTTAGTATATACAAGAGACTTTGATACTTTAGATAGGGAGCCTTCTTTAAGTCTGTAAGAAAGTTGTAAGAGCATAGATATACAATAAAGCATATTGTATTAAAAAATATGCTATCTAAGTTATACACTGCTTCTCTAAAAGGACTCAACGTAGAAATAATTGATGTTGAAGTTGACTACCGTAAAGGTACAAACTTTTTTGCAATAATTGGCCTTGCCGATAAATCAATTCAAGAAGCAAAAGAAAGAATTCCTTCTGCAATCAAAAACTCAGGGTACTCTTTTGTACCAATGCAAATAATTGTAAATCTAGCTCCAGCGCAGTTAATAAAAAGTGGCTCAGGTTTTGATTTACCTTTAGCTGTAGGTTATTTGCTAGCTTCTGAACAGGTTATATTTAATACAGATAACAAATTATTCTTAGGTGAACTCTCTTTGAATGGAGATTTAAAAGCTGTTAATGGAATATTACCAATTATCATGGAAGCAAAAAAGAAAGGCTTTACAGATTTTTTTATTCCAATTGATAACGCTAAAGAAGCCAGTGTTGTATCTGATATAAACATTTTTTCTGCTACAAACCTTAAAGATGTAATCGAAAATTTTAATGGATTGCCAATCCACAAGTTCGTGAACACACAAAAAATATTAATACCTACTGAAGAATCAACTGATTTTAGTTCTATTGTGGGGCAAACACATGCAAAACGAGCTCTGGAAATTGCAGCTGCAGGCGGTCATAACTGTATTTTGAATGGTACACCAGGATCGGGAAAAACAATGTTAGCAAAAGCATTTAAAGGAATATTACCGCCAATGACTTTAGATGAATCATTAGAAGTAACAAAAATTTATAGTGTTGCCGGGTTATTAAATAAAGATAATCCATTTTTAGTAAAGCGACCGTACAGGTCGCCACACCATACAATATCGCATATTGCACTTACAGGTGGCGGCATTCATTTACGCCCTGGCGAAATTACCTTAGCAAATAAAGGTGTTTTGTTTCTCGATGAATTCCCAGAATTTGAAGGTAGATCCATAGAAGTCTTAAGGCAGCCTTTAGAAGACAAGGTAATAACAATTTCAAGGTCTACAGGTACTGTAGAATACCCAGCTGATTTTTTAGTACTTGCAGCGATGAATCCATGTAAGTGTGGCTATTTTGGTGACACTATTAAAGAATGTGTCTGTAGTGCAAAGCAAATATCTGATTATAAAAAACGTATTTCTGGACCAATAATGGATAGGTTCGATTTGCAAGTTTGGGTAGACAAAGTAGATTTATCAGACTTAGAGAAAGCTAGCAAAGATGAGTTATCTAGTTCAATAAAAAAAAGAGTAACACAAGCAAGGCAAATTCAAAGTTTGAGATATAAAAATCTTAACTACAAACTCAATTCACAAATACCCTCGCAAGACATCGATAAATTTATAAATATTTCTAATCAAGCTAGAAATCTACTAAAGCAAGCAAATCAAAAATTTAATTTCTCTGCTAGAAGTTATTTTAAATTACTAAAAGTCGCAAGAACTATTGCTGACCTAGAAAATCAACAAGAGGTAAAAGAGGAAT
>CAYUKX010000049.1:2840-6153 GCA_964445405.1 uncultured Candidatus Saccharibacteria bacterium
TAGAATTCTTTTTTGTGCTTTTTTAGGTAATTGTAAACTTTATCTACTAAATAATCGCAATGCTCCAAATCTGTGAATCCAACTTTTGATGCATCGTAAACTATCTCGTAATCTGCTTTATGCGCAACATTGCTTAGATTGTAGAATTTGTACTGAACTAATCTGTATGTATCAATAAATACTTTAATTGGGTTAGTGCTCTTGTATAGTTTTTTATTTAAATCAAATCTACAACCTATAACAACTTCAGCACCTTTATGTTTAAAAAAGTTGTTTGAATAATCAAAGAGAATGTCTCCGTCAATTAGGTATTTATTAGGTTTTTCTATAAGACCAGGGTATCCACTACTATACATTAGTGCGTTTATTAACTTTCCTTCGGTAATATATTCAAGTGATTCTGTTTTTAGATTAGAAGCAAGTGCAACAAATTGGTTTGGCATATCTTCAATTTTAAGGTCCGCTATTTCTTCACCACCAAACTTTATAAGAGCTCTTTTTAAATTTCTTGTTGAAATTAGAGATTTAAATTGAAGAATATTTCTTATGTCTATTAAATCCATTACTCTAGTACTTTTGAATCCCGTGAGTATTTCATCCCACTGCATATCTAGTGCATACGCAGCACTTATCATTGATCCGGCACTTGATCCAGAGAAAACTGTTGGTTTTAATCCCTCTTCTTGTAAGAATCTTACCATTCCAATTGATCCAGCGCCTTTGGCAAAGCCACCTTTGAAGCAAACAGCAAACTTTTTCATTTGTAAAAACACTCTTAATTATTGAAGTATCTTTACAATAGTATATTTAAATCCTTAGAACTACAACCCACTCCCCTTTTATATCTTTCTTTGAAAGTTCATTTAAACTTTCTGGAATAGTTCCTCTAATTATCTTTTGGAATTTTTTTGTAAGATCATTGCATAGTGCCACTTGGGCTTCTGGATACTTTTTGGCGATTATCTCTAATGTTTTTCTTACTCTATAGGGAGATTCGTAAAATATTGTTGTGAATTCTTTTGAACTTTCAATAGCTTTTAATATTTTTGATTCTTGTCGTGGCAAGAAACCTAAGAAAGCGAATCTATCTGTTGGTAGTCCGGATAAAACTAATGCCGTATCTACAGCAGTCGCAGATGGGAAAACATCAATTTCAATATTGTTTTTTACACACTCTTCTACTAATCTAAAACCTGGATCTGAAATCGCAGGCATTCCAGCATCGCTCATTAAATAAACATCAAAACCACTCTGTATTATTTGAATAATTCTTTTAGATGCATTTTCATGGTTCTGCTCTCTGTAGCTTATTAATTCAGGTTTATTTTCAAAATTAATTTCAGGAAAAGTATTTGAATATCTTTCTTTTACAATGGATTTAATTTTCAGGTAGTTTCGTGTATCTTCTGCTGCAATGTATGGTGCATTAAATAGCGAATATAAAACTCGTAGAGTTATATCTTCTATATTACCTAAAGGTAACCCTACTAATATTAATTTAGACATTCGCTTTTGTTTCTGAAGTAATATTTGACTTAGGGGTTTGTTTACCAGATAGACTTTCCACTAAAGATAGATACTCAGGAAATATCGCTTCCCATGTAAAGTCTTTTGCAGCTTCTATATTATTTTTTCTTATCTTTTGTCTTAACTCAAAATCGTTAATTAAGTTAGCAAGTATTTCTGTAAGTGTGTCTATTTCTGTGTAATTGTATATATACCCGTTTTCACCTTGTTTTATTATTATTTCGGCTGCTTCGTTCTGAAATGTAGTTATAAGAATATTGCCTTTTGCCATTGCTTCTACAAGCGTAATCCCTGTAGCTTCCCAGTTACTTGGTAATATATTTATTTGTGATTCTTCGTAAAAGATTCTATCTCGCTCTTCATCTGAAGGGGAAAATACAAATTTCACATATTCTTCTAATTTATATTCATCCACCATTTCTGTAAGCCTTGGTGTGTAGTTTCCAGCTCTACCCATAATCCAAAATTCAAATCTTTTATCTGTCAGATTTTTTTCTTTAATATTGTGAATAGCTTCAATTACATTATGAATTCCTTTATACCACTCGTGTCTGTTTAGGTAAGTAATTATTATTTTTTCCTCTTTTGTATGTTCATGAATGGTAGTTTCTAAGTAATCAGCATTAATACCATTCGGTAGTATAAATATTTTACTCGGATTAATTCCATATTCTTTTGTCATCCACTCAATTTGTTTAGGATTAACTGCTATTACAACATCATAAAGCCAAGGAATAAACATTCTTAGTATTGCAGTGTACGTTTTTTTTGCAAACCCTCTAATACCTTCTGTATTATTTACTGCCATAAATGGCCCATGTGGAGTAACAATGAATTTAGTTTTTCTAGAAACTATTTTTTTTACAATCAAACACATCTCTCTCCAGAAGAATCCAATACCCGAAGAATGTATTACATCAAATTCATTATTTAATAGGTAAGGTAGTAAACCAGGGTAAAATCCTGCATATAGTTGTTCATTCAAAGCCCAATTCCTTACAATCTTCATTCCATTATGAGTTTCGGAATAAGGCAGCCTTTCGCTTCTGAATTTTACATTCGTAGTTACAACGGTCACATCCTGACCCTGCTTTGCCATTCTTGTGGCTAGGGCGTACATATTTTGTTCGGCGCCACCTTTAAAAGGGTGAAACCTTTGAATTACATAGCCCACCTTGATTTTTTTGTTTGATTCTTCCATATGTGAGTAATTATACTAACTACACCAATAAATCACTAGTAACCCTATTTTAGGTATATAAAAACGCCAAACATTATTGCGCCAATAACTACGGCAGCAATAATATAGGCCGCCACTAATGTTGATGGTTGACTTCTACTTCTAGAGTCATCTATTTCATTATCAAATTTATTGTTTTCCATAATATTAGGATAAAAAGTTTACAAATGTCTTATAAATTTCTGCAACGTTTGCAGGATAGTTAATTTCTCCTCTATTCCCCTCTGGGGCTAAAAAAGGCGAATCTGTTTCAAAGAATATACCCTTTTGATAGAAAAAATCAGGTGTAACTTCTTTGTCTACCTTTCCAATTATCTTTTTATACACCTCTCTTAGGTTTTTTGCGTTTTTAAAGGTGAAAATACCGTTTACTCCAAGTCCGTTGCCTGAATCCATTATATTGCTCGCTTGCTCATAAGTACCGGTAAATGAATGGAATATTCCTTTGGTTTTACTAGTGCTGGCAGTTAATACATCAAGGCACTCACTTTCTGCACCTCTTGAGTGTATGGTAAGTGGCAATTGGTACTGTTCAGCAATGTTTAT
>CAYUKX010000050.1:0-4267 GCA_964445405.1 uncultured Candidatus Saccharibacteria bacterium
TTAAAAGAGCAGAGCGAGCAATTAAAGTTTATAAAACAAGATAAAAAACTATACTTGGTATTAAAAAATGGGTGTTTAGAAGTACTTGAATTGCAACTAGAAGGTAAGAACAGAGATTCTTATATAAACTACTTGTTTCTTGCTAGCTGAAATTCCTGATAGCTTTGTACTATATAAGGTTCAGCAAAATTTTCAATCGCTTTTTTGTAGTATTCGTCAGCTCTTTCGTATGCACCAAGACCTTCTTGGTCAGTTGCAAGTTTGTAGTAACCGGCAGCTCTAGTTTTGGGTATACCAATTAAAAGCATATAAGTTACAAACAATGCTCCAATAATAATCGCCACTATAATTGGTTTTATTAGATTTTTAAGCAGTGGTAATTTCATGATTCCGATTTCCAGAAAGAAAATTCTTTCTATAAATATCTACAAGCGTTACAAATAGTACAAACAATACAGGTCCGTATAAAATACCTAGCACTCCAAATAATGCAATACCACCTAATACACTAAATACTGCAGCTAGTGGGTGAATATTAACGGCACCTTTCATTAATCTAGGTCTGAACGTAGTGTCTATAACATTAATAATAATTGCACTGTAAATTATTAATAAAATGCCTAATATAATTTGAGTTGTATTCCCAGATGTCATTCCACCAATAATAATTGCTATTCCCACTGGAGCCCAAACAAGCCCTGATCCAATAGGTACAATAGATAGTAATACCATTAGTAACCAAAGTAATACTGGTGCACCTACACCCATTAACATTAATGGAATTAATACTGCAGTTGCTTGTAATATAGCAACAATTAAAGTTCCCTTTAGTACACCCTTTGTAGTTTGTCTTAATTTATCAAAGATCAAAGAATCAACTTCATCATCCAAAGGCGAAACCTTTTTAAATATCTTTGGTAGATTATCAAACATTGGGAACAAGTAACTTAGTGAAAGTATTAATAGGAATAAGTTAAATAGAATTTCTCCACTTAAAGATAGAATTTGCGATGCAACAGGTAACAATTGATTTCTTAAGCTAGTTGCTAAATCGATTAAAATTACTCTAAGTTCTAACTGCGATAGTTCAAATCCGGTAGACTTTAATAAGTTTCCGTTAATGTTTTTGATAGTATCGTTAATCGATCCTTCTAGATTCCCTACAATACTAAACAAGTTGCCAGAATCTGATATATTTTTAATTTCGTTAATTGTTAGTAATAAAATTAATACCAATGGAATAATTACGCAAACTAATGTAACTACAATTGAAATAAAAGTACTTAATCCAGCACTTCTTGTCTTTCCGTAAATGAATTTGTAAAAAGGGTGGAATATTTGAACAATTATTAAAGAAATAATTATTATATTAAAGTAAGGCGTAAAAAGGTTAAATGTGACAAGTCCTAATACAACCATCAGTAATAGAAAAAATATTGTTGGTATTTCTAGGTTTGCGATTGTTTTTTTCATTGTATTGTTATAACAGAATTACCTTAATGATAATGGAGAGTAGGGGAATAGTAAAGAAGGATTGAAGAATAAAAACTCCGATTGCTGGATTCGAACCAGCGACCAATCGCTTAACAGGCGAGCGCTCTACCGCTGAGCTAAATCGGAATGTGCTTTAAATTGCGTAGAATTATATCGAATAGAAACATTCCTGTCTACGAGTAGTGTAATTTAATTTTATTAGTGGAAATGCTTATTCAGCAGACTTTTGAGCTGCTTTTTTGAATGCTTTTATAAGGTCAGCAGAGTTTTCTTTTACAATCTCTAATTGTTTTAGAATTTCTCTACTTGCAGTTGATACCTCTTCTACCTTTTCTTTGTATTCTTTAGTTTTACTATATTTGTTAAGGTTACTATCTAGCTCTTGGTAATCTTGCTCTAGTTCTTTTACAAAAGCATTGGCCTTCTTTTGCAAATCTTCTGCTGTATCTTTAACCTGTTTCCTTTTTTGCTCATCACTTAAAAGTGCAGCAATGCCTGCTGATGCAGCTGCAAGTGCACCAAGTATTACTGTCGCTTTTAGTATATTTTTGTTCATAACTATATTTTACGCAGGAAAATTTATAAGCACAACAACAATATTAAGATTCTTTTATAAAAAGTGTTGACATGTGGTGGTATACCTCGTATACCATAATAGTACTAATATTTAACTTGGTATACCATGTTAACTCAAAAACAACAAAAAGTGCTAGATTCAATTCAGTTTTATATAACTGAGAACGACCAGCCACCAACGCTATCTGAGCTAGGTGATATGCTTGGAATTAAAACAAAAAGAGGTGTTGTAAAACACTTAGACGCACTAGAGAAAAAAGGCTATTTGTATAGAACTAGCAAGCCTAGAGGTATTGTTCTTACATCAGGCGACTTTTCACAAATGGATACCCTAAGTATACCTGTTTTAGGATATGCAAATGCAGGTAGACCTTTAATCTTTGCTGAAGAAGACATCGTTGGTTCAATAAAAATAGACAGAGACTTAATAAAAGATAGTAGAAAAACTTTTGCTCTTGTTGTTAAGGGAGATTCAATGAACTTAAGACAAGTTAATAAGGTTCCAATACTCGATAGGAACTATGTAGTGGTAGAAAAAGATAGTTCTTATTCAGATGGAGATGTTGTATTAGCTGTTGTAGATAATGCGGCAACTATTAAAACATTTAAAAGGAGTCAAAACTCGGTGATTTTATACCCAGAAAGTAGTAATCCCGTACATACGCCAATTTATTTAAAAGATAATGTGGCAGGATTTATAAACGGGAAGGTTATAGCGGTTCTAGAAAACCCAGTTTTTTAACAAATAATTTACAAACGTGATACGCAACTGTTAAGTTTCTTACTTATACTACAAATAGTAAGAATTAATTAAATATCTTAATTTTTATTTTTACAAAATATGACAAACGTAGACTACAAGAAAGCTGTTGATTTAAGAAAAAAACCTTTGAAAGAGCATTTAGCATTGTTTGCTGCTAGGTTGCTTGGTGTTCAATAAGTTTTAGATGTGCTCTTTTAACTGTATTTACTAAAGTCCCGTTTTTGCCAACGGGACTTTTTTTTATTTCTTCCAGAATTTTAATCTTGATCGTTTTACAGAAGCAATAATCATTACATTAATGAATGTAAGTGCTACTAGCGAAAGTAGAGGAATAGTAATAAATCCAAAGTAATTAACATCGATTACATCACATGGGTTTGCTGCAGATGTGCAAGCTGAAAACTCCTTAAATAGCCCGAATGACTGCAATAAATAGTGGTATAAAGCAAACATAAATCCTGGTATTGATAAGGCCAGCACATATAATTTTTGTAATCTAATTTTGAATACAAGGCTCACTAAAGATAAAGCGAATAGGGGATACATGAATATTCTTTGCCACCAACATAAGTAGCACGGCTCAATTAAAAGAACATCACTAAAGTAAAGGCTCCCGAGTACCGATACAAAAGAAATTAGAAAAATAAAATTCGTATAGTTTTTATCAAGAAACCTTTGGATTTTGCTTATCATAGAATTAATTAATAATTATATTTTCTTTCTTTTTATTGAATCTAACGTTAATACACCCACTATTACAAAGCTCATTAATATAAGTAATATACCAATTGCAATTAGCATTCCACTTTGGCCTTCTAGTTTTACTGCCTGATTAATAATAGGTAGGGTTATAGTTGGTGCTTCAGATTTTTGAGTGCTTGCGCCCTTAACTTGCGGACTAGACAATACCGTTTCAATATTATTACTCTGATTTGAATTTTGTATTAAGGAAATTGGAATAATAAAGACAAAAGCAATTATTAGTACTGCAGCAACTAATGTTGATAGGCTTAATTCTACTTTAAGTTTTGGCAACTGACTGTAAATATTTTCTTCCATTTATGGATACAAATAAATACTTTCTTGGTGTTCAGCAAATGTCTCCGAAAAATATATGTTGGCTTGCGTATCGTGTCTAAAATAATAGTAACTTGACTCCTTTGGATACAATGCAGCATAAATTGATTGTACACCTGGGCTATTTATTGGTGTAGGTGTTAAGCCAGCATACAAGTAAAGATTATATGGGTTATCAATTTGTGTTTCTTCTAAAGTTGATCTAGGGTCATCTCTTCTTGTAAAAAAGTTTATTGTTGCATCTGATTGTAGTGGAATACCATCTGCAATTCTATTGTGGAATACACTCGAAATTAATCTTCGGTCATCGATTGCACCAGATTCTTTGTCGATTATTGACGCCAATATTAATACATC
>CAYUKX010000050.1:4367-6042 GCA_964445405.1 uncultured Candidatus Saccharibacteria bacterium
TGTTGCGGCTTGGTCAGGTCGCAATGCCTCACGCAGTGTTACAGTTACTGATGATTTGAACACACCAGTTTCAAGTTTTTGAATAAGTTGAGCAAATGTTAAATTTTTTGCAACTGTATAAGTACCAACTTTAATATTTGGTGATAAATTATTAACTCGTAGATAAACTTTTAAAGCTAGTTCGCTTTGAATAAGTCCCTTTTCTTCGAGTGTTTTAGATATTGTATTTAAATTGTCGCCTTCATTAATTTCAATTTCAACTGTTTCGGTGCTATTCGATGCAGGAGCATTCTCTTGTCCTTTATACCAACTGTAGGCGAAGAATATCCCACCTCCAAAAACTAAAACTACTAATAATATTACGGCTAAGCAAGTTTTCATTTTAAATTCTTAAAATCTAAATATTCCTGGAGTATTATTCTAGCAGATTCACTGTCTAGTTTTCCTGATTTATCTTTTTTGGCAAACTGTGATGCAGCAACGCTTGTCATCACTTCATTCCAAAGTATAACCTCTTGGCTATATTTGGTTTTTAACATATTTGCAAAATCTTTAACAATCAACGACATTTTTGTGGGTTTATCTCCGTACCCTAATGGTATTCCTAATACAACCAATTTAGGTGAATACTTTCTAAATAAATCTTCAAGGCTTTTATAAAGCTCCTCTTCCTTAGAATAGATTATTGGACTAGTAGTTACCGCAACCTTTTCGGAATCGTCGCTTACAGCAACGCCCAACCTTTTTGTTCCAAAATCAAAACTTATAACCATGTAATAAAAATGTAAGCAAATATGACTAATATATTAGTAATAATATAACACAAATACTATATTGAGCCTCGCTATTTTTGATTTTATAAATTACACATTTTTTGATAAATATTGCATAACTTGCAATAAAACGGGTTCGTATATTTGTTCAAAATGTATATTAAATAACTATAAGGTCAACTTCAGGAATATTTGTCACGTTTGTGGCAGGTCAAGCTATAAATATTGTACGCACAAAGAATGTGAAGATCTTTCGAATATTGATAATCTATATTTTTTTTGTGAATACAATGCTGCCGCAAAAGAGCTAATCGATTACATTAAATATAAAGGAAATTATGCAATTATTGATGACGTAGCATTGCATATGGCAAGTTATTTAAAAACTACCTTCCCGGTATACAAGGACTTTACTTTTACATTTGTTCCTTCTCATTGGACAAAGCAGAATATTCGAGGGTTTAACCAATCAAAATTATTAGCCCAAAAGATTGCTGACAATCTAGGTATAGATTTAGTAGAGTACTTAAAAAAGACTAAGCCAACAAGTAAGCAAGCTGGCACAAATAAAAGTCAACGAAGTAAAAATCTACAGGGCAAGTTTGCCTGCACTGGGACTCTCGTATCACGGAATGTTATGATTATTGATGACGTACACACAACAGGTGCCACTTTAAATGAATGTGCTGCAATTTTAAAAAAGAATGGGGCTAGTTTGGTTTATGGGTATACATTTTCTAAATCCATGAATTATTCTGCCAACGAAATTAAGTAGGAATTTTTATGGTATAATATACGTAGGCATTCGCTGATAGCGCGCAATTGTGTTCTGTAAGGGGATGCTTATTAGACAGTAAACCTGCATATTAAAAATCAAGCCGGAATTTAGATTATTTGTTCCG
>CAYUKX010000051.1:0-5955 GCA_964445405.1 uncultured Candidatus Saccharibacteria bacterium
ACACTTGTTGTATAATCTACAGACTGTTTCAGATAAGGAATCAGGCAATTATTTATATAAACGCGTAAAAATATGAAGTACGAATTGGCACTTGTAATAAAGCCACTTAGCACAGAGGATGTTAAGGAGAAGGTTCTTCCAAAAGTTGAATCTACAGTAAAGGAGTTAGGCGGAACTTTAAAGTTAACAAATCCACTAGGAAAAAGAATGTTAGCTTACCCTGTAAATAAATTTAAAGAGGGATTTTACTACTTCTATGATGTAGAAATGTCATCTGGCAAGACTACAGAATTCAGAAAATCATTAAGAATGAATTCAGATGTATTAAGATCTTTATTGATTAAGAAAGAAGAAGTTTAATTTTATTAATTATTAGCTAAAGAATATGTCTAAAGCAAGATCATTAAATAAGGTGATGCTAATAGGTAATTTAACTAGAAATCCTGTAATTAGAGAAACTTCAAATGGTGTAACAGTATGCTCTTTTGGAATTGCAACAAACACAAGCTGGAAGGACAAGTCCGGAAGTGTAAAAGAAAAAGCTGAATACCATAACTTAATTGCTTTTAATAAATTAGCTGAGATTTGTGCGATGGTACTAACAATCGGAATGTTAGTTTATGTTGAAGGTGAATTAAGAACTAGAATAACCGAAGGACATGATGGAAAAAAGATTTACAGAACAGAAATCAAATTAAATGACATGATTTTAATTGATAGCAAGGGTAAAAAAGGTGTAGGTGTAGATGCTGCAAAGGAAGCAGGCAAGGCACTACCACCAAGAGAAGTAGGAGAAGAAGATATGGTTGTAGAGCACGTTTCTGCACCAGTAGAGGCTGATGACGAATTTAAGAGTGAAGATTTATTTTAATTTCAATATTATTTAAGGTATGGCTTTCAAGAAGAAAAAACAAAAAAGAGTAATAAAGCAAGCTAAATTATCTGATCCATTTAATAACGATCCTTCAAGAATCGATTATAAAGATATTCAGACTTTAAAAAAGTTTATTACAACAAGAGGTAGAATACTTCCTACTGAAAAGACAGGAGTTTCACCAAAATGCCAAAGAAAATTATCTGTTTCAATAAAAAGAGCAAGATACTTAGCATTGATTCCTTTTGCTCAATACGTATAAATTAAAGAGTAAATAAAAAAAGCCCCGATATCGGGGCTTTTTTTATTGTGTTTAAATTTTTTTACTCTATAATTGAAAGGATGAATCAACAAACAAATATAAAAATCAGTAAAGCCGCAACACCTTATCTAATAGTCTTCGCATTAGTTTTCGGAGTTGGATTAGGTGCGGTTGTATCTTCTGCATTTAAATCTCCATTCAGTAGTGCTGGTAGTGTTGTTAACACGACAACGAGCACTTCAAATATAAGTAACCTAGACGCAGATTTTTTTAACAGCGTAACTAAAGTTATACAAGATAACTACATTGGTGATGTACCTGCTACAAAAGATTTAACATATGGAGCTGTAAAAGGCTTCCTTGATTCATTGGGTAATGAATATAATTCATTCTTAACACCTTTAGAGGCCCAAGACTACTTGCAATCTCGAAACCCTAATATTGAAGGAATAGGGGTAACTTTAAAATATGATGGTGAAAATACAGTTATTGAAACCGTACTGCCTAATTATCCAGCGGCAAAAGCTGGTATGCAATCAGGAGATGTAATTATAGAAGTAAATGGTGAACAGGTAACCGGTCAAATGCCTACTGTAGTAGCTACAAAAGTTAGAGGTGAAGCAGGTTCTGAGGTAAAAGTTAAGGTATTTAGAGCTGATAGTGAGCAAGCTCAGATAGACTTTACTGTAAAAAGAGAAAAAATTGAACTTGATAATATCTCATATAAAGATTTAGGTAATGGAATTTATAGAATAAGCATTACCCAGTTTCTTGATACGACAGCAGAAGAATTTAACCAAAAATGGGACAATATTGTAAATGAAATTAATAATAAGGGTAATGTAAAAGGTATAGTCATGGACTTAAGAAGTAATCCTGGAGGATATGTTTATTCAGTAAGACATGTATTGGAGGAGTTTCTTGGAAACGGCAAAATTCTAATGTCCGAAGAGATTAAAAACAAGCCTAAAAACGACTTCAGAGATGCTAGGACAGGCAACTTTGAGCAAACACCTGTTGTGGTACTTGTTAACGAAGGAAGCGCTTCTGCTTCGGAAATATTCGCAACTGCAATTCAAGATAATCAAAGAGGTAAGATTGTTGGTAAAAAAACAGTTGGAAAAGGAGTAGAGCAGCAGGTTATGACCTTAGATGATGGTAGTATGTTAATTCTAGTATTTCAAAAGTGGCTAACACCATCTGGTAGAAATATTGACCCTGAAAATTCTGTAACTCCAGATTATGAGGTTGACTATACACAGGAAAACGCAAAGGCAGGTACAGATCCTCAACTAGATAAAGCAAAAGAATTGCTTAATTAATCTTCTAAATTATCTTGATCTACAGTTTCGCCTGATCTAATTACTTTGTTAGTTGCATCAAGAATTTCTTCTAGCGCACCTTCAGAAACTACTGAGTTTATATTAAACCAGGACTTTCCAATTCTATGGTCTGTAATTCTTCCTTGAGGGAAGTTATAGGTTCGTATCTTAGAAGATCGCTTACCGCCCATTATGGATTCATTTCTGAGACTATTTAATTGGCTAGAGACTTTATCTTCTTCTATCTCTTTTAATCGTGATGCTAATACTGTCATAGCCATATCTTTATTTGTATGTTGTGATTTACTAGTTTGGCACGTAACGGTTATTTTAGTTGGTATATGGGTTATCCTAACTGCTGAGTCAGTTGTATTAACTGATTGTCCACCAGGTCCACTAGATCTATACACATCAATTCTTAAATCAGATTGTTTAATTTCCACTGAATTTATGTCAACCTTTGGCATTACAACCACGGACGCCGTTGAAGTATGGACTCTCCCAAGAGTTTCTGTTTTAGGAACTCGTTGTACTCTGTGTACACCTGATTCAAACCTAAATAGTCCATAGGTTTCATTTTTATCAGTCAAAAAAGTTGCTCCGGTTATACCGCCCTCGGTATTGTAGTCAATTGCGAATATCTCAATTTTTATATTATTTGCTGAGCAGTATTTCTGGTACATTCCCATCAGCTCCTCTGCGAATAGGGCAGCTTCAACTCCACCTACACCAGGTCTTATTTCGAACAAGGCTTTTTTATCGTCGTCTTTTAGTGGCTCAACAAGTATTGACTCTAGTTTTAAATATAATTCGTCTAAATTAAGATTTATTGACTCAATTTCAACTTCTGCAAGGTCTTTTAGAGATTCATCTGTGAGCATGTTCTGCGTATCTTTCAAGGAACTTAAGTAATAATCTACTTGGTTATGAAGTTCAATTAGTTCCAAATTCTGATTGTATTTTTTTAATTCGGTAATGTATTCCGTAGACGAAAAGTCGCTTCTTTGGGTAGAGTCGTAGTCACTTACAGATAGTTTAATCGAATCGATATTAATTTTTTTTAGTAGCTCTTGTATTTTATGCATAAAAAAATCCCTTATACAGAATATAAGGGATTAAAATTTATAAGTAAATGATGCCTTATTTGATTTGGGCAAGCATGTCCTTTAAAGTTACTGCTCCAGCAGAAGAAACTGTTTTCTTCTTTTCAATTCTTTTTTGCTTCTTAGAAACTAATGTTCCTACGGGTTTTGCAGCATTTAATCTTTTATTAAATTTGTCTACAAGGTTATCGGTATCAACTAACATTTGCTTGCCTGTATAAAAAGGGTGGCAGTTTGCGCAAAGTTCTACCTTTACATCGCCTACTGTTGAGCCTAGTTTATATTCGGTTTTGCAGGTGTTGCAGATTATTACTGTCTCCTGGTATTCTGGGTGTGTATTCTTTCTCATAGCCTATATTAATTCACAAATTTAGTGCTAAAATTATACCTGTTAAAACTTATTAAGTAAAGTTAATTTTATACTCGTTATTTTTCAACTATGACCATTAAAAAGCTTGCGGACAAAGAGGTTTCGGTAGATACCCAATCTTCCACTGTAAAGGTTTCCTACGTAGATTCATTCAAAGTGATGATTGGTGAGAATGTAATAGACAAACCAGGAGAATATGAGATTGATAACATTGCAGTAATTACTTTGGAGGTTCCAAATCCAGATTATGTAGTCGTAAATGATTTTGTAGCGATTCATTCTGAAGGTCTAGACGTTGGCTTTTTATTTGGAGAAAAAGGTGCAAATAAAGAGTTTTTAAAGGATGTAGCTAATATAGATATACTTATTGTTACTTCTGATATCAATGTTGAAAACGTAAAGAGAGTAATAACTCTTTTTGAGCCTCAGTACTTAGTTATACTTAATAGTAAGAATATCGAAGAAGTAACAAAGGCTTACAATTACCCAAACTTCACAGAAGAGAAAACTCTAAAAGTAAAAGAGACAGACTTTCCAAGAGGTGAAAATATATTAATTAGACCAGTAATCTTAAAATAGTAAATTAGATGAGTCTAAAGCTACCACCAAATAATATTGAAGCAGAAAAGGCTGTCATAGGCTCAATCCTTATAGATAACGACACGTTTAATAAAGTTGGAGACCTGATTAGGGCGGAGTTTTTCTATGATCCTAAACATCAGGTGATTTTTGCAAATATAGTTAATTTATACAATTCGAGTAAGCCAATAGATTTTCTTACTCTTTCCACTGAACTAAAAAAGAATAAAAAAGTAAAAGAGGCAGGAGGGGTAGAGTATTTAAATGAAATTTTAAATTTTGTTCCAACATCAGCTAATGTACTAGAGTATGCAAATATAGTTAAAGAAAATGCTGTTAGAAGACAGTTAATTAGTTACTCTGGAAAATTTGATGAATTGGCTAGAAAGGAAGATGAACCATTAGAAAGCGTGTTAAATACTTTAGAAAAAGATGTATTTTCTTTATCTCAAGATAGTTCTAAAAGTGATTTTGTAGGAGCATCAGAATTGATTGTTCAACAAATGGCTAAAGCTGATGAGTATGCTAAGAATCCCGGAGCGTTAAGAGGTTTGCCAACTGGTCTAAAAGATCTAGACAAGCATTTAGGTGGTTTACACAAATCAGATTTAATTATTCTTGCCGCTAGACCATCAGTAGGTAAATCAGCATTTAGTTTTGACATTGCCAGGCACATGGCTGTAAAAGAGGGTAAGACAGTTGCATTATTTTCTTTAGAAATGCCTGCAGTTCAAGTGATAGAGAGAATTATGGCCGCACAAGTTCATATGGATTTGTGGGATATAAGAATGGGTAATGTAAAAGAATGGGATAAGTACAGTAAAGGAGTGGGTGAGATATCAAATGCAAAATTATTTGTAGATGATACCGCAGGAATTAATATAATGCAGTTACGAAGTAAAATTAGAAGACTAAAGCTTGAACACGGATTAGACTTTGTTGTAATTGACTACTTACAGTTAATGCAGGGAAGTGGTTCAAGATCATCAATGGATAATAGAGCTCAGGAAGTTGGAGAAATTTCTAGATCGCTTAAGATTCTTGCCAGAGAACTAAAAATCCCAATAATGGCTTTATCACAACTTAATAGATCAGTAGAAACTCGAGGTGGTGCTCCACAGCTATCAGATCTTAGAGAATCAGGTTCTATTGAACAGGATGCTGACTTAGTAGTATTCCTTAGTAGAGATATGACTGCAACAGAGGATATGGATGCGGCAGAGTCAAATCCCAAAATAGATGTTAGCGTTACAATTGCCAAACATAGAAACGGTCCGATTGGTACCGTAAAAGTAAGATTTGTTTCAAGACAAACGAGATTTGAAGATTGGACTGATTAAAAAGCTTGATAAATTTGTTATAATTTGCAAATGTAGCGATAAGCTATTGTTTTTACGCCGAGATGGTGGAATTGGTAGACACGTCAGACTCAAAATCTGGTGCTG
>CAYUKX010000052.1:0-5827 GCA_964445405.1 uncultured Candidatus Saccharibacteria bacterium
GCCTTAGAATTCATTAAAGCCTGAGCATCTGTGTTTATAGCAATGAATTCAACATCTTGAATGTTATATTCATTGATCATCGTGTTTAATGCATTGTTTCCCCCTCCTCCTACCCCTACGACCTTTATCTTAGCCGAAAGTGCAGCCTGTGGTTTTACTAACATACAACCAAGTCTAAAAATTTAATTCGTATTTATATACTATGATAATAGTTCTAATTTTTCAAGCAGATACTAAAAAACAAAAGCCATTCGTTCAACTTCTGTGAACAATAATTTTGTTTACTGACAATAAAATTACGTTTTACTTATTTAAGCGACTGCTTAACGTTCAAACAAGTTACTCTATTCAAGGAAGGATATTCTTAAATATTCCGCCTAGTTTTCCAAAAAGACCACCTTGTGAGCTACCTTTTTTCTTAGAACCCGAGTTGGAAGAAAATTTACTATCGCCTCTGTAGACTTCATCGCCAAGTGCATAGATAATTAATCCCTGTGCTGCAGCATATGCAGGAGAAGAAATACCATCAACCAATCCATCCAAACCTCTTGGGTTTCCTATTCTAGCTGGCACACCAAAGTTCTTTTTTGCCAATGCTGTAATTTCAGGAACCAATGCACTGCCACCTGTAATAACAATTCCGGCTGGCAATTTATAGTCATTTCCAGATTGCTCTACATTTGCTTTTATTAAATCAAAAATCTCCTCTACTCTTGCGCCAATAATATCAGTGAATAATTTTCTTGATATTGTCTTAACGCCTTCAATATCTAGTTGAGTTACGTCTAGAATGTCTGTTTTCTTCGGTTTGTCATCTTCACCCTTGTCTTTTGAATTTGCCATATCTGCAGATCTAAACACTTCCTCTGCTCTAATCTTTACTTTCTCTGCATCATCCAATGACAATCTTAATCCTGCAGCTAAGTCTCTAGTAATATTGCTTCCACCAAAAGGGATAGAAGTCGAATACGTTATAGAATCTTCAACAAAAGTTGTAATTGAGACTGTACCTCCTCCAAAATCTAATAATAATACACCTAACTCTTTTTCTGTTTGAGTTAGAACTGATTGTGCAGCAGCCCAACCACTGAATACAATTCCATCAATTCTTAAACCAATACTTTGAATACATTTTTGTAAGTTATGAATAGCGGTACTTGGAGCAGATATAATATGTGCATCAACTTCTAGTCTTGTTCCAGTCATGCCGATTGGAACTTTAATTCCACTTTGTTGATCTACAATAAATTGCCTAGGGATTAAGTGAATGATTTCTCTTGCAGGTGGAATTGCAACAGTCTTTGCTTGCTCAAGTGCTCTAAATACATCATCTTCGCTAATTTCACTATCTGAAATTGCTACTACTCCTTTGTTATTATTTGAGATAATCTGCTTTCCATTAATTGTTACATAAGCAGATGAAACAGTTAAACCTGCCATTCTTTCTGCTCCTGTTAAGGCTGATGCAATAGAATTAATTGCCTCATCAATACCAGTAATTTCGCCTTTTTTAATTCCGTATGCTGGATAGGAAGATTCACCAATAACCTTGGCCTTACCTTCGTCATCTACAATAGCAATGACTGCGCATACTTTATGGGAGCCAATATCAATAGCGGTTATTATGTTTGCCATACTTTGAGTAGTGTAAAATCAATAAAATTCAATTTTCCCAGTCGATTTGGGTTTTTGTTTGCTAGTATAGTTTACAATTTCAATTTTGTTATTTCAAGCAAATCAATTAATCTTATCTTACCACAGAATAGTTACTGCTTCTCACATCAATAACTTTTGCTCCATTAAATTGTCCATGATAAATAAGGGTGTTCAAATCAGTAAATTGTAATGTATAACTTCTTTTAACAGATAGTAAAACCCTAGGATTGTCTTGCAAAAAGACTTCCAGCGAATAATCAGAATCCCAGACAACCTTACTCGAAACTAGATTTTTACTTTTGAAAAAGTCCAAAACAATGGATACAAAATTTAATCTATCCAAAGAAATATTATCTCCAACCCTGTAACCTTCACTATTGGGAATGTAACTCCCTATAAGATTCTTATACCTATCTTCTTTTAGCTGTTCAGAGAGTTTATTTGTAAAATCACTCACCTTATTATCTAAATCTTGCTTCATTTGACTTAATACCTGCTCCTTTTCCTCTTTGGAGACATCCTTCCATATAACTTTAGATTGATCTTCTTGTGCAAACCGCTCTAAATACTTTACCCTTACCTGATCAGAATCAATTGGCAACTTATTATCCCTAACAAGAACCTCAGTTTCACTAAAAGTTAGCTTAGTGCTGGGCTCAATAACCTCCATAATTTCACCTCTCTGATTAATTAAATATATTCCCGTATTATTTGCTTGATAGTAAACAGGCGCATCCTCGATTACCTCTACCCTGAGTTTTCCATCCAAGGTCTTATTTACAAAAACAGTATGAACAGAATTAATCTTATTTTTTATGGAATTTTCTATTTCTGCGGAAGAGACAAAGAGCGAATTCTTGCCGATATACGAATCGACAATAGATTTAATTGGGGCGTAATTTTCATCCTTATCAGTAATTAGCTCCACTGTATTTACATTAAAGATGGTTGTACTTTTAAAGAATATAAATAGAGTTACGAATAGAACAAATATGCTAAAAAAGATAAATATCCTTTTAATTGGGATTTTTTCAAATTTTGGCGCAATAGCACGTGTTCGATTCTGAATAACTTGCTTCTGCTTTCTTTTTTTTGCCTGCTCTAGTATAGATGAATTATCAAGCCTAGGCTTCATGTTCACATACGAAGGACGGGCAAACTTTGTATCTTTTTTCTTTTTAAATAATGGAAGCTTCATAGTTTTTACATTATTACATAGAAAAAAGACTTATAAAAACCAACAAAAACAAAAAAGCCCTCTTTCGAGGGCTTTAAATTTATAGGAATGGATTAATCTAATCCAACTTGCTTTAAGAACTTTGTTACTGAAACTTTATCGTCAGAAGATCTTTCCATATAGGAAATTAATTTTCTTCTTTCACCAACTAACTTTAACAATCCTCTTCTTGAGTGCTTGTCTTTTTTATGAGATTTTAAGTGACCAGTTAGGTATTTTATTCTTTCAGTTAATAGAGCTACTTGAACGGCTGGAGATCCAGTATCTTTTTCATGAGCACCAAACTTGGAAATTACCTTTTGTTTTTCGGACTTTTCCTTGTTGAATCTTGATTTCTTACTTGACATATTTTTACAAAAAATTACAGATATTTATTCGTTATAGATTATATATTATACTTACGTTTAAAGCAAGCCTATTCTTCACTATCGACGCTACGGCTACTCTTTTTTCTAAAGCTGCCTAGCATACCTGCAACTTTGGCCACATTCCTTACTGGGTCTACAAAAGAAGACTTAAAGTCGTGTAAAGTTCTTAATAGCGAGTAAACCTCTTCTCTACCTTTAAGGTAGTCTTCTAGAACATAGTCCGATAAAGTCGAAGTGTTTTTTACCGCTTTTCGAAGATCTTGTATTGATCCTGCAAGGTTAATTAAGATTCTAAAAAGCCCCCATGCCAATATAACAATAGCAAAGGCTACAGCAACGGCAAGCAATAATTTTGTAAAGTCGTCTACATTCATATATTTATAGTAATTCTATAGCAGTATATATGGTAAAAAAATACTATTCAATGTTAAAAGATTGTAATTGAATCGAATTTTTGAAAGAATGTAAATAAAGTTAACTTAAAAGGTATATGGAATTTTTAGCATTAGTGGTGTTATTTTGGTTACCTCCGGTTGTAATAATATTCAAGAACGTTCTGTGGAATTTACACCTATGGCAACAAAAGCAATACAGGGTCGAAAGATTCTATAGCTTTATTCGGTGGGATCATCTTCCAAATAACAGGGACTTTATTCTTACTCTATTAAAATATATAGTTTTTAGCCTTGCCTGCACATTAATTGTATCGGTATATTCCTCTAGCCTGGGAGTACTTCTTGCGTATGTTTTATGGGCAGTGGAAATATTCATCCTGCTTGAAAAAGTGGTCTCGGGAAAATCCGAATCTATTAAAGTTAATTTAAGAAATACAACAATACTCGTAATACTAAGTGTATCGATTAGCATAATAATTATTATAATTAGTCTTCCATTTGCTGAACTTAAACGAGAAGGAATCGCAGTTACACCAACACTTAATAATGCAGACGCATATGCAATTTACGATGTTTATGTTTATCTTGGACTTTCGGCCATAATTGCACTATTTCTTGACTTAGCATCACCTGTACTCACAGCACTAATTATTCTTATTACAAGCCCTATTGGTTGGTTTAAAAATAAACTTGCCGTGCACAACCTAAACGACAAACTATCACAGTATCGAAATAATATTATAGTAATTGCCATAACAGGTAGTATTGGCAAAACTGTTACTAAAGAACTTTTATATAAACTTTTAAAAGATGACTACTCAATTGTTAAAACTTCTGATGTCTACACCACAATAGAAGAATTAAGCAATGATATAACTAGTCAAATAACAGCAGGAACACAAATACTTTTAGTGGAAATCGAACCTTTCAAAAAAGGAGAGATTGCAAATATTTGCCAGGTATTAAGCCCAGATATTTCAATAATTACCGATATTGACGTACAGCATTATAGTGCCTTTAAGAATAAACAAGACTATATTGAATCAAGACTGGAATTAATACATGGTACCAACCACAATGGGTGCGTAATTGCCCCAATTGATAACAAATATATTCTTCACTATTTAAATAAGTTCCCTGGAGAGAAAATTGGATTTACGTTCCTTGATAAAAAAGCAAATAAAGTCAACGAACTATTTTTCATTGAAATATACAAACGGTCCATTGAAGGCTACAAATTCATGTTCAAATCCAAAGATAAAATAACTGAGTTTTCGACTCCAATACATAGACTGAGCTTAATAAACCAACTTGTACCAGCAATTTTAGCGGCAAAAAGAACTGGAATTAGTGAGAAAACCATTAGAGAAAAAGTAAACAAGTTATCAGATAAATTTACAAGTATATATACCCTAGAAGGAGATGAGCATACATTATTAATCTCTACAGGCAACCCTGATAGCAATTTAAAAGGCGTAATTGCTGCAGTTGATTATGCAAATAATATAAAAAAGAAATTCAATCACGGCAGAATTATTTTAATAACTGATGGAGTAAGTGAGCTTGGGAAACTTAAAAAAAGTTCATATGCCAAGCTAATAGAAAAACTAAAGCAGAAAGTTTCTATAGTCCTAACCACAGATCCACTACTATATACATTACTTTCACATAGCTACCTAGATATACTAAGCCTTAAATCTCGAAACAGTAACGAACTCTTGTTTACTGCCCGAACATTATTAAAATCAGGCGATATAATAATTGTTGAAGGTGCCGAATCCCACGAAATACTCGACTCCCTACGAAGCCTAGAGTAAAAGCGTTTGACAACTTATATAAATTAGCTATAATTTTAATAAGTAATGTTAAACACCCTTCCATATGTATAAAAATAAAGACGGAAAAGTAATAGCTTCGTTAACCGAAGTTAAAAACAAGACAGGTGATATATTTGCTATTGTTGACGAATTTGGAGAAATAGCACTAACTTCTTATAACAAAGTTAGATATAAGATTATAAAAGTAGACATAGAAAACAGCGTTGAAATAAATGATGATGGACCAGAAGTAAAAGTTGCTACAACTGAAAAAAAGAGACTACCCACACCAAAACTTGAGGAAAGAGAAGAAAAAGTAGAAGAACCTGAAGAAGAAATCGAAGAGGAAGTAAT
>CAYUKX010000053.1:0-5668 GCA_964445405.1 uncultured Candidatus Saccharibacteria bacterium
TCTTTAATTGTATTTAAATATTGTTTGCTACTTTCAATGTATATATCGCAGAATGTTCGCCAGAATTCCTGATACAAAGTATCAGTGGCATAACCAAAGTCAAAGTTAGTAATGTTTTTAGTTACTGCAGCTTTGGTATTAACAATATGATTGTAAATTGTCTTACTATTTTCTAAAGTTAAATCCTCTAATTTGGGTTGAGTGTATTTATATTCAGTTGCATTTTCGGTGTTCATTAATACAAATTTAGCTGCATTCCAAATCTTGTTATTAAATTGTTTAAAATTCTTTAATTTATCAGGAGTTACAGAATAACTTGCTCCTGCACTGTTTTGGTAAAAGTAGGTCATTCTTACTGAATCTGTTCCAAATTCAGTTCTTACTTTGTCCATATCAATTAGGTTGCCCTTAGATTTACTCATTTTTTGTCCATCGGTTCCTAAAACAAGACCTGTTAAGAATAAGTTCTTAAATGGAATTTGTTTGTGCTTAAAGTAAGTAAACATCATCATTCTTGAATCCCAGTTTTCTAGAATGTCATGAGCGGAAACTAAAACACTTGTAGGGAAGAATGTATCCATTAAGTTGTATTTAGTTAGTGTGGCATATACCCACTGCCCTGAACTAAACCAAGTATCTAATACATTTTCATCTTGAATCCAGCCTTCTCCTGGGTTTTGTTTTTGAACTCTTAGATGATTTGGATTTTTATAATCTAATTCCTGTTTTTGACCATTAAGTTCAATAAATTCTTTTACTTGACCATTATCATCAATTTCTTCGAATACTTTGCCTGCATACCAAACAGGAAGTCTGTAACCCCACCATAAACTTCTTGAAATAGCCCAATCCCTAAGGTTTTCCATCCAATGATCAAACTTTTTAACCATATTGTCTGGATGAATTGTAACTTGATTCTCTTTTACCATCGAAACAGCTGCTTCTTTTATACCATCGTATTTTAAGTACCACTGACTAGATAAAAGTGGTTCAATTGCAGCTTTTGTTCTTTCTGCAATTTTTATTTTGTTTTGATAAGACTCGTCTACATAAACTAAGTTGCCAAAAGCCTGCATATCTTCTTGCATTGCTTTTCTGGCTTCTTTTATACCCATTCCGTTGTATTTGCCAGTTAATTTATTCAATCTCAAGTCGTAACCAATAACTTGTATTGCAGGTAAGCATTCTGTAGTGTGTCTTTGTGCAATTTCCCAGTCCTCTACTGCATGTGCAGGTGTAACTTTCAATAGTCCAGTTCCAAAGTCTTTATCTACTGCATAATCTTCAATAAAATTTAAAGTTTTTGTTTGTCCTAAGAACTCAACTTCAATCTTTTTACCAACAAATTGCTTGTATCTATCGTCTTTTGGATCGCAAGCTATTGCAGTATCTGCAAATATTGTTTCTGGTCTTACTGTTCCAATAACAAAGCCATTGGTATATAGCTTTTCTTCGTGAGCTTCTGCAAATAAAATAATGTGTGAGCCTGCAACTTTACTGAATAATTCAAGAGTAGTTTTATTTATTTCTGTTTTTACATCGCCTTCAAAGTCTAAACCTTTAACTACTAATCTAAAATCTCCATCCAATCTCATTTGAATACCGATTACTTCTCCGTTAACTTCATTGCCTGCAGGAACTTTGTCGTAGCCTACTCCAAGGATTTTAATACCTTTATGAGTTTCGCCCATAATGTAAGATGCTTTTTCGTCCGATTCCTGAACCTTCCATAAAACTCCTTTTCTTTCATATTCTTTTTTTAACTCTAGGGCTTTTGTTTCTGGCTGTAAAAATGAATATTTAAAATAAAAAAACGGTGTTTGAGATTCTTTAAATTCAACTTGGTTATCTGCAACTGCAGTTCTAGCTTTAGGGTCCCAGTTAACGATTCTTACACCTTTATAAATTCTGCCATCTTTATACATCTCTACAAAGGTATCTAAAACAGTTTCTACAATTGATGGGTCCAACGTGAAAGTATCTCTATCAAAATCAGCAGATAAGCCAATTGTTTTCTCGTCGTTTCTGGCAATATCAATGTTCTTCATAAAAAAGTCCATCATTTCGGCATAAAAATCTTCTCGGCTCATGTCGAATTTATTTCTGCCTTGTTTTTCTAAAACTTCTCTAACAAAAACTCCTTCGCCTTCTAGACCAGCGTGATCCTTTCCTGGCAATACTAAAACTTTTTTGCCTTGCATTCTGGCGTATCGGGCCATTGCATCTTGGTAAGCATATCCAGAAATATTCCCGATATGTGGTCTTGCATAGGCGTTAGGTGGAGGACAAATTAATGCCCAAGCCTCTCGAATGTCTGCCTTCATTTCATCAGTAGACAATACTCTATCCTGTGTAGGGTTGTATTCTGGTTTGTAGAATTTATTTTCTAACCAATAGTTTAATAGTTCTGCTTCGGTTTGTGCAGGGTTATAGGGTCCGTTTGGTAAACTCATAATTAAACAATAATATGCTAATAGCTTAAGCTAATAACAAAAATAAGTAAATTTATGAGGGAACGATTGAAGCACCGTGTTACCATCCCAATTCCCGCTTGAAGTAAGCGGGCTCTTGTCTTAAGCAATAACGGGCTTGTCCCGAAGGATTCTACTTACAATCGCCAACAACAATTGCTTTCTTTCCTTTTCTCCCCTAGTGACGTTAAGCTAAGGTAGTAATGAATTTGAGAGAATTATACCGTATTTGTAAAGTATTTTAAAATAATTTAATATTGGATTATGCCTAAAGTAGCCTATCGCAGAATTTTTTATACACTACAATTTATTAGACTATTTGCCCCATTATTAATATTTGTAAATGTATTCTTAGGTATAGTCGCAGCCACATTTTTTGACTTGATAGATGCAATGTTCGCTTCCCGTGGTGGAATGCGTCGTCATCAATATCATAGTTGGGATAAGACACTAGATAATTACTGGTACGTAATTTCCTTAATTTTCGCCCTTCTAGTGCCAGAATACTCTAATTACCTGGAATTATTAATAATATTATTCGCTTACAGGCTATTAGGCCTGCTCTTCTTTTTTATATTAAAAAAAAGACAAATATTTTTATTCTTTCCCAATATTTACGAAAATTTATTTATACTAGTGTCTTTGGGGTTATTTATACCAGGGTTAAACTTTATACTGCTAACGCCATGGTTCGAATCAATCATCCTAGCAACATCTGTGCTTAAGTTGTGGCAGGAATACCTTTTGCACTACCTAACTTATCCAATGGCGAAAAAGATAAACCTTGATATGCGGTGGGTGGATTGACAAATTACTTCTTTAGTTCCTCAATCTCTTTTTTTAAGGCTTCGTTTTCGGCAATTAGTTTTTCCACCGCTCTGAATGTAAGTTCATTAAATTTTTGTTGTCTCATACTCTGTTTTTCAATTACATTAATTACTGTAAAGATAATCTTTTGTTGAATCTTAGTTTTGATTTTACCTAGTACGCCTTCCCTACTTCTGGAATTAAACGCGTAAATGGTACTCAAAATATCTTTGGACGATTCCATTGCAGGCAGAATATATTCCTTTAATGTTTCACTATCTGATTTTTTGCTAAGATCCACTCCTTCATTTTTAAGTACTTCTTCTGCATTTTTTAGTAATTGTTTTGAGTCCATATTTATTTATTAACAATATCGGTTTCTATATTCCCGTCTAATACTGCATCTGCCTCTAAGGTAGTTGCATCTTGTTTATACCATTGTGTAGTGCCATCTTCAAATAGAAGCTTTAAATATATGCTGCCATTGGCACAATAAGATAAATTGTTATCTATTGTAAACGAAAGCTTAAATGCTTCTTCACCTAGAATATTAAACACATTATCTCTAGAAGAGTACGATCCATAAGATAATGTATTACTGGTAATAAAGTATCCACTAAAACTGTTTTCAGTCAGGGAGCATATTAATGAATTAGACTTGTTGACCGTTGTTTTTACTGCAGTTGAATCGCCAAGGTTAAATTTATAATAATCACCGTATACATCTTTGGCGATAGCTTTTTCTGAATTACTAAAGAACATTATTTGGTCTAAAGCAATTGGATTTTCTGTTTCTGCATCTGTCATTGATCCTAATGGAAATTCCTGCAATTCACCTGCTGAGTTAAATACTTGAGGTATGGAATCATTGGCTTTTATAACAATATATTTTAAATCTGGACTCTGAGCAGTAATATCTCCTGTAATATTTGCAACTTTAAGAATTTCTTTAGAAATGTAATTGAATCGGTGCAGCCATCTAGTTGGATTTTCACCTTGTGTAAATAATATTGTATTATTTTCCACCCACATAAACTGATCTACTCCTGTATTAAAGTTTTTAAAGTCAGTTGCTTTACTCCACCCTTTTTGAGCTAAGTTGTAAATATAAATGTCATATATTGAATCTGTAGATTTTCCTAGTACTGCGATTAGCTTTCCGTCGGGACTCCATTCAAGGCTCTTCCAAGTTCTTTTTTCTAAGCCAATTATAAATTTCTCATTTAATTTATTTCTTAATTCTATTGTGTCGTCTGGTCTAATTACTGCAAATTCAAATGCTCCTCCCTTTGGGTTATTAAGATCGATTATATTTACATCTGGATTACTAATTGGAGAGGAAACTGTTGTGTTATTGGTGTCAGGAGTATTACTTATTTGAGATAGGAATAACATTACTAGTAAAATAACCAACGCTATAACAACACCGGTAATTCCTATAAATATTGTTTTTGTGCCTTTCATAAATTTATTTTAACTAAGATACATTCTACAACTTACTTGAAAGTGTTTTAAGTAATTTGTTGAACAATGTGTGCAAGTATTTTATTCAGGGAAAATGGACTGCACTATAATTTCCAATGTTTCGTTAAAATCTTCCGAAGGAGTAATCAGATTAACATCCTTTGGTAGATAGGGTTTTACATATAAATCTTCAAAGCTACACGCATAACTAATTCTTGGCAGTAAGTTTTTATATGAAGTTAAAATAAACTTTTGAGTAGAATATTTATCTTTGATTGTTCTGCAGGCCTCATTTATAGAAGTTGCAGAAATGTCAATTATATAGTTATCGGTAGGTATATCTTTAAAAAACTGCTGATATGGTTCTATCGATGGAATTATTGATTTATCATCATTATATGAAATTATTAGTACTTGCGTTACTCTCTTTTTTGAATATAAATCTTTTACTAAATTGATAATTTGTTTGGCGTTATCAAAATCATAAAGTATGTCTGATTGTTTTAATATTACAACTCCTGTTCTTAGCTCAAGTGGAATTTCAAATTCCGTAGAAATTGTCCTTCTCTGATAGGTAATATTAACAATATAAACTAATGCTATTGGTGTAACTGCTAAAACAATTGCAAGGGGAAGTACAAATTTGATAATTGATTTTAGATTAAGATATTTATCTTTTAGTAAATGTAATTTTGTATTAAATTTTCTGGAAGATATGCTTCTATTGTTTGTATTTCGCCTAAAATCCATTAGTTCTTTTTGTAAACAATATAATGGTTTTGATTGTTTTCTACGCCATCTTCGTTGTACTCTTCCATTATCTTAAATGGTAGGCTGTGAGTAAATTCAATAATCTCTAATGGGTTATAGTAGTGGCAGAATCTTTTAGCTCCATTTGTGCCAAAGCTCATTTCAAAATCGTTTTT
>CAYUKX010000054.1:0-5414 GCA_964445405.1 uncultured Candidatus Saccharibacteria bacterium
TTAAATAGCGTATAACTTCGTCTATATTTTTTATGCGTCGTTTTTGTTGCATATACAATTGTAAATAAAAGTTCGTGGCAGGACAAGCGTCCTGCCACAGGTAAACCTATGGCTCACCTTGCGTGATTGAGTGGTCCGAATGGTCGGTGCTGTGTTGACCAGAAACAGTACCATCCGCCGACGTATCGAACGAATAGTGACCGCCGTCCCACCAGCCGGTGTTGTGGGCATTCCCATTCTCACCTTGAACGCTGTGGAACCCGTTCACAGAAGGACCGTCCCAGTGGGAACCTTCCCCTGTGTGGAACGACACCACATTCCCATCGGAATCATAGGTGTACCCTGGATCTCCCTGCGACATTCTTCACTCTCCTATATCTGCCTAGCTTATGCATAGGCTACATTAATATTATCTAGGAGATATCAGTTAGGCATTGTATTGCAATGCAAAGGTTCGGTAAAAATGAGTGCACAAAAACAGCTTATATTTGAGTATAATTTAGTATATGTTACTAAATACTATGAATAAAAAGCTTGCCTTAACACTTGGTTTATTTAGCCTAGCAATTCTTATTACCGGCTTAATTATATTTTTAATTAATGCTTTAATAACTAAACAGCAGACTATAGTAAATACCAATACTACAGTATCTTACCCAGTAACAGTTACCTTTGAACCACCTAGTTACACAATCAGCCAATCAGACATTACTCAAGCTTTAGGTAAAATATTAATAACTCCAGAATTAAGAGCCGAATTTTATAACACTATTAGTGCCGACTATAAGCTAGAACAAACAGATGAGTGTACAAGTAAACTAACAAATACTACATTCCCAAATTTAAACTTAGTATTTAATAACTGTGAATGGGGATTAAATATTACTCAGAATACAGACAATATATTAATACCTGAATTACCTGAATACTTTCAACAATCAATTGTATTTACTAATAAAGCATCTAATAACTCTGTAAAGGTAAACTTAGAAGATCCATTCTTTTGGGAAGGAAGTCCAGAAAGTGAATGCACTAGCGACACAAGTAAGATTCAAAAAATAACTGATGATATTTATAGAGTTAAAGATTTAGATAATTTATACACAGCATATTCAACTGAATATATTAGTAGAGAGCACATTATACTTAAAGGCGATGATGGTTATGATTCAACTATTGAATACCACAACTTTACCAACCCAAACCTAAGTTACACACAGGAAGAATTAGAAAGTCTCTATTGTATTAATTGGAATGCATATATTCCAGTAAGTGCACAGTTTAGTGAACAAGCAGTACAAGTATATAAAAGAATGACAAATATGCATGTAAGTAGAGGTGTAATTGGTGGCATGAAACTAACAAGTCAGGATAGTCAGTTTGTGGAAAAGGCTAATGAACTGGTGAGAGGGTTTGAGTTTTGAATGGTTTACAAAATCCATACAGTAAGGGGTATAATTTAAATATATTTCTGAGCTAAAAATAATGGGCGAAAAAGAAGCTCTTGCTAGGGTAAAGATTAATAAACTTTTAGAAGAAGCACATTGGCGTTTTTTTGATACATCTGATGGCACTGCCAATATCTCACTCGAAGACAAAGTAACAATTACAGGGGAAGAATATCAAAATAATGAAAGTGGATTTACCGATTATCTACTACTTGATGAAAGAAGATTTCCGATTGCAGTATTAGAAGCCAAAAGAGATCAAAAGGATCCTATTCTTGCTAAAGAGCAAGCTAGGCAATATGCAAATGCATTAAAGCTTAGATTTATTATTCTTTCTAATGGGGAGTTAACATATTTCTGGGATTTGGAGAATGGAAATCCAACATTAGTTAGTTACATCCCGACACAAAAAGACATACAAGATCGACTAAATTTTAAACCTGAAATACTAAGTTTGCAGGATGAAAAAGTGAATGACGACTATATTGTACTTTCTCAAAATCCTAATTATCGAAACGATTCAAGATGGATTGATACAACTACACGAACAAAATATTCTGAAGACAACAAATTTAAATTTCTAAGAAATTATCAACTAAATGCTATTAAAGCATTACAACATGCTGCAAAAGAGGGCAAGAATAGATTTCTATTTGAAATGGCAACAGGTACTGGTAAGACTTTAATTTCTGCAGCAATAATAAAATTATATTTAAAAACCGGAAATGCCCGAAGAATATTATTTTTAGTTGATAGACTAGAATTAGAGGATCAAGCTTACAAAAACTTTGTTAAATATTTGAGTAAAGACTACAGAACTGTAATTTATAAAGATGCTAAAGATGAATGGAAAACGGCGGAGATAGTTGTAACTACAATACAAAGTATTTCTTATGATGAAAAGTATAAAAAGATATTTACTCCAAACGATTTTGATTTAATAATTTCTGACGAAGCTCACAGATCAGTTTCCGGAACAAATAGAAATGTATTTGAATATTTTTTAGGTCATAAATTAGGATTAACTGCCACACCGAAAGATTATTTAAAAAATTTCGATGTCGATGAATTTGCTGCTTTAACTCCAAGAGAACAGGAAATTAGAAATTTAAAATCAACTTATAAAATTTTTGGGTGTGAAAGTGGTGAACCAACATATAGATTTGGATTGGTAGAAGGTGTAAAAGAAGGCTTTTTAATAGCCCCTACAGTTATAGATTGTAGAACAGATATTACAACTAAATTACTTTCCGATGAAGGTTATACAGTTGAAGTTCACAACGAGGATGAAGAAGGTGAAATAACATTTACACAGAAGGATTTTGAAAGAAAGTTTTTTTCAGATGAAACAAATGCAAAATTTGTTGAAGTATTTATGAATAATGCATTGCAAGATCCGATTTCTAAAGAGATAGGTAAAACAATCGTATTCGCAGTTAGTCAGAAGCATGCCACTAAACTTACAACATTATTAAATGAATATGCTGAAAAGTATTATCCAGGCAAATACAACTCCGATTTTGCTGTACAAGTAACTTCTTTTATTCCAGATGCGCAAGGCATGACGGTAAAATTTAGTGAGAATAACTTAAATGGGAAAACAAGATTTCTAGATGGTTACGATTCTTCGAAGACTAGAGTTTGTATTACTGTTGGTATGATGACAACGGGTTACGATTGTCCAGATTTATTAAACATTTGTTTAGTAAGACCTATTTTCAGTCCTAGTGATTTTGTTCAAATTAAAGGAAGGGGGACTCGAAAAACTAATTTCGAATATATACAAAGAATTGATGGGGAAAATCAAATATTATCGATAGCCAAAACTAATTTTAAAATATTTGATTATTTTGGAAATTTTGAATACTTTGAAGAGAAGTACGATTATGATCAAAAATTAGAATTACCAAAAGAGGTACAAACAATAGAGAAACCGGAACCAGGACCCGTTAATGTTCAATCTAAATTTGATTCTTCTATTGTTGATTTACTTAATAGTTATAGAGAAAAAACTATTGATATTGAAAATTCCCGAATAGATAATGAGCTTTTTGGTAAAACTTCTAAAAAGAAAAGAGAAGATGAAATAATAATTGAATTTTCGAAATTTAATTTATTGGTAAATTTACCAAACTACCTTGAACAAGATGCCTTAAATTTATTTATACAATACTGTATAGATTCAGACACTAGAAATATAATTGAACAAAAAGAGTATCAAAAATTATCATCAAACATTAATTTTTATGAATCAATTAAACATTTAGGAAGAGATTATATTGAGCTTGTAATAAAATATATAAAAGAACACAAATTATGCTGAATTCAGAAACTAAACAAAAAATAAATGCTTTAAGAGATACTTTAGTAGGCAAAATTCCAACTCCTACAGGACAAGTAGAACAAATAACTTTAGCTCTTGTATATAAGTATATGGGAGATATAGATATTGAAAATGAAAAGTTAGGAGGTAAATTATTCTTTGATAATGATTTCAAAAAATACAGTTGGAAAAATCTTTTAAATGGAAAAACATCTGGAACAGATAGAGCTAAACTTTATGCTGAAGGTTTAGAATCAATGGCTTTAAATCCTGCTTTACCGGATTTATTTAAAGAGATTTTCAAGAATGCTTATATACCCTTTAAAGACTCAGAAACAATAAGCATGTTTTTAAAGCAAATTAATGAGTTTAACTACAATAATAGTGAAGACTTAGGAGATGCATTTGAGTACTTACTTTCTGTAATGGGATCCCAAGGAGATGCTGGGCAATTTAGAACTCCAAGACATATTATTGATTTTATTGTTGAAATTGTTGAACCACAAAAGGACGATAGAATTTTAGATCCTGCATGTGGTACTGCTGGTTTTCTAATTTCTGCTTATAATTATCTTGTTAAAAATAATAAGATAACCCAAGTAGATAGAGATAACTTTACAAAGAACTTTGTTGGTTACGATATTTCAGGAGACATGGTAATGCTTTCTAGAGTAAATATGTATTTACATCACTTTCCTAATCCACAAATATTTGAATATGACTCCCTCACCTCAGAAGATAAATGGAAAGATAAATTCGAAACTATTTTAGCTAATCCGCCTTTCATGACTCCTAAAGGTGGAATTAAGCCTCATAAAAAATTTGGAGTTCAGGCAAATAGAAGTGAAGTTTTATTTGTTGATTACATAATGGAACATTTAACGCCAGATGGCAAAGCTGGAATTATTGTTCCTGAAGGAATTATCTTTCAGTCTGCAAATGCTTACAAAGAGTTAAGAAAAATGATGGTTGAAGATAATTATTTATGGGCGGTTATTAGTTTACCTAGTGGAGTATTTCAGCCATATAGTGGAGTTAAAACTAGTATTTTATTATTTGATAAAGAAATTGCGAGTAAATCTAAAAATATTTTATTTGCTAAAGTTGAAAATGATGGCTTTGATTTGGGTGCGCAAAGAAGAGAGAATCAGAAGAGTGAGTTACCAGAAGCTATTGAGGATCTAAAGGAGTATAAAAGATTTATTCTAAATGGTGAAATATCTTCTAGAAATAATATTACAAAAGTTATTAATTTAATTTCTTCTTCAGAAGAAAATGCATCTGCTTCCATGAATAATATTTCATTGGTTAGTAAAAGTTCAATTAAAGATTCACAATATAATTTATCATCAGAAAGATATAGAATTTCTTCTTCAATTTCGAATCAGAAATGGCCTCTGGTAAGTTTAGAGGAAATTTGTGATGTTAGAGATGGAACACACGACAGTCCTAAATATCAATTGGAAGGTTTACCATTAATAACATCTAAAAACATAATAAATAATAAAATTGATTTTTCAAATGTGAATTACATTTCTAAGACAGATTTAGAATTCATTAATAAAAGATCTTTAGTCGAGACTGGTGACATTATAATGCCTATGATTGGAACAATTGGAAATCCGATTATTGTAGAAAAGACT
>CAYUKX010000055.1:0-5376 GCA_964445405.1 uncultured Candidatus Saccharibacteria bacterium
AGTCCCGTCCTAAGGGAAAGGTTGGAGGTTCGACTCCCCCCAAGGATATTTTAAGAATCAAAAAAGGCTCCTTTCGGAGCCTTTAATTTTATACAAATTTAATCCACATTCTCGTCCCATTCTTTTCCATAAAGGATTATCTCAATCGCTAAATCATATTCGAAAATCTCTTCTGGTTTAAACCATAAGTTTATCTCTCTTTCGGCTTCGCCTGTATTACCTGAAGCATGAACTAGGTTTCGGATTGCTCCATCTCTTTCGTCAGCTACAAAGTATGAGTCCATTGCGTAATCAGCAGTGATTGTTCCTACATCCGCTGATAAAGGATTTGTGTGTCCTCTAATCTTTCTAACTGAGGCAATAGCGTGTGCTCCTTCGATTACAGCTGCAATAACTGGGCCAGCTGTTAGAAGATTAACTAACTTTTTCATTGTCATCTCTGCAATTACAATAGGATCGTCTGAAGGAGGATTAAGTCCTTTTTCCTTGTAAGTGGCTATAGTTCTTTCTCCTGAACCTCTTTTTTCTTCTTCGGACCAATCGTAGTGTGCTGCTGCCATTTCTCTTGTAGGCATTACCATTTTCATTCCTACAATCTTTAAGCCTTTTTTCTCAAATCTGCTTACAATTTCGCCTATTAATCCTCTTTGGATAGTATCAGGCTTTAATAGAATCAATGATCTTTCGTGGAATCCTGTTTTCATAGTTAGTAATTTATTAATATGTAAGGCTATAATATTGTTAATTGGATTATATTCCACTTAATTTAAAAAGCCAACACAAATGATTAACAATTTACTTAGCCCTAAAAGGATTGCAATTGATTTTGGTACAGCCAATTGTGTAATTATTATGGAAGGTAAGGGCATTGTTTTGCAGGAACCTACAGTCGTGGCAATCTCGCCTAAAGAAAAGAAGGTACTTGCAATAGGAGAAGACGCTAAAATTATGCTTGGTAAGGTACCAGAGGGCGTAGAAGCTAAGCGTCCCCTTAAGAATGGCGGTATTTCCAATTATAGATTGGCAGAAGCCCTTTTAAATCGATTTTTTAAGAAGGTTTTAGGTAGAGTAGTAATAATTAAACCAGAAGTTATTGTTTCCGCGCCAGCAGGTTTAACATCTGTAGAAGAACGAGCACTTACCCAAGCATTGGCTTCGGTTGGTGCAGGTAAGATATATATTTTGCCTGAGCCCGTGGCAGCAGCGATTGGGGCTGGTATGCCCATAAACTTGTCTACAGGCAACTTAATTGTTAACCTGGGCGGTGGAACAGCGGAAGTAGCAGTGTTATCGCTTAATGGAGTAGTCGCTTACGAATCGTACCGAGGAGCAGGGGATTTACTAACTGAATCAATTGCTAATTATATTAAACGAAAGCACAACCTGATTATTGGCGAAAATACAGCCGAAGAAATTAAAATTAATCATGCATCGGCACTCGAAGTTAAAAATCCTACTCAAATAGAAGTAAAAGGCAAGAATTCTAAAACAGGACAACCTGCAATTGCGTATATTAATTCTAATGAGCTAGTCGAACCAACTAGAGAGGTGCTTAATAGTATTGCGAATACTATTAAACGGGTATTAACAAAAACGCCACCTGAGTTAATGGCTGATATAATAGACAACGGCATGGTGCTAAGTGGTGGAACATCTTTGTTAAAAGGCATAGATGAATTCTTGACCAAGTCGGTTGGAATACCTGCAAGTGTAGTTGATGAGCCCCTTACATGTGTGGCTAGAGGGCTAGATATAGCATTACATAATTTAAATAGTTACAGGAGGAGTGTTAAGCAAGGTTAATTTTCGTGTGCTTCAGCTTTAATAATATTATTTTCTGTAAGAATCTCATATGTTGCCTCAATTATTGTTCCAATTATAAATTCTTCGGTGACAGGTTCACCATCTATTATAGGTTGAGGTAAAAAATCTTTAAGATCTTCCCTGTTAGAAGGAATTCCACTTACATAGAATGGTTGATTACTATATTCAGTAAGTGCCTGGTATGTATAGAAAGTAGAGCCAGCACTGGTTGGGTATCTGCCATTGTTAGTACTCCCAATTGCACCAAGATTACCTAAGGCTCTAGTAATAGCTTTTTGTGCGTTCTTTGCAATTATTTTATTTGATTTATTTTCATTATTTCTTTCGGATCTATCTTTTATTATTCTAAATATTTCGTTAAAAATCTCCCAGTAATTCTTACCCTCTGCAATCATCCTTATAACATCAAAGTGATATGTATTAACTTCTCTTTCTATTCCAAAAAGACTTTTCATTAGAGCTTCTAGTTTAATGGCACCAGATTCAGCAATAGTATCTGATCGGCCAAGCCCAGATTCTAAACTCTTTAATCCCGGAAGCGTGCTTTCACTCCATGATTGAATTTGGAATATATGCCCAAATTCATGAGCTATTGAAGCCATAAGCTTTGGTAATGGTGAGTGTTGGGTTTCGCCCATTACAAATAGTCTATGATTTCCCTCAATCGCAAAGTTACCTGTGCGTTTTACTTTTACAGCAAATTTACCATTGTTCTCTTCTGGTTTTTCGAGGCTGTCGAATGCATTGATTTGTTTTATAGCCGTCTCAGGATCACTTGCTAAATGCATCTTTTCTAATACACGCTGAATTATTTTTTCTGGAAGTCCATCGGGGGTATTCTTTTCTTGTTCTGTAAGTTCAGTGGTAATTGCCGACTTCTTTTGTGGTAATTTGTAGTCAGAAATTCCTTCAAGCTGCTTAAGCATTTCAATCTGGGGAGCACTCAGCTTTTCTCTAACATTACTTACTTCAACTTGCTTAGCGTCTTCCTCTAGCCAAAAATCAATTAAATTTTGAGATACTGGAAGATAATTTCGATTATCAAGTGCGAAATTTACTGCATGGGCCTTCACTAAACCTAGATGTGCTGAGTCGAACAAGGCGATTCTTCTTGTAGCCCTGCTTCTAGTTTTCCCTTTTTCTTCACTATCGTCACCTCCAAATCGGAGAGGGTCGCTCGTAGTATCTCCAGAAACACCTGTTTGTTCATCAACTAATCTTTGATTAATTGTTACTCCTGAAAGTTTTGAATTAATAAACTCTCTATAAATTCTTAGTAACTGTGTTTTTGCTAGCCTGTAGGTATCTAGACTAACATATTCATCTTCAGAATTAAGAAGAGTCTTTAAGTCCGAAGTGTTGTCAGTAGCATTAATTTGTATATTGCTGTCGACGATTTCATCATGCCTCCTTTCAATTTCCCAATCCTGTGCTTCTGGGTCGACTACGTAATCACCATATTTGCTGAAAATGCTCTCATCGCTATCTTCAACATGATCAACCTTAGTCGTAGCTAGTTCTTTTTTTATAAATCTTTTTAAAGACCTTAATTTTTCGGTTCTTTTGATACTATTATCAGCATCGAGTACATAATGTATATTGATCGGTAAAACTCTATCTGTAGGAACTTCTCCGTTAGCTTTTATGTCAGCTAAAATATTTTGATTATTTTTTTCTTCAGCTAATGTCTTAAGAAGTTCAAAAAACTTATTTTTAGTTTTTAATGGTATTGTAGTGCTATTAGCTATTTCAACAAGGTAGGAATCAATTATCTTTGTTACCTCAACTATCGACATTGCAAAAGGTGAGAGTGTAGCTAGTCCTCTGAATACAGTGAGCAGTCCTTCTATTCCTTCTAGTTCTGAAAGGCTCTTTTCTGCAGCGATTTTTACCTCAATTTCTGTAATTAAATTTCTCAGTTCTTCGCCTACCTCATCACTTGTAAAATTTTCTTTTTGAGTAATTAGGCAGCTTAGTAGAATACTTGTAATTCCGGAGGATTTAAGCTCTTTTATTTCCGCAGTAATTATTTCTGCAATATTATTAAGCTCTGCAACAGCATAAGCTCTTTCAATTTCTTTCCGCTCCAAGTTTTGAGTCAAGTCTGTAGGTCTATCCATATCTTTACTTTACCATTATTTTAGCTAATGGTGTTAGTTCTGTTTTTTCAATAAACTGGGGCTCTATACCATTGTTCTTATCATTGGAAATATAACTAAGAGTCAGTAGATTGCTGTATTCTTTAAAAAAGATAGTAACCCTCGGATAATAACTTCCGTGGGTATCAAGTGCATAAGGATTAAAATGATAATGTTTCTTGAACTCATATAAACCAGTTGAGAGTTTAAGTCCATAAAGATTTTCGTCTGTTCCTCGGGTTATTAAGCTAAAACCATACTTTAGTGCGTAAGCATCAAGTGAATATTCTATTATTGCAGAAAGGCTAGTATCTTTGTATTTAATGTATTCATGAGCTCGAAAATCACAAGAAATTGAATTATTTTTAGAGGATTTACTGACAAATGCACCTCCAATTACTTTGTTAGAACTATCCTTGATTATTATTGAGCCGTATTTTGATAGTGCTTTTTGTGATTGTTTGTCATACCAACTTTCGTCAATCCAAGGTACTCCTATATTTTTACTATCAATATTTTTTCTATAAAGGGGTACCCACTCAATGAATTCTTCCTTGATTATACTTTCGTTCAAATTGATTGTTATACCAGAAACCTGCTCAGCATATTCTTTTCCTTTTAATACACGCTTTAATTCATCTTTACCTAAGTATTCAAGCGGAGAAGTAAAGTCTACTTGTTTCTTCCAAGTCAGATTGCTTGGTCCATAATAAGTGCTATTTACTCCTAGGTATATTGCAAGGTCCAAAGGCATATTCGCATATGCAATTTCTCCTCCTATATAGTTTAATTCAAGCTTTGAGTTCATATTTGTATGTTTCTTTAATCTTATGGATTATTTTTGTATCTGATTCTTCTGGTGTGTTAATACTTAAATTACTCCCATGGCTTCTTTTTATATAAAATGGTAATTTTTGTAATGAAAATTTGAATTCATTTTCAAAAAGATCAATATTAAATGCGACATCATCTACCCGATCATAGTAACTATCAAATAGTATCTTTGACTCTTTCAATTTCTTATTATTGATTAGTGCGCTGCCAGTAATAAAAAAGAATAATTTTTTATGATTGATATAGTAATCGTAGTATATCTCTCTTATTTTCTCAGGTTTCTCAACTGCTAATCGATAAAGATTTTCTACTTCAACCGGTGCTCGACTATACTCAATAGTACTTGCCTCATTCATTTTTAATGCATATCCCGCAACTACATCAATATCATTATTCTCTAAATAATCGACTCTATATTCAATACTATATCTTCCTGCTAAGGTATCATCATTATCAATAAAAGTAATATAATCACCTGTGGAATTCTCAATTCCAATATTTCTTGCTTTTGCTACGCCAATTGGTCCTTCTTTTATGTACTTTATGTTTAGTTTGTTTGAATATTCATCAATTATTTTAT
>CAYUKX010000056.1:0-5329 GCA_964445405.1 uncultured Candidatus Saccharibacteria bacterium
TTTTCAGGATTCATTTCGATTCTTGGTTGGTATGGGTTTGGAACAATTAAATTTATTGGTAGAGTAGGAATATAGCCTTGAGAAATGTCAGGTATTGAATTTGCATTTATTAATGCGGAAAGTCCTTTTCCTAATCCCGATTTTTTCTCTGCCATATAAAAGTATAAGAATTCTAAGCTATTAATAATCTTGTCACAAAACACTCACCACTTCAAGAATTTTTACCGAAATTAGGTCTTTTCATAACCTTATCAAATCTTTCGATTATTTCATCAGTAAGGTTTTCATATGCTAGCCCTCCTGCGGAAGTTCGTGCATACTCATATATTGATAAGCCATGGGAAGGTGCTTCTGATAATCGGATATTTCTTGGGATAATCGACTTGAATAGCTTAGTGTTAAAGTATTTCTCAATTTCGCTTGCAACATCTTTGCTAAGGTTAGTTCGATTATCGTACATTGTTAAAATTACTCCACCGATTTCCATTGTAGGATTTAGCGATCCTTTGATCAGTGTAATAGTGTTAACTAATTGCCCTAGACCTTCTAATGCAAAGTATTCTGATTGAACAGGTATTAAAACTTTATCTGCTGCAACAAGGCTGTTAATTGTTAGCAAGCCAAGTGATGGCGGACAATCAATTAAAACGTAGTCGTAGTTATCTTTTACAGGATCCATTGCTTTTTTTAGAATATTTTCTCTTGATAGTGCGCCAACTATTTCAACTTCGGCTCCTGCCAATTCAATTCCAGATGGAATAATATCTAGGTTCTTAATTCTTGTTGTTTGAATAACTTCGCTAGCAGGTGTTTTATTTACTAATAAATCGTAAATTGTTTTGTATTCTTTATTGTTTAGTTCCTCGATATCGTTAGGCTGATGCAAAATTCCAAGGCCTGAAGATAAGTTGGCCTGAGGGTCAATATCTATTAATAAAACTCTTTGATCCTTTGTGGCTAAGAAAACTCCAAGATTTAATACAGTGGTAGTTTTTCCAACTCCACCTTTTTGATTAGTTACTGCAAATATCATACTTATAAATTACAGGAATTATTGATTTTAGGCAACTTTCAAATATTGTAATTTGGCTTATAAAACAAAGAGATTCTTGTTATAGGCCAATATCTAGCTATAACTTTTCCTTTTATCCAATTTATATTTATAAATCCAATTTCAGAATACCTTGAATCTAGGCTATCAGTTCTATTATCACCTAAAACAAAAACTCTATTTTCTGGGATTAATAATTCTTGCCCATTATTTAAAATAAAATCACCACCTAGGGTATAAATATCTTTGACATAGTTTTCTTCAAGCCGTTTCCCATTTATAAATACAGTGCCATCATGAATTGATACCTTCTCACCTGCCATTCCAATAATTCTTTTTACAAAGTCTTTGTGCCCAGGTTTTTGAAATACTACAATATCTCCACGTTGGTAATGCATTCCTAATTCAGCGTTAATACCCTTTAAAAGAGGATCTATTTTGTCTGTAATTATTAATTCGTGATCAAAAAGACTTGGAAGCATAGAATCTCCTTCTATTTGATTAGGAGAAGCAATAAATACATAGAAAAACGTACACAACACCAATACAACTCCAGCAGTTCTAAAAAAGTCATAAATCTCTACAGGAATATTTAACCCGTAAATTTTTATGACTTCATGAGTTTTAGTTTGTTCATTTTCCATTAACCAGCTGTTATTTCTACTTGAATCTCTTTTGACTCAACTTCTATAGTGAATGGGTTTTCAATCTCTTCCGCAAACTCAATTGATACTGCACTAACAGTTTTTTTTATAGATTCAATGTTTCTTTCGATAGTTTTATTTAGTGCTTGGTCATTTGTCTTAAGCTTTATGGTAATTGTTTCACCTTGTTGTAACCCCATTTTCTTTCGCTGAGATTGTAATGCTCTTGTAAGTTCTCTTACAAATCCTTCATCTTTTAATTCATCTGTTAGCTTAGTTTCTAAACCGATTAATACTTTTACTGTTGTATCTTCATTGGTTTTTAAGCTTTCAGTTTCATGAATTGCAGCCTTATCTAGAACATCTTTTACATTCAACTCATTTTTAATCATTTCCCGCATCCATTCAGTGACGACTGGCACAACTTCGTTTGTACTTTGTACTTGTAGCTCACTTAGTGGTTGTCTTACTTTTAATGCAGAATTAACTCTGATTGTATGTCCTAATTCACAAATCTTTCTAACGATTGTCATCTCATCTGATAATCTAGAGTATTGTTCAACAAACGCTAAATCAACTTCTGGGTAATCGGTTAAGTGAATTGAATCTTTTACGTCTTCTAATTTGCTAACAACAAGCTCTCTGTAAATGTAGTCAGTTATAAATGGTGCGTAAGGTGCCAAAAGTTTTAATGTTTCGATGAATACATAGTAAAGTGTATCAATGGAATCTTGGTTTCCTTCTGCAAATCTATCTCTAGAACTTCTAATAAACCATTTAGAAGTATCGTCAAGTAAGTCTTTTATAAACTTAAGTGATTTTTGTATTTCGTATGCATCAAGAGATGTTGTTACATTATGAATTGTTTCTTGTAATCTGAATAAAATCCATGCATTCAACTCACTTTCTACATCATCAAATGGAATATGGTCCCATGGATGAGAGTCTTCAAAGTTTTTTCTTGTGTTATATGCAAGTTCAGCTCTTGGAGCCCAATTATGAATATTTGCGTAAGTTGTAAGGTATGCGAATATATTCCAAATTGGTAATATCCATTCCTGGTTTTGTATTTTTAGTGTTTTTGGACTAACCGCTGCGTCTTCACCTGATGCAATAGGCGAACTAAAAAAGTTAATTCTTACTGCATCGGCGCCGAATTCTTTAATTAGAATCTCTGGGTCAACGTAATTCTTTTTACTTTTACTTAGTTTAGAACCGTCATCAGCCACTATTGTTCCGTTAATTACAACGTTTTTGTAAGATTCTTTGCCAAATAGAGCAGTGGATTCTGCAAGTAATGAATAGAACCAACCTCTTGTTTGATCAATTCCTTCTGCAATAAATTCTGCTGGAAACTTTTGGTCAAATTTCTCTTTGTTTTCGAATGGGTAATGGAATCTTGCGAATGGCATAGCTCCAGAGTCGTACCAAACATCAATTACATCTAGTACTCTTTTATAAGTTTCACCTTCATGTTCAAAGATTACATCATCAATAAATGGTCTATGAGGGTCTGTAATTAGTACTCCAGAATATTTTTGTAATTCTTGGTAGGAGCCAATTACTATAACTTTACCCGATTCACTCTTCCATACAGGTAAAGGTGTTCCCCAGTATCTACTTCTGGAAATTCCCCAGTCTTTGATTTCAGCTAACCAGTTACCAAATCTTCCATCTTTTACGTGTTTAGGATTCCAGTTAATTTTTTCATTGTTTGCAACTAATTCAGTTCTTAGTGTACTCATTGCAATATACCAACTAGTAATTGGTTTATAGATTAATGGAGTATTTGTTCTCCAACACATTGGCATTTCGTGCTCGTAATCTTCGTGTTTGAATAATGTTCCAAGAGTTTTTAAATCTTCAATAATCTTTGTGTTTGCAGCTCTGTAATTCATTCCTGCGTAATCGGGAATCTCTGATTTAAAGTCCCCTTGATCATCTAGGTAGTCAAAGCTTTCAATTCCAACTTCGTGGAATATGTCGTTATCTTCCGCACCATATGGAGCTAAGTGTACAATTCCAGTTCCGGAATCTGTAGTTACATGGCCACCTTCGTAAACAACATGTGTATTTTTTCGTCCTTTATAAAATTGGAATGGAGGTATGTATGCTTTGCCAACTAAATCTTGTGCGTTTACCTCTTCTAAAACTTCGTGGTTAACATCTTTAAATACAGCTTCAACAAGGTCTTTTGCGACTATATATTTTTTATCGCTGCCTTCTTTTTTTACTTTTACGTATGTAATATCTTTACCTACTGCTAAGCCTAGGTTACCAGGCATTGTCCATGGAGTAGTTGTCCAAGCTAGCATAACTACCATTGGGTCTTCGACTAATGGGAATTCAACTGTTATTGCTGGATCAACGAAATTTTTGTAACCACCTAATGCAACTTCGGCATTAGATAATGTAGTTCCAGCTCTTGTAGAATAAGGAACAACCTTAAATCCTTCATAAAGTAATCCCTTTGTGTAAAGTTCTTTTAGTGACCACCAAACAGATTCTATATAAGTTGAATCCATTGTGGCATATTCTTCATCGGCATTTGTAAGTCTTCCTATCATTTCTTCAAGGTCAATAATCTTTGATCTTTTTTCTATAACTAAGTTTCGGCAAAGTTCGTTAAATTTTGCAATTCCAAATTTTTCAATATCCTTTTTTTCTTTAAATCCTAAACTTTTTTCGATTTCGTATTCTACAGGTAATCCTTGGCAGTCCCAGCCTAAAGATCTATTCACTTTAAATCCTTTCATGGTCCAATATCTTGGAATTAGGTCCTTCATAGAAAAGGTTAGCGCGTGGCCCATGTGTGGAGCACCATTGGCTGTAATAGGCCCGTCAAAAAAGGTCTTACTTTTTTCTTCAGGTCGTTGGTCTATAGACTTGTCTAGGATATTCTCACTTTTCCAGAATTTTAGAATCTGTTGCTCTAACTCTGCAAAGTTTTGCTTGGGGTTTGGTTTGTTAAACATAGGTGAATTATTAATCAGATAAATTCAATAGTGTATTTTACATTTATTCTTCTTTATCAGCAAATAAAATCAGCATTAGTTCTGATTTTTGAAGTCTTTAAACTTGTGATAATATTCTTTATATGCAAAAAATAAAAACAATGTTTATTGGTAGCGGTGAATTTGCTGTTCCAATACTGGATTCGCTTATAAAAAATGAATTAACTGACATAGTTTGTGTTGTTACTCAGCCAGATAAGCCTGTTGGTCGAAAACAAATACTTACACCTACGCCTGTGGGCGAATTTTTGCAAAAGAACACTATTAAATTAAACCTAGAAACACCGGCAAAAATTCGCTTAGAAGCCGAAAATTTACAAAATAAATATCAGCCTGAATTAATTATTGTTGCCTCTTACGGGCAGATTATCCCTGAAAGTATTTTGAATTATCCTAAATACAAAGCACTAAATATTCACGGGTCATTATTACCTGAATTGCGAGGCGCAGTTCCAGTGCAAATGGCTATATTAAACGGTTTAAAATCAACTGGAGTTACAATTCAAAGAATGGTTTACGAAATGGATGCAGGTCCATTGGTTGGAATGCAAGATGTTCAATTAGATGGCACAGAGACAACAGACATTTTAATGGATAAATTAGCAAGTGTAGGTTCAAAT
>CAYUKX010000057.1:0-4115 GCA_964445405.1 uncultured Candidatus Saccharibacteria bacterium
GAATCTACTATTATCCTTGCTGCATAAATATCAAATAAATTTCTTACGTGCTCAGCAATTAACTGCACACCATCAGAAAGAAACTTCCTTTTAATTTTTAGATATGCACTATAAATACCCTTTTTCCTTACTTGTATTGGGTAGCACTTAATATCGTATTGGTTTAACAAATCTGTAATTTCATTCTCGAATGCGGAGAATATATTTTGGGAACTTTTAAAATAACTCTCAATTTCTTCAGTAATTATTTTGTATTCATTTGGCTTAAGAATCTTGAAAGCATGTTCTTCTATTAATGCCTGGACTATACCTAAACCTAAGTACTCGGCTAAAGGACCATATATTTTAAGTGCTCTTTCGGCAGCTCTTTTCTGTTTTTCTTCAGATAGTGAGCTTATATTTATTAAACTGTGTAGTTTTTCTAACAACCTTACAATTAGAATTCTTACGTCTTCTGTTGCACTAAAAATAAGCCTTTTAAAATTTTCTAAATCAAGATGGTCTTCGTCTATTTCTACGTTCTGAGAAAGTTTTCGAATATGTGATAACCCGTCTACAATAAACGCAACATCCGTTCCAAATTGCTTATCAATTTCATTCATTGATACAGGAGATCGCTCTAAAACGTCATGCAAAATTGCAGCAACTATAGAAACAACATCCAAATTTAATTCCGCCACATACTTGGCAACTGTTAATACATGCGACATTTGGCTTTCGCCCGATATTCTTAGTGTATCGCCATGAATGTTTTGTGCAAATTTATAGGCAGCGTTTATTAATTCCAATTCTTTGGAGTCTAATTCCTTAGGAAGATATTTTTGTAGTTCCTCTAGGCTATTTACTGCAGATAGATCGAATTCGTACATACCCTATATTTTAAGTATCCTTATTTTAACAGAAGTGGTCAAGGATTCTTAGCGTACATTGAACCGATTAGAATAGCACTAAAGTAGTTACCCAGAATATTAAAGACATTTGAAAATACATCTCTTACTAGATCATCTGTAACCTGATCCGATAGCACTTTTGCTGCAAGAATATATTCGCCGATAATTCTTAGTGCTCTATCTGATTCAATTGGAGAATTAATTTCACTTAAAAATTTTACAAATTCATAGTACATATTTTTCAGGTACTCATCATCTGCTGTGCCTGGGAAGCCTTCACTGCTTCTAAGTAATAGTTTTTGAATTAAGCTTTCACTACCTGGCATTCCACTAAGGTCTAGTATTAATTGTGAAGCGGAAACACCATTGGCAGTAATATTGGTAATTGCAAGTGCTAAGTCTTGGGAATGTTGTAAGGTTGTTTTTTCACCTTCTTGTGCTGCTTTTTCTGCATCTTCAACAGTTTTCCATTTCTCAAAATCAATAGAGGTAGATACTAAACCAGATTCATAGCTCACTAAAGTATCGTAATCTGGGCAGCTTTCAATAAAAATTAAGAACCGAGTTAGTAAGCCCTGTGCCAAAATCTTGAATTGTGTTATTACACTTAGAATTTTAGTGTCATCAAAAAAATCGTTTACATTAGGGTGAATACCTAATTGGTTTGTTTGTTTAAATACAGGTAATTCCCTAAAGTCGTAGGATTCTAATGTGGCAAGTTTTTCGTTAATAGCCTGTAAAATCTCAGATCTTAGTTCTTCAATGTTTTTTGGTTGACCTGTTAACATTGATGGTTCTCCCGGTGGTAGTGAAGACATAATAAGCTTTTAAGTTATAACCCTAGAATGATAGCCTAATATGGGTTATGCCGCAAGTAACTGATCGGATTCTGGAGCAATATAAAGTTTTGAATCGGTACTAAACCAGATTATTCTTACATTATAATTCTTCCCACTTGAAAGAGGGATACTTATGCTTATTGGGTCTACTAATTGCAAAAGAGAACTTGAAGGAACCTCGATTGATTGGCCATCTATTTCTAATAGTAAACCATTTTCACCCATAGAAACACGACAGGTTAAAACCCCCTCAGGCGTTTGAATATTTATTAACTGTACTCCGTTCTCAGATTCTATTTCTCTTAAATCAAACCTCTGTGGTTGTTCTGTCGGATTGTTATATTGAGGTTGAGGTTTATCCATATACCCTATAATACCATCATTTTTTAATGAGAGTCAATTTGTTTACCCATTTATGTTTTGTTAGAAATTACCAATATCACTTACCATAAATACTATAAGAGTGTTCAAATTTTTGATAAGCTGTAGTTATGTCCAATGTAAACATAGAAACAAATCAAGAATTGTTAAATACTAAAGGAGGCTTTAGGTTTGGCATTAATTTAAGTAGCTCAACTTTTAAATTATTCTACTACTGCGTGATAGTTCTTTTTGTATATCTTGCAGATTCAATAATGTCTTACACTACTCCAAGTTACCTAGAAGATAATCTTTCTAGTACAGCATTAATGGGGATTGTATTTGCGACATCTTCTTTAGTTGGTTTTATAATAGATTTTTTATTAGGTGAAGTTTTCGAAAATAAAAATTACAAATTCTTTCTTAAGTGGAGCATAATTTTAGCTATTGGATTCCCGTTGGGTTACTTATTATTCCCTGCACATATAATTACTTTGCTTATTGGGTTGGCTATCTGGGGAGTTTATTACGAATTTATATCATTTTCCAATTCGCAGTACATAATTGAAAAAACCGAAAGACATAATCACGAAAATGCGTGGGGAATAATGTATTTTTTTAGAGCAGCGTCGTTAACATTTGGTCCTATAATAGCAGCTGCCTTAATTGATATTTCTTATAATTCCAGTTTTATTGCTGCAATTGGGTTCTTATTAATTGCAGGTTTACTATTTTTACTTGATCCTGAAAGAAAAAAGAAGACTCAAAAAAGTATTGAAAAACAAATTGAAGTTGTTTCGACAGTAAAAGAGATCAAAATTTGGAGTGTTTTTTCAAAAAGATTGTGGTTACTACTGTTATTTTGCTTTGGAATTGTTTTTATTGATGCAGCATTTTGGAGTGTAGGTACTTTGTTATCCGAAGATTTACATGCTCAAAATGGAGGTATTCCCGGATTACTCCTAGTTTTATATAGTTTACCAATGTTCTTTATGGGATTTTTTGCCAAAAGAATAGCTATTCCGTTTGGCAAAAAAAGGGCTGCATTTATTACGGCATTAATGGGCTCTATCTTTTTAATAATGGTTGGTTTTACCACTGATTACACTTTAATAAGCATATTTGTATTTATATTTGCTTGTTTTTTTGCAGTTGCGGCTCCAGAAATTAAAGGTGTATTTGCAGATTACGATAGTCGAATGAACAGATCTAGAAATAGTCTGATTGGTTTAGAATCAGGGATGTACAGTGCAGGTTACGTTGTTGGCCCTATAGTTTGTGGATTTTTGACAGATAGATTTGGACTAAGAGAGACTTTTTCTATAATTGGTGTTGGAATGGTCCTTATTATAATATTGTGCTTATTATTTGTACCAAGAAAGATAAAAATGCCTAGGTCAGAACTTGAATTGCTGGATATGAATTAGTTCATTTCGCCGGATGCATAGCATCCGGCGAAACGGCTAGACTTTAGCAGTTTGGATCAGCCTTCTGACTGTCCAAAACGCTATTACTACCCATGCTGCCAAGCCAATAACCGCCCACCATCCGATGAACGGTGTGGAAATGGCAACCACCATGAACAACCCGAAGAGGGCAATATACACGATAATTGCTCCGGGTCTTCCTGAATTACTTTGCATTAAACACCTCCTTAATGCATGAGTGATTATAGCCTATAGTAACTGCTTCCACAATATGTCGGCACACTCATAATTTACAAAGGCTTTACATTACAAGGGTATAATTGATTTGTTAACTTATTAATATATTAGTTATGAATCAAGATTTAGCTCAAATACTTACAAATATAGATGCAATGATTAACTCATTACGAGTAGATCCGAACAATGCTAATAACTCACAGGTAGAAGATATTAAAAAGCTAAGAAATGAGATGGAAAGCAGATTGCAGAGTTATAGCTCAGCATTAGCAAGAGCAAATGAGGATGTTAGGAAGGACTTAGATAGTCTTTCAAGACAAATTCAACAAAAGATTTCTTATTTATTGCAACCCCCTCAGTAA
>CAYUKX010000057.1:4215-5314 GCA_964445405.1 uncultured Candidatus Saccharibacteria bacterium
TCCAATAATAAATATTTGCTCTACTCTGCCCTTCGTCAATTTGTATGCTTTCAATTTTTTCTTTTGACAGTAAATCGAAGCCCTTAGTCATTGAATAATATAGATAGTTAAAGTCATTTAAATGAGCATTAGTATCTTTTAAATAATCTTTAAAAAAGTTGTAGTCTCTGTTTATAACATCGGAATTATATAAATAAATTGAACCTGGTGTTATAGGTAAGTATTGTATTGCTTCTATTGATTGAGGTTCAAGACTAAAGAATGTTTGGTACTCAAATTTTCCACCATAAACTAAACTTGCTTTATTTCTTTTATATTCATCTGGGAAAATTGTTTTATTATTGTACCAATTTAACCAGTATGTTCTTGTTGCATTAACTTCGGCAGAATAAAGGTATTCCGCAAAATTACTCAAATCATTATTGTTAGTTACTTTGCCCCACAACCAGGTACCGTACCATGCATTAATTGCTTCGGAGCTAGATTCTTGATTATTACCATCTGATGAATCAGCATATCCTGTAGCCCAAGAATGCCCTTCGTATGCATCAAAGTATCTTCGGTAAGGAAACTGAGTATTTGCTTTATCGTTATTCGCAATATCCTTTATTAAAAGTTCAACAATTGCACCATAGTCTTGTACAAATTCATTATCGTAGCTAGCAAGTATTGCAGATGCATGAATAAAGTATCCATACTGAAAATGATGATCATTATATTTTTCTTCACCAAAACCACCTGTTTCGTTACCCATTATTCCACCAAAGCTTTTGTCATAGGCAAAGTATTTACTTGTCTTACCATCTTTGTAAGTGTACCAATCTATTAATTCAAGCTTTAATCTATCTTTGATTCTATTAAATAAGTTTGTGTTCTCAGAAATTTCGGCTAACTGTAAAAGTCTTGCTAGTTTTAAAATATCATTACCACCAAAATAGGTTGTTGGTCTTATAAACGAAATCCCTTTTAAATCCTTTTCTATTAAATCTGATAAATATGTTTTATCTGTAGCTGTTAAATTTTCAGGAATTAATTCTTCCGCAAGTGACATTCTATTAATTGAGTAAGCAATTTGGCTATCGTCTACCTTAAAGAAGTA
>CAYUKX010000058.1:0-5259 GCA_964445405.1 uncultured Candidatus Saccharibacteria bacterium
AACTTATACCCGTACATACGACTCGGTCCGCACCGGAGTTTTAAGGGCGATCATCTAACGATCAAACGGAACGCCCTGGGGAGCAAATCACCGCAACGTAGGGAATGACCTATGATTATTAGTCTCAACAAACAAGATGATGATCGTCTCCGTATTATACGTGATGATCAAAAAAAACTTTACTTCGGGAAAACATAGTAATTAAATCACTATCTGAAAAATAATGCCCTTGGTCAGGGTATTTAAAAATTTCCACTTCTTTATTGTGCAATTTAAGGGTCTTATAAATTTCGTCTGCCCATTCTGGTGGAGCGACATTGTCTTTTAAACCAGTGTGAATTTGAACAGCTGCTGAAACTAGTTCTAGATATTGGTTAGGTGATGTGAGGGCTAGAAAATCTAAATTTTCTAATGCTTTTTTGTATATTGTAAGTAATTCATCGTTTCTTTTTTCCATTTCAACGTCCACATAACCCCATCTTGAGAATATATCTTTATCATTAATTGATAATGGCGCATAAAGAACACAAGCTTTTATCCTAGAATCTATAACTAGAGATTTTACCGCTGTGCCCGCACCCATACTGTGTCCCCAAATTCCTATTCTTGTTGGATCGGCCGTTTCTATAGAAGGAATTAGATCAATGAGATTGAGAGTGTCAAGTACTAAACCTGCTCGGAAAAAATTATCGCCAAAATCAGATCCTCCCCAGCCACGGAAATCGGGGCTTATAGTGATATATCCGTTATTTGTTAAATGTTCGGATATTCCAGCAGTTTTCTCCCCAGACTTATAATTTGCTGGAGGAACATAGCCATGATTGAGAATGACTACCGGGTTTAATAAAGAGGTATGGGGGATTCCAATAACACCTGTAATAGTTAGCCCTCCGCTAGGGTACTCCATGTAATAACTGCTTGATCGTTGAGTTGAAGCAATTTCTCCTTTGATTATTATTTTACCAATATTCGTTTGACGCCTTTTTAGCCCTTCAATAGTAAATGGTTGTAAATCAGCAAATTCTGGTAATTTTCTCATATTTGTCATTCACACTACCTCAATTAATATTGTTCCCTATAATAGGCAAATTGAGTATACCACTCACCAATATCATGGATTTAATAAGGAGGTTAAGTAGTCTTGCTTATAGATAAAACCTTTTCGTTTAGCTATTTTATCTAACGCACTATCAATTCTAGAACCATATTGTGCTGCTTTCTTGGGCCTCATTGCATATTTCTCAGGTATTCCAAGTAAGATAGCCGCTTCTCTAATAATCAATTTATTCATCACTTGTGATATTTTTAAATAATCTGGTATGTTCATGCTATAGCTTATAACTTCTTCATCAAGAAATGGTGTACAAAATGAGATATTGAGCGCTTTACTAATAGCAATATCTCTTAATATATCTCTTTCATACATTAGCTTAAGTCCTCTCCAGCATTCTTCATGTACATTAACAGCTTTTGCATGTCTTTGATAGCCCGCATAAATTTCTTCACTTCCAAGCCCTCCAAAAATTGCCCTAATTTCTGGATCATGAGCATGTAATTGCTCAATTCCTGCAAATTCTACTGCGCCGACACCAACATTTACTACATTAGCCAATTCTTTTCCTAATATCAAACAAGTTCTCTTAAAAAGGAATTCCATTTCTTCAATATTATATATTTTCTCATATTGATCAAATTCCAATTCTTTGGCTATTTTCCTTGCTATAAGAACATCTTCTGGTTCTTTAAGGTTTTCATCCCAAAATCCAACTGTCATAGCTGTGAATGGCACCCTATTTTTTTTAAGAATGTATCCAATAATGGTAGAGTCTACACCTCCTGAAAATAACAACCCAATAAATTCATGCTTTTGTGATTGCCTTAAGACAGTAATTTCTATTAACTCTGATAACTGCTTTGCAATTTCTTTTTTACTTAACTTACTAATTTTTTCTTTCAATTGTAATTGCGATACCCATGCCTCCCAAGCTTCTTTTGTTTGGATCATTTTCCTTCACTCCTAATCACATTCTGTACTTTTTTACCAGCCATGAAATTAAACTACATGCTAATAATCGACTCGGTATTATACCCATTGTCATATTCGAACCTTATCACTTAAAGCCGATGTCAAAATATCAACTGCGTCTAGCAAAGGTGTTTTTTGAGAGATTTCGCTCTGTTTAATAACTTTTCGAAGGGTTGTTTCTCGAATTTTTAGATATTCTATATATTGATCGGCCGAGGTTCTTGACTTAATATTATCAAAAAGGTTTATCAAAAAAGAAGGTGATTCTATTAATAAACTAGCACTGTTTGCAAGAAGAGATATTAAGGGGTTAGGAACAAAGCCAAGTGCACCTAGCGCTATAGATATACTGCTTTTTGCAAGGGATTTAGAATCTCGTAAATTTCCTAATTTTTTTCTACCAAATTCAAATATTTCCTTAGTGAAAATCTCATCGAATGTCAATTGAATTTTATCCCTAACAAGCATGATTTGTTCTACGTTTAGTAAAACTTGATTAGGATTCTCCGATGTAATTGATTGTATAGATTTATTTATAATTTCATCGTATTTTTCCTGAAATTCTCCATCCAATAAAGGTTCTCGGATCTTATGAATATGATCAAAAGTAAGTAAATCCAAAAGCTCAATTGGAAGGTTAGGCTTTCGAAGAGTATCAAACGCTAATTCCAGGAAAATTTTCCAGAATATATTAACATCCGAAAGAGTTGTGTTTTTTTCGGAAATATCTGCTAAGTTATAGTCGATGTAATTTTCTTGTGGTAGACTCCCTTCACAACAAACAACCCTTGACCCTGATATGTGATATAGAAGCTCCCGAAAATTTTGAAGTCTCACCGAGTCTGTTCTCTTTAAGTTTTTTGCAAATTCTTCAATCGTTTCTCGTTCTAAGATTGGATTAGACTCGACCTGTTTTGCCATAAACGCCAATTGCTTTTGGCTAGTTTTTTTGAGACTCCTCCTGAGAATTGAATTTTTGTCCAATAATTGCTGCAAAAAATTGTTGCGAAACCAGGATGAATTATCAAACAAATCCCAACTTACAACCTTTCTAAGGTTGTTTTCATAAAACGCAATCATTTCTTTGGATTGACTAGAAGATATTACTGGGACATCTTTTCCACTAAATACATCGGCCATATCACGTCTATCGCGCCTTAACGCTGGAACAATTAGTTCTTCTTCGAGCAGAATCGGATTATCTCTAAAAAGTGAATAGGCAAATTCAGACGTTAAGTGTGATGCGGCGCAAACAACTGTATGTTTTGTCAACAATAGTATCTTTAGTCGACGCTCAACGTTTCTTCTTAATAATGCTGTATCTGGACTACGTGATACGATTCTATGATCAAAATTTGTAAAATATGCTCGAGGGCCTTTGAAGTCTGATGCTTCAATCTTATTCATAGTTGTTTGGCCTTTCTATTTTTTGATCAATAAATCCACAAGAGTGGAATTAACAGCTTGGGCTAATCGTTCAGCTCGTTCTAGTGATATGCTTTGTTTCCCACATTCAACCTCGGAAATGTAAGAGCGGCTTAGCCCTGTAGCCAGAGAAAGTTGCTCTTGGGTGATATTTAAATTCTTACGCTTCTCTTTCAACGCTTTACCAAAAACAGCCGATATATTTTGTTGACTATTTCGAACAAAAAAAGAAGCCCGACTATCACTGAGTCGGGCTTCTTCGCGGAATATATTGGCAACAAGTTGTCTTTTTTTCTTCATAAGGCAAAACACCAGCCTTTTAGCAAAACGGCAGTTCCATCATGTGTTAAATATCATACTCCCAATAAAGTCTTATCTTACCTTTTGCTAATTCTTTAGTATCTGCCCCTTCATAGTAAACATCTGGGCACAACTTAGAAACAATACTATATAATTCTAAAAAACTGTCACCTTTGGGAATTTCTTGTAGCTGGATTTGATCTAACGCTATAAACTCGATACCGAATTTTTTGTCTAATAACATTAAATAATATATAACATCTTCCTCATAAATACCATCAAGTGAACCATATAGCTCCTCAAAAAAAACAATATCAAACTTGTTAGGAGAATTTATAACAGCAATAGAATTGTAATGGGGATAATAGGGTGGATCTACATAATCCCTGTACTTGTAACAAATCATTTCGTAATCGTTGAGTAATTTTCCCACTTCATGGAATTTTTTTTCTAATAGTAACTCGTAGTCCAATTCTTTAGTATCTCGAATGGGCCAGAAAACACAAGGGCTATCTGTAGTTTCTTTACTGGAATTTGAACAAAGTTGACTTAACAGATCCTTTATTGAGGCGGGAACAGTTGGGGCAATTTCTATACAGGTTTGGATGGTTTTTTCTTGAGGTCTAGAATAATGCCTATAATAAGCAGTTAAATTATAGCCCGACAGAAACGCTTTTAGATTCTTATAAGAAAATTCATTAGAGTCTATTATTCGCCACGCTGGGTATGGTGAATTTCTGTTATAAGAGACCGGTTCACTAAATCCACCAATATATTCTTTTACAAAAGGGGATAACTGGAATGTGCTCATAGTTTTCTAAACTAAACAAAAAAGGTCTGCCCAGTTGATTATCAAGGGGTCTGCCTAATAATAAATCTTAAGCAGAATCATACTTCTCTAATAGTTTGTTCCTGGACCTCTTCTCGACTTAAAAATCGTGTTTTGAGATCCCTGCGAGCCAATATTATTATAGCGTGGATTGAAATAAACAAAACAGGCATGTTGGTAAATACAAAAGCTGTCGTAAAAAATGGTGATGATTTTGAAAAAGAGCAGGGTTAGAATTTATTTAATGCTGCCACAAGATCATCGCCATGCAAAGTAATGAGATGATTTACTGGTTGTGGTTGGCCACCATCATCCTGGCTAAAGAAACTTGGAAGAACCTGGCGCAGTAGATCCGCCTGACTATAAAAATATTCGTTGAGAAGCGGAACTACCTGATAATTCCAGATGTCATCCAAGCAATTCAGCTTTTCCACCTCATCCGCGATCCCCTGGAGTGGCAAAAAATAACTGTGTCCAATTTGATAATCTGCCCCACGGAGTTCAACAATGCGCTGATTCAAATTTCTCAAGCAAGTTCCAATATTTAAAGCATCCTCTTCCGCAAGTGAAACATTAATCCCATCAAGTAATTCGGCCTCAGGCAATAATTCCAGAAAAGCGAACCGCCGGCGTAAAGCAACGTCCAGTAACGCAATGCTTCGATCAGCGGTGTTCATTG
>CAYUKX010000059.1:0-2395 GCA_964445405.1 uncultured Candidatus Saccharibacteria bacterium
TTGCTATTTAACGAAAAGAACAAATATATTATACCCTTATTTCTGCATTAATGTCAATACAGATGGTAAATTTACAATATACATACAAACCAACCCAAGAATAACCATACCTGCATAGTTATATTAACTTTGTGACTGTCAACAATATATGGCAATTAGAATTAGGCAAAATTTAGGGCAACCGGTCAGATTGCCCATACGCCCTTCTAGTAACTATTTAGGCGATTGTGGACCGACTAAATCGTCCACCATTTGCTTCAATTCAAATTGAGAATCGAATTTTTGCTGCTCTGTATTGTCAAATGGAACAATAGTTCCCGACAAGTTAAGCATAAACAATCCGAACCCAATGAACAGCACCGAAACAAACAATGCCTTTTTCCAGCGATTCCTGCTTCCATTTCGTTTAATTGAAAAGGAATAAATCGCTAAAACCCAACCCAGTGCTAACAATATAATAACAATTAGGTTAAAGACTACAATTGCCTGGGCTGGTAAACGTATAACTGGTTCCATCTTATAGAACACCTCCACTAGATTTGCGATATATCATTATAATATATAAACCGCAGTTTGGAAAGCCTACAGTTCTAACTTAATAGATTCGAACCAATGAGAAGTTGAAGTTGTTCCTGGAATAAAAGTATTCCCAACAAATATAAAACCAAACCTATCTTGGAATTGAGGGTCATAAAAGAAGAACCTTTTACCTTTTGATTCATTTTTAGTATATGGAGTAGGGCATTGTTCAGGATTTACTCCGATACCAGCATTAATACTACCAAATATATAGTTCTTATTATCAAATTTATAACTTAAAGCTTCTGGCTTAAAATAACAAAATGTTTCTGGAACTCCATCTAGAAATATTCGGTTAACAGCATCTTCAAGGCTTTCGTCTGTTTTTTTTGAATACAATTCAACATATTGGGAATCTGAATCGGATTGCTCTGCAGATTTAATAGAAATTCTATTACCTTTTTTGTTAGTTAACACACTAAAATTACCTATTAATGACTGGTAATTAAATGATAGTTTTAGTACTTCTGAAGATAATTTAGAAGTAGTAGCATCAACAATTGTTATTGAATCGGGAATTTTATCTAAATCTGAAACCGGCGAAGAAACAATTGTAGATACAGTTGTATAAGATACTACATCTCTTCTTTCTAAAAAGTTCCTTACACTACTATCTATGTTAGTAACTCTTAAAATATAAGTTATACCAACACCTACAAGTGTAAGTGCAATTATAATTGCTACTGTTATTAAAAATGCTACAAATTTTCTAGACATTAAGCTTTCCTTAAAAATTTCTTATACACAGTATATACAACAACAAAGGAAAGTACCAAACATGATCCAAAACTAATAGTATTTAAAGGCGAAACTCCAGAAAAATTTACAGCAATTCCTAGCACAGCCCAAATAATTACAAGAGCATATGCAACATCTCTGTGTCTTAATAACATTACAATTCCAAGTAGAGCTGCAACTATTACTAACAATGTAGACCAAATTTGCCCTTCTATTCCAAAACCATTCCAATTTAAGTTATACAAAGCAACTGTAATATTGGCAACGGTTGCAACTGTAATCCAACCTAAATAAATTCCAAAAGGAACTTTAGCCATTAAATATTCATTTTTTGTTAAATCTTTTTTTACATTAAGATTCAAGTAAACGTAAATTAGGCTTAAAAGTAAAACCAGCATAACAACAACGCTTAAAGACACATAATTGTAGTGCCACAAAAAAATCCAAACTGAATTTGCAATATTAGATACTACAACTGCCCATAATACTTTATCTAGTTTTTTACTATTGCCTTGCTTTGAAAGTAATAAAACATTGAATAGTATTATTCCTAAATAAATAACACCCCAAATTGCAAAAACATAACCTGCTGGAACAAAGAATACTTTAAATGAATCAGAGATATCCTTTGTGGTTTGATTATTATAAGGAACTATATTTGCAAATAGGTTAATAACAATCATTGCAACTGACGTGACTACAACAAGAAGTTTTTTCATAAGAATATATTAATATACACAAAGTCTATACTTTAGTTATTGGAAAATCAATTGTTATACAATACGACTGTAAGAATGCAACAGGTACATAAAAATAGCACCAGTAGCAGAACAGGAATTAAGATTACAATTGTAAGTTTTTTATTCGGCTGCATTTGCTAATTCAAACTGAGTAATTAAATTAGAAACTTCGTTTTCAATTTTGCTCTTCATTGATAAATCCTGACTATATATTTGATATAGACATTCATTCTGATCCTTTTGCAAGGATTTTGATTTACACATATCCCAGTTTGATTGAGAAAATATAAAATTACCTTGTAAACTTCTACTTAATTGAATTAGATTGTCATCTTTTG
>CAYUKX010000059.1:2495-5152 GCA_964445405.1 uncultured Candidatus Saccharibacteria bacterium
TTCTTATTTGTGATAATCATTACTGAATCTACATTAGTAGTAAAGTAAACATCCATGTTATTTACAATCCCACCACATTGATTTGTATTCGAAACTGCATACTCAAGTTCTCTTGCCTTTGCTGGAACTAGTGTTATTCTTCCTGCCCATTCGCTTGAATATGATACTGGGTAAGAAAGGATAGGATTAATATTTGTAATCTTATTTATAAACTCAGAATTATCTGCAGAGTTAACAGCTTCTGTTGGTTTGTAATTAGCAAAACCAATTAATGACAAAATAATTACAAATACAAAAAAGATAAGTATTACTTTTGTACCTAAATTTAGTTTTAACCAAAAGTCCTTCATAGATTTTTTTAACTAAATAATTATATGCTATTAAATTTATTTTACTAGATTAAGCTTCTACCCCTGCAACAATTTTAAGTATAGCAGAACATTCAGGATATCGATTTCTAGAAATCCACTGCATAAATTCTTCATCTTCCATGCTTTGATAAGAAGTATGCATTGCTAATAAAACACAACCGAAGATTACGGAAATTGCAGCAGAGAAAGTACTTATAATATATTTTCTTCCATATACCATTGCTGGATTCTGTACTGCCGTTATAAAGTCTTTAAAATTTCCATATTTTGAATAATGCCAAATTAATGTTCTAAGTGTTTTAGATATTATCTCAATCTTAAAGTTATCTTCAAGGAATGCCTTAATTGTTGAGTTCCGTTGAATAACTGTCATTGCATCTAAATCGGACACAGTTAATTCTCCAGGAAATAAATAAAGAAGAATAAATTCCAAAAATCTACGCACCTCTGAAACGTTTAACATGGTAGTTGAATCGCCTTCAACATACATTAAAAAAGCACGTCTTAATATATTTGTAAATTCATTTGATTCTACTAACACTGGGAACATAGTAAGAATAGTCCACGCCTGAGCTTCTTTGTATAAAGTGTTTCTAACATTTTTTCTGGATAGTGCGGCAACAATACTTGCAGTTACAGAAAATCTTTTTGCAGAAGTAAAATCTAAACCATCATTTTCTAGAGCTTGCGGTACATTAATTCCCGAAGAGTAGAGCATTAGAAAATCACCATAAAAGGGATTATATGCAATTAATTCAGCAAATCTCGGGTTACCTAATGTTAATCTTGATATTCTATTTGGGATATTGGTAAACGCAGTATAAATATTATATACGCGCTCTTCCTCTTCTTTTATTTCAAAGTCAGGATCTACTAAACCTAAATCAGAATACTCATTTAAAAGAATGATAAGCATTAAGCGCTTAATTCTTAAATACACTCTATCTATAAATTCTTTAGGAATGACAATATCAATTTCTTCTAACTTTTGGGCAATATCAATACTTCTATAACCACGCACGCATAACTTTACAATCTGCATAAGTATTGCAGGATTTTCAATTTTTAAATGTTGAGCTTGAGCATACGTAAGCCAGAATTGTAAGTATTGAGAAACTTTTTCTGATACTTCTAGTACAAGCGGCTCGTTAAATTCATTAAAGAATCTGCCTATTTCCGAATGTGATCTTCTTAGTGAATCGGCCATATATCAAAATAATTGCCGAATTATAATACACAAAGCTAACTTTTTAGTATTAAAGATTCAAAATTGGAGGAATTAACCCAATTGATATTAGTGAACTAAGCAAATTAAATATTGCAAAAAAAACAATTAAGAATCCTGTTGTTTTATAAAACAATCCGGATTGCATAGTTTTTGAAAACTTAACAGATGCAAAGCTTATTAGCGCTAGCACTGGAAAAGTACCTAGTGCAAATACGAGCATTGTAAAAGCGCCACTAATGGCATTCCCAGTAGTTAATGAATACAACTGCATGGATTGTGTAAAACCGCATGGTAAAAAGAAGGTTGCAGCACCAATTATTATTGGAGTAATTACAGATGTTCCTTCTGAAAGTTTAATAACTTTTTTACCTAGAACTTTAGGCATTCTTAACTGAAATCTTTTACTTGAACTGGAAACTTCAAGTAAATTTAATGCCATTATTAACATTACAATGAATAACAATATATTAAGTAAGAAGGATATTGTAGGTGTTAATGTTGCGGCGGAACCGATTAATCCTATTATTCCACCTAATATAAAAAAGCTTACAATTCGCGAAACATGGAATCCAATTAAAGGTAAAGTTTTATTTTCTTTAGAATAATTACTAGAAATAGATAGAACAAGTCCGCCAACTACAGCCATGCAAGTAGAAATTGATGCAATAAACCCTATTAAGAATACAAAGGAGTAGGTAATTTCTGAATCACCAGAGGCTAGATTTATAATTCCAGATTTTTGAATTAGCAGGAATGCACAAAAAAGAAGAAATGCTATTAAAAAACCTTTAAAAAAATCTTTCCTGCCTTTTTTGGTTAATATCTTTTGTTCTAAAATTATATAGCCGTCGTCTTTTACAAATTTAGTTAATTCTTCCGCAGTTAGATTTTTTGTTGTTTGCAAATATACTTTGCCTTCAGATAGTTTGGCATCTACAGCTTTTACACCATCTACTTTAGATAAATTATCTTCTATTAATAATTCGCATGCAGCGCAATGCATTCCATCTACAATAAATTCACAATCAAAATTCTTTTTTGTAGTTTTCATATTTATA
>CAYUKX010000060.1:0-5061 GCA_964445405.1 uncultured Candidatus Saccharibacteria bacterium
TTGCCATCGCTTCGGCTTCTTTTATATCACTTTCAAAATCATACTTTTCAAACATACTTCATCCCTTTCTGATGAGAGATATGTTTATTATATGCTATGCGACGGGTTGTCCCAAGTATAAAATGATTGCCACCACTGTGAGAATGACACCAGAAGCCAGCCACATATAGGGAATCCATCCGCTTAAATTGCGTTCTAAAGTTGCGCTTTGGGGATTTTGGGGGTCGTAATAAACAATTACACGCGCCCCTTTTGCATATTTTTGGACTTTTGCTTTGACTTGAGCGGCTGGTTCGGCAATATTGGATAAACGCACACGCGAGTTGTAATATATTTTGCCATCAACCACATATTCATACTCGATAGCCGATTCAAACTTTTTTCGACCACGAATAATTTGTGAACTGACCACACGCCCTTCAATAGATGACCAGCTACGGCTTTGGTTGATGATGAAAAGCCCATATAACCCATATAAAGCAAACCCAATCCCACAAATTCCGCCTAATAAAATAGCAAGTTGAATTTCTGTTATTTCCATCATCAGCACTCCTATAATTGAGACAAACTTGATAGATAAAATCAGCTTATCATCACTATAATGTAAATAGAATATTTTGCGCGGATTTTATATAAATTCCCCTAGTTGCTAGGGGAATATGAGAGAGATAGAGATATGACGGCTTACCATCTTGCACAAGTGAATATCGCCTTGCCACTTGCCCCACTAGATAGCGAACAATTACGCGGGTTTGTCTCCCGTATAGACGAAATCAATGCGGTGGCAGAAGAAACAAAAGGTTTTATTTGGCGGTTGAAGGGTGAATCGGATAACGCCCTTGCATTGCGTGTTTTTGAAGATGAACGCCTGATTATCAATATGAGTCTGTGGGAAAATTTCGATGCCTTATATAACTACACCTATTATAGCGACCACGCCCAAGTGTATCGGCAAAAAGGCGGATGGATGCAAAAATTGGCGTATGCACACATGGCATTATGGTGGCATCCCATAGGCGAACCGCCCACCCCGCAAGAAGGTAAAATACGCTTAGCGTATATGCAAAAGCATGGCGTGACCCCGTATGCGTTCACCTTCAAAAAACGCTTCTCGCCGTTGGAAGCGGATGAGTTTATGCCCTAATCAACGCCGTCTCCAAATTAGGTCTGTTTCGTTGTCTTCATTTGCGATTTCATCTGATAATCGCATTTTTATATTTTGGAAAACTGAATTTGCCCATATATTTACTTTGTCGTCAGTATCCTTCAACCAATCTTTGACGACCTCAAGCATTGATTGGTATTCATTTATTCTTTGTTCCCTGCCTCCAAAAATAACACCCTTAATAGGTGAATAAGGGTGTAAAAACTCTCTAATCGCGTCATCCTCAAATCTAATTAATAATTGCCTTGCTAACTCTGGAAGTGGAGTTATATCTGTATTTGTGAATTGGGCTAATATTTTGGGACCCTCTGGCTTATGTTGATCCGCCCATTCCAATAATATTGAAATATCAACTACATCCAAGAGACCCCCTGTTTGAGTCGTATAGCCCCATTCTTTATTAAGTAGCCTATTTCCAATAATTTCCCAACATTCTTTAGGTAAAATTCTCAATGCGCTCTTTAACACCTCTATACGATAATCGGGATTATATGGAGAATAAGCAGATTGGCGCATTTGTTTGAGAGTTATATCTGTAATCTCTAATGGGAATGCTTGAATATAAAATTTACAAATATCATACCAATTATCCCAATTATTCGTTATGTTCCCTAATAGAGATATAAAGAAATGTGCCGTTTGCCTATCATGTTTTTGATTTTTATCAATCCATTCGTTTATCAATCGAAAGATGATTTGTGAATATTCGATTTTTTGAGAATGATTTAATAAATCTAGTAGCTTTATCAGTGTTTCTTTAGATAGATGATCTGAAAATATGTCGTCCAAGCACGATAAATCTAACCATCCTTTTTCGAGAACTTTAATTACCCAAGCTATATTTTTTTCAGAAAAACCTAATTGTTTTGAGACTTGAAAAACAGTTAACGCCATTTCTGGTGATTTATCTGTGTACTCTTCTAATAGTTGTTCTACCCAAATACCATCACCGTTTTCCAAACGCCCGCATAAGTAACGAGATATAAAATAGGAAGTATGATAGTTAGGCAGATATTTAAGTAAATGCTCAAACCAAATACGATTTTCGTCTAAATATCCCAAGCGATAAGGTAAATAGCCTTCTATACATGAAGTAGCTAACCAATCTAATTCTGCCATTAAAGAATCGGGATTTTTATAACCTTCATCTGCTAGAGAAAATAAGATTTCTTCTAATGTCATTTTGGGGTCACGATAAACATTGTTTCTATCTACATAAGTTAAATTACTTGAACTTACCCATCGAATTAACCTATCATGATATGTGTTTCCGTGTAGGTATATAATCCAGTTTTTTATCTTTTCTACTTCTGCATGAGTTACTAATTGTGATTTACGCTCTATTATATGCTCTAAGGAATTAATCCATTCCTTTTTTTCTTTGGGTGACTTAGGAAAGGAAGTTTCGTAAATTAGTTTTTCAAAATTGCTGAGAATAATACTCTTAAAAGGTTCAAAAAGGAGATTTTGAGCCTTTTGAAATAAAGTATCAGATGCTTTTTTTCGTATAATATCATCATTGTCATGTAGTAAAATCTCAAGCAATTTAATTGCTGATTCGAGGCTTTGCATAATTTCTTCAGAATTTTGGGGTACATAACGTTGCGAGAAATGTCCACCTATTCCTTCGGATAACCATGTTAATTGATATAGAGATAACGATTCTGATATTGCTACTACCCCTAATAATCTTACCTCTATTGGATTTGACACTGATATAGCTTCTTTAATTAGTATGTGTCTATCTTTCGGAGGGAATACACTTCTTCCCAAATGATTATAAAAAATCTCTTTCCATATACCTGTTGCATTGTTTACAAAACCTTCATTCTCGGCTGATGCTAATTTAAGAACAAGTTGAGCTGATGTATAAAATGTATCAGGTACAAGTAATAAACGTTCTAAAAGAGATACGATATAACTTCTCCCTCTCTTAAAGTTTAATAATCTATCAATAGATATTGTTCTAAAGATGTTATGTAAGAATTGAGTAATGTGCTTGGGTGATGATAATCCAAGAAGCCTCACTAAATGATGGTTATCTATTTCTTCTAAATCATCAATTGTTTTAATATCTGCAAGATAATAATTGATAAGTAAATTGCCTAAATTCTCATCTCCAATTTGACTAATTCTTTCTAATAATCTTATTTGCGCGTCACTAGATAGTGAACTTATTAAATCAATTATATTGTCTTTACGAACATCCCAAACATCTTTTGCCAACCATACTCCTAAAATACTTGGCTCAACATAGCGAAAGCGATCTTTTTTGATAACAACTCCTCTTTTTACCATCTCATTAGCAATTTTTCCCAACTGGACGTGACTTATTTCCATAAATTCAGCAACCGCTTTGCTTTCAACTGCCACATCACCCTCTAATCCAATAAAAGTTAGCAGAGAAAGAGATTTTAGAGCTTTTTCCTCATCATCAGTGTTTACAAAGATTTTTTTAACCAAGTCTTTTAAGTTGAAATATGGTAGATTCATCAAATCGGAAATTGATTTCAAGTCAGGATGGTGCGACAGTGCATCTGTTATTTTGACTGCAAATTTGACAGAGCCGTCTACTATATTGACAATATGACTCTTCACCTCTGAGTTCAGTTTTTGACCAATTGAATAGACAATTTTAGAAATGATTTGATGGTCTAATGGCTTAAGAGGGTAACTATAAATCCCCTCAGTCATTTTGCCTTCTCTATCCTCTTTTCCTGTGTCTATTGATATGATTGTTAGCTTGGTATTGGGTAATTTCGTTAGGAGAGATTCCAATTTGGAGTATGAACAATTATCTACCACTAAAATTATTTTGGAGTTCTTTGATGATAAGTCTTTCAAATCCCCTAATAAATCAGAATCTATATCATCAGAATCTGTATAAATCGTAATCGGTGCTAAATCTAATTTTCGAATAAGTTCAAGCGCAAAGCGTGTTTTACCAATACCATTAGCCCCCACTAATCTTATTGCGCGAAGTTCGCTGGCTTCTGTGTATATTTGTTCTATTTTCTCAAAAAGCGATTTCTGATTTTCACCTATCTGAAATGGAATTTGATGCTGATTTGCCCATTCTTCAAAAGTTGAAAAATCTCCTTTTATATCAAAGAATCTTTTTGCTACGGGTGGATAGTCAGATACCCATTCAGCAATTTCAATAGATGTGAAGATACGGTAGTTTTCACAAGATGTTTCTAGGATTTCCTCTAAACTTTTTCGTGTTTTAGGAGAGGTCTTGCCTAATAAAAGATAATAACTCGCTCCTTTAGTAATCTCCTCAATAACATCTTTTTTTTCGAGTTCCTCTTTTAATTTATTAGGTGATAACTTGCCACTTTTATACTGCCATATACTGGCACCATTAGGAATACGACAATCGAGATTGATGTCATGTTTAATACGTGCATCTATTCCGCCATCGGGTACATCTATATTATCGTTTAACCAAATGTTTGTACGTGGTATATTATTCGCGGATGCTTCGGCTTTTATTAGTTCATTTGCTAAGTAGGCAAATTGCTCACTATTGAGTAATTCAACTTGTTTTGATGTAACCCATCTCATATTTATCTCACCTTAATTGAAAATGTATTCTAATTATAATGTATTTTTGATACTTGGTATTTACTAACTCAGAAAAACAATAAAGTTCTTATATAAATCAAAAATAGCCCCATGACGGGGCTATTTGGGTTATTATTGTGATAAAACTTGGGTTATTTACGGCTTGTACGTTGGCGCAATGCCCACAGCGCGATGAAAAACGGCACGAGTCCTAAAATGGCGCAGGCAATCAAGCCTTGTCCGATATATTCCCAGTTCCAGCCATCCAACAAAATGCTACGGGTGGCTTGCAACACGTATGTAATCGGATTCCATTCGGCGGCAGTTTT
>CAYUKX010000061.1:0-5026 GCA_964445405.1 uncultured Candidatus Saccharibacteria bacterium
TAGATGCAATAGAATCATCACTCGTTCAAGAGGCTTGATGCTACATCTCTAATATTTTTTTCTTTAGAAGAAAAGATGTTTTTGAATTCAAGTCGCTTGGCTTCTTTAATACGTCTATCTTCCATAAATACTTTTCTAATTTCACCGGTTAAGCCAACTTCACCAAAATAAACGTTTGATCGTGGCACAACTTTATCTTTAAACGAAGAAACTATTGCTTCCATTACAGCTAAATCAAGGCCTGGATCTGTAATTTTAATTCCACCAGTAATGTTAATGTAAATATCGTATTCACCTGTGTGCATTTTTAACTTTTTATCAATTATTGCAAGAATAATGTAAAGTCTATTCAAATCAAATCCACTTGTTGTTCTTCTTGGATTAGAAAAATAACTTCTTGTTGCTAAAGCTTGGACTTCTACTACAACTGGTCTTGTTCCCTCCATTACTAGTGCATAAACTGACCCGCTTGCATCAGCTTTATTTCTATCAAATAAATCTTTTGTATCTTTAACTTCAATCATGCCTTCACCAGTCATTTTAAAAATACCAACCTCGTCGGAACTTCCATATCTATTTTTTTCAACTCTCAAAATTCTAAACTCATAACGTTTATCACCTTCAAGGTATAAAACAGTATCTACCATGTGTTCCATAATTTTTGGTCCCGCAATATCGCCAGATTTAGTTACGTGGCCAATAATAAAGGTAACAATGTTATAACCTTTTGCTAAACTTACAATTCTATTAGTACATTCCGAGATTTGAGACACATTGCCAGAACTGCCCATTACGTTTGGGTCGTACATAGTTTGAATTGAATCTACGATTACGCAATCAATTCTATCTCTATTACTAACTATGTAATGTTCTACTGTATCCATGTTTACATCTGGTAAAAACATTACATTACTTAGCTTTAGCTTTAATCTATCAGCTCTATGTTTTATTTGAAGTGGAGATTCTTCACCACAAACATATAAAATGTTTAGTCCTAGATTCGAAAGTGTTTCTGTAATTTGTAAAGACAATGTAGATTTACCTACACCTGGTTCACCTGAAAACAAAAATACTTGTCCAGGAACAATTCTGCCACCTATTGTATTATCAAATTCATAAATACCTGTAGTAAATGCCAACTCTTTTTTAGATTTAGTTTTTTCATCTTTATTTAAATCCGAAAGCCTAATAGGTTTAACATCGTTAGCTACTCTAAGTGCTGACTTACCTTTTTTGGCTAGCTTAGGATTAATACTATTTGCGTCTTCCACAAGTGTGTTCCACATTTTGCAACTATCACATTGACCTTGCCACTTTAAATAAGTTTTTTGACAATTTGAACAAATGAACATATATTTAGCTTAAGTTGATAATTTTAGATAACACATTGTTGTTACTCCTTATTGAACTATAACTTTATTCTAGTTCAATCAATTTACAATTATTATACCGTATCAATAGTTTTTAAATATTATTATTATTTTATGAGTTTACATGCATATCAATTTGGACAACTAGATGAACCTGCAGCTATCGCAGTTCCAGAAGATATTGTAATACCAGATTTAAGCTTAATGTCAGATGAAGAATTAATTGCATTTGCTCAATCAGTCTACAATAAATACTTAACCGATGAATCTAGACAAAGACTTATAGAATCCCTTAAAGCAAATTGTTTAAATAGAATTAGACGATTATTACTTACTTGTACTGAACCTGATCAAATTGCTTTATTTGATGCTGCAATATTACAGGTAAAGGCTTTAATGAAAGTGTACTCGTTTACCATTGTTGGTGTACCTATGGAAGGAGATTTTAATGCTCCAAGACATTTGTGGCAAAACGATGAGCTACGACAAGGAATAATAGATTTTTTTGCACAGGATGAAAATACACATAATTTTCAAGATTCTTTAAGGATTGTCGATTTTATTTATTTGTATTGTGAAAGAATTACTAGAGGGTAAAAAGTTAATGATAAAATAAATTGTACTTATCAAATTTTTATCATGATAGAACAAACCCATGTAACTTTATTGCAATTAGATATTCTGCTAGAGAACAGTGATTTTTCAGTAGCTGAAATTGTAAAGGCATATAATGCAGCAGTTAATGCTTGCGGCAATAAAGACATTAGTCCCGAAGATTTAAATGAACGACGAATTAAACTTGGGTTACTACTTGAAGCTAGACTAATTCGCTTAAAAGAAGAGAATAAGCTAGATGAACTGAATATTGAAGAGGTTGAAGAACTGATTGTCTTACTAAGGGCATTTGCAATTTGTAGATATGGGATATCATTAATCATGTCAGAAGCAAATTTCAGTTTTATCCCTGAGAAAGTACTTGTCATTATAAAAAAACAACTAAGTGACTTTATTACAAGTAAACATATTACAGATTTAAAAACCTTACTCGATATGTTGGGTAACTATAAAAATTTATTATTAACTGAATCATGAAAATAATAGTAGCATCAAAAAATCCAGTAAAGATTAATACAACATTAGATGGGTTTAAAAAAATGTTCCCTGAACAGGAATTTGAAATTGAAGGAGTTAGCATAGCATCAGGAGTTGCTGATCAACCTAAATCTGATGAAGAAACTTTTAACGGTGCAAATAATAGAAGCTTAGCAGCAAAACAAGAATATCCTAATGCAGATTACTGGGTTGGAATAGAAGGCGGAATTTCTGACACTGGATCAGAAATGACATCTTTTGCATGGATTGTAATTCAAGGTAAAGAAAATATGGGCAAAAGTAGAACTGGAACATTCTTATTATCTCCAAAAGTGGCAGAACTAATTAGAAGTGGATTAGAACTAGGTGATGCAGATGACAAAATATTTGGAATGAAAAATTCAAAACAACAAAATGGTGCAGTTGGAATATTAACTAAAGATTTATTAACACGACAATCATTTTACGAAGTATCAATAATACTCGCACTAATTCCGTTTAAGAATTCAGATATTTACTAATGAGAATATATTTTGCTGGTTCAATTCGTAGTGGACGCCAGGATGTTGATTTGTATCTTAAAATTATTGAGTACTTAAAAACAAAGGGAGAAGTTTTAACAGAACATATTGGTTCAGCTGCACTAAACACTATGGGTGAAGATGGTAAAACTGATAAATTTATTCATGATAGAGACATAACTTGGCTACAAGCTAGCGATATTGTTGTGGCAGAAGTTACTAATCCCAGTCTAGGTGTAGGCTACGAATTGGGTAGAGCATTTGAAAACGACAAAAAAGTTTTGTGTCTTTATAGGCCTACAGAAAATAAAATGCTTTCGGCAATGATAAATGGTTCTGGTTTTAAAGTTTTGAGCTATACAACTTTAGAAGAAGCAAAAGTAGGAATTAACAATTTCTTTAGTGGACTTACTTTATAATACCACCACCAAGGCATTCGTTATCTCTATAAATTACTAAGCTTTGCCCACTACTTGGCGCTCTTTGTGGCTTGTCAAATTCAAAGAAATATTTTTCATCTTTAAATATAAGTTTTCCAGTTTCAGGTTTATGTCTATATCTAATAGATGCGCTTAAGTTGGTATCTGTAAGTAGAATGGTTTCTATTTCGGGATTTACTAAATGTAGACTTTCAATCTCAATTTCACTTTTAAGCATTGCTGGGTGATTGTGTCCGTGACCAACATAGATAATATTTTTATCAATATCTTTGGCAACAACATAATACGGAACTTCTTGCCCTCCAATTCCTAAACCGCCTCTTTGACCGATAGTATGGAAGAACACTCCTTTATGTGTTCCAACTTTATTATTTGTATCAATATCTATAACATCTCCTTCCTTTTCAGGAATTCTCTTCATTAAAAATTGCAAAACATTAATTTCACCTATAAAACAAATACCTTGACTATCAGGCTTTTTAGCATTTGGTAACTCAAACTTTTCAGCTAATTTTCTAACTTCTGGTTTTTGTAAATTACCTACAGGGAATAGAGTTTTAGCCAGTTGTTCCTTTGTTAAATTGTACAAAAAGTATGTTTGATCTTTATTATTATCTACACCTTTATACATATGCGGATTACCTAATTCATCGTCGGCTCTTATTGCGTAGTGTCCTGTTGCAATCAAATCTGCACCTAGTTCCTGGGCTTTTTCTAAAAACAACTTAAATTTGATTTCTTTATTGCACATTACATCCGGATTTGGAGTTCTGCCTTTTGAATATTCATTAAAAAAGTATTCTACGACTTTTGCCCTATATTCCTTTTCAAAGTTAAAAGATCTGAATTCAATACCTAACTTAACACAAACGGATTCAGCATCATGTTGGTCAACTTCCCAAGGGCAATCTGCTTGTAAACCGTAATCGTCGCCTGACCAGTTTTTCATGAATACACCCACAACTTTGTAGCCTTGTTCTTTTAATAGAGCTGCAGAAACGGCAGAATCTACGCCGCCTGAAAGTCCTACAAATACTGTTTTATTACTGTTTATACTATTCATATTATTATAGGGTATTATTTTACCACGAAGCTCAATTTGCCAAAAGTTCTATACTTTAAAATTGATTGCAGTCACTTGGGTTTGGCTGCAATCGGGGGATCATTCCTTTCCTTCTTTCTCTTTGAAAGCCTTTAACGACTGATAGAGCATCACTGCTCCATAGTTATCCTGATTCCTTAGACACCATTTCTGGATTGCTGAAATGTTGCCCGAACCTAAAAGCCCAAATGAAAACAGGACATTTGCAATGTAAAATGCCATTACACATGCCACGATTATCAACAAGGCTGTTTGCCAGTTTATGGGCATGGTCAGAATACCAACAATCACTCCTAAGCAAGAAGCAATTGTCAAAACCAACCCACCAATAAAGAGCAAAAAGTGCTTTAGGCTCCAGTTGGCGCCAATCGACACCACCTTGATATTTCCATCGTTCATTCTGTAGAACGACACACCTTCAATTCGACCGATAAGTCTCATTTGCTACTCTCCAAGTGACTGCAGCGTTTATCGCTGCTTTTCGAGCAAAGAATTATATCA
>CAYUKX010000062.1:0-1283 GCA_964445405.1 uncultured Candidatus Saccharibacteria bacterium
ATAAAAAAGCCCCCGATTTCTCGAGGGCTAAACCTACTAATAAGTTACCTTATTCAGCTGCTTTTTCAACAGGAGTTGTTTCGGAGATTAGTTTGTCTAATTCCTCAAGTTCTCTAGATGAAGCATCATCTGTAGGCGCATCAGTCTTTTGAGCTCTTTTTAAAGATAATCCTAAATGTCTATCATCGTTTGAGATAGAAATTATCATTACCTTGATTTTGTCCCCAACATTTACAACTTGAGATGGGTTCTTAACTAATTTGCTTGAAAGTTCAGAAATGTGAACTAAGCCGTTAAGTCCGTCTTCAATTTTAATAAATGCACCGTAGTCAGCGATAGATTTAACTTCGCCTTCAACGATTTGACCCACTTTGTACTTTTGTACAATGCTCTTCCATGGATCCTCTTGTAGTCTTTTAATACTGTAAGCTACTCTCTTTCCGTTGTCTTGTAATCCAATAACTTGCACCTTAACAATGTCTCCTACATGGTAGAAGTCTGCTGGTGAAATTACTTTATCCCAAGAAATTTCTGATAAGTGAACTAAGCCTTCAAGACCCTGAGCATTAATGAACAATCCGAATGGAGCGATACCTGTTACAGCACCTTCCAACATATCTCCAACTTTCAAAGAAGTTAATGTTTGTGTTCTTAACTTCATATCTGTTTCGGAATATACGGATTTTTCAGAAAGGATAACTTTATTCTTTTCCTTATCTATTTCCATTACTTTTACTTTCAATGTTTCGCCGATCATTTCAGCTAACTTTGTTTGAAGAACCTTTGTAGAGTCTTCTTTTGAAGAGTATAAGTTTGGAGCATAGATTCGTTTATTATTAAGTTGAGAACTAGGTACAAATCCTCTCATTGTTTCGCTAATTTCCACAATAACACCACCGGTATTGGCTTCAATAACCTTTACTTCGATTGGAGTTTCGTTTTTCTTAGCTAATTCAAGTTCGTGCCATTTTAGTTCTGAGCCAGTTCTTCTAATGGAAAGTTCAATTTGACCTTCTTCATTTTCAGGATTAACTACATAAACTAGAATTACATCACCAACTTTTTTGTTAACTCTTTTGCCTTCAAGCTTCATTTCTCTTCCAGAAATTACGCCTTCAGCTCTAGCGCCAACATCAACAAGGATTTGACCGTCTTTAACATCAATAACGGTACCTTCAATAATGTTTCCTTTCTTATAAGTTTTTGGGGGGACAACTGCATCTAAAAGCTCTGATGCTTGTTTGTTTTTGGCTAATGCCATAAGTTTTGCTTATTTTTAGTTT
>CAYUKX010000062.1:1383-2793 GCA_964445405.1 uncultured Candidatus Saccharibacteria bacterium
TCAACTGGGTTCTCAGGGGCAGGATCAATAGGAACTTCAGGTTCTTCTGGATTTACAGGATCTGGTTCAACTGGGACTTCTGGCTCCACTGGAATATTCGAATCAAAAAATACACTATTTTGCCAAGACACCTTTACAGCATTAAGCTTTGCTTGCTCTTTTACAGTAGGATTTTCACCTGAATTGAATAAGCCCCAAGAATTGCCAGCCTTCCAAGAATAATGGGCATGACTGATACCTAATTCATTAAATATTTCAGAAACATCTTGAAGGTATTTAACGTAACCCTCGCCTGCCGATAAAGTCCCCCATTCGCCTACATAAAATGGAACATTTTTGCTTATGGTCCAGTTATATGAATATCGCTCTTTAAAGTTTGCAAGTTCATCTCCATTGCCTAATAAAGAGTTCTTGTCGTAGTAAACATCTTTGTCTGCCCAACCAATACGGAATGTGCCAGGGTAAGTTCTATTATCTTTGTCGTAGTTATGTGTAAAAGCTATTGGATCATAAAAATGGACACTGTATACAATATTAGCTCCATTAAACTTTCGCGTAAAAGTGGCATCTGGTCCAGCTTCTACAAATATTAACTTATTCGAATTTACTGACCGAATATCGTCAATAATATTCTGTGCAATATTAAACCACCCCTCTGTCCAATTAACTTGCTCATTACCGACTGGCTCATTTAAAATATCAAATCCAGCTACTGCAGGTTCAGTTGCATAGTGTTGGGCCATCTTTACCCAGAAATCTGCTAGCTCATTTTGTTTATCTGAGTTATTCCAAAAAACTGAACATGTTTCGCTGTAACCTTCGTAGCAATTACCTGGAGTAGTAAACATATTAAATACAACCCAAAGGCCATTTTGCTTTGCCCATGCTACATGTTGATCAAGAATAGAAAAGAATTCTGATTCGGAGTTATCTGTATACCAATTAAAAGAAAGGCCAAATCTAACATGGTTAGCACCTTGTTGACGTATTTTTTGATAATCAGATTCAAATGCTTCTATATCCTGCATATCTCCAGACCCAATGCCGCCAATGTTTGGAGCATACAAAGCGCCAATGTTGGCAATATTTGTACCCTTAAGTAGTATTGGACTACCTTTATATAAAATATCTTTGCCGCTTACAGATAGATGGTTTACTTCAGTTTCCGAAACTTGCACAATACTAATATTTTCTGGGTTAAAAGTACTTTGATTAATGCCTACACTACTTCTATTCAATATTAAGTAAGTAAATATACTTAGAAGAATAATTATTGAAGTTACTAATAACAGTACCGTTTTAGTTTTTATCTTTATTGAATATGTATTGTTCACAAAAAGTTTTAAACAAGTACATATTAATATAAAAGACTTATTACACAAAGCAGAATATAAGGAGCTTATACAAAGG
>CAYUKX010000062.1:2893-4870 GCA_964445405.1 uncultured Candidatus Saccharibacteria bacterium
TTTGCACCTAGTACTGGTTGTACCATTTTAAAATGATAATAAATCTATTCATTATTATGGGTAAGTTAGTATTAGTCAAATTTTATAGAAAAATACCGGCCAGATAACGAAAAACCCAGCGTAAGCTGGGTTTTCTTTAATATTAATAGCTATAACTTTTACATTAATAACTTATTAATTTTGTTCTTGTATAAAATATCTAAAAAAATACAAGACAAACACTTGGGCGTCAATCCCCTGTCAACATATATAGGTAGTTTGCTCAACCCTATATGTCCTTAGACCACCCCCTAACTGGGGAGTCGTTAGAGGTAAACCTCTCCTCAGAACCTTCGGTCTTCACTTTCTGAGTAATCCATATCTTTTTTTTCTACCATTTCTGGAGGCGTTGGATGCCTTTTTGGGGTGCTACTCTAGCACGATTGTTTCGTGAGTTTCATCCTCCTTGATGAATTCCTCGTTCAACTGAGCTTCTTCGTAGGCCTTTTCAGCCAAACGAGCAGCTGTGGCGGCTTTAACGACTGCCGACCAGTTTGCCTCACAAACGGGGACTTGTACTTTGAGGCTATATACAAAGCCTCCAATTACTATCCCAAGTGAAAGCAGATGCTTCCATTCTGGGGGAATTACAAACTCTTCGACTCGCACCCGACTCCAGATCTTAATCTGACTGGGTGAATCCCAAACCACGGAATACCCATTCCGCTTCAGTGTGGGCAGGATGTGCGACTTAGCGAACTGTCCCTCGTACTCACCACGTACCACCTGGTACTCGTAGGTGAGAGACTGAAGTTTTGCTGCGAGTTGATACAGCGTACTCCCCGGCTTATGCCGGTAGAACGGCCGCGTTCCTGGGGCTCCGCGATACACTCGGACTTCAGCACCTTCTTGGCCATCTACTTGCAAGCCACCGTAGTAGCCTGCGCCCGTCCAATACAGAATCGTCGTAATTCCTGACATAATTATTAGCTCCTTTGGCTAATACATAGTCGTGGCCCATCTGCCATAGCGACTATTCCACTTACTGTATAAGCAGAATGGTCACTATGGGTTTAGATATTTTATTATAAAAGAACTGATTATATTATATACCCATTCTATACTGTCGTCAACAATTGGCGACTAAGGCAAAGAGTGAGACTTTTATAGAAAGTTTGGGGAAAGAAGCTTTTATGACAGAAAATAGCTATAAAAAAAGGACTCTTTATTTCTAAAAAATCCTTTTTAATACCGGCAACTACCTATTCTCCCGACAGGGTATCCCGTAAGTACCTTCGGCTCAACTATGTTTCACTTCTGAGTTCGGAATGGGATCAGGTGGGTCCAAAGCGATACCGTCACCGGACAAAAAAGCTTATATAAGCGCTTTTGTCTGCTGACGATACAATAATTTTAACTCGAAAAGAACAACCTGGCAATCTTTTTAGGGATTACCAGATCTTTGTTCAAGAAAAACTGAATAGAAAAGATATAATTGAGTTTCCAGTCTACAGTCTCAAGCAACCAGTAAAGATTACTCTTAACTGACAACTGAAAGCTGAAAGATTTTAAGTCGGAAAAATTTTTGGTTTATTAGTATGTCTCGGCTCAACATATTACTATGCTTACACCTAACACCTATCAACCTAGTAGTCTACTAGGAACCTTTGTGACAAAATTTAATTTTGGAGTTGGCTTCCTACTTAGATGCTTTCAGTAGTTATCCAAATAGTAATGTAGCTACCCAGCGATGCCCGTTTTGCGGACAACTGGTGCACCAGAGATTACCTAACCCTGGTCCTTGCGTACTAAGGGTTAATCTCCTCAAATTTTGAACACCCATATCGGATAGAGACCGACCTGAATTACTTCGGTCTGAACCCAGCTCGCGTACCACTTTAATAGGCGAACAGCCTAACCCTTGGGAGCTGATACACCCCCAGGATGTGATGAGCCGACATCGAGGTGCCGAACCTTGCCGTCGCTGTGAACGCTTAG
>CAYUKX010000063.1:0-4841 GCA_964445405.1 uncultured Candidatus Saccharibacteria bacterium
TGAATCAAAAAATTAGAAACTTTTGCATAATCGCCCACATTGATCACGGAAAATCCACTTTAGCGGATAGATTAATAGAAACCACTGGTGCTGTATCTTCCAGGGAAATGAAAGATAGAATGCTCGATACTTTAGAGTTAGAGCAAGAAAGAGGTATTACAATTAAACTGCAAACTGCACGGTTAAAATATAATTACAAAGGCGATAAAGCTGAAAAAGGAGAATACATTCTAAATTTAATTGATACTCCGGGCCACGTTGACTTTAGTTACGAAGTATCTAGATCTGTAGCCGCTAGCGAAGGGTGTTTATTATTAGTAGATGCAACTCAAGGCGTACAGGCACAAACCTTAACTACTGTTTATAAGGCAATGGAATACGATCTAAAAATCATTCCTGTAATAAATAAAGTAGATATGGATATTGCTGAAGTTGAACGAACTATGCAAGAAATGATAGATACATTCGGTTTTAAAAAAGAAGAAATAATATTGGCTTCGGGTAAGTCCGGAATTGGTGTTCAAGAAATTTTAGATGCTGTTGTAGAAAGAATTCCAACTTTTAAAAAAGAAGACACAAAAATTCTTGCTGAAGAAGATGAAAACTCTATTTTAGAAGGTAATGGAATAAAAGTAACAAAAGCACTAATCTTTGATGCGTTTTTTCATGAATATAAAGGTGTAACCGCTTTAGTTAAGGTAATTAGTGGTGAAATAAAAAAAGGTGACAAAGTATATTTTGTAAGTACGCAATCCGAAGTAACACCAATTGAAATAGGCTACTTATTGCCAAAAATGACGGAATCAGGAACTATAAAAGAAGGTGAAGTAGGTTATGTAGCTACAGGATTAAAAGATATTCATAGAGTGCATTCAGGCGATACAATTACACTGTATCAACCAAACCACGCCCACGAAGTTGTTGAGCCACTTAAAGGTTACAGACAGCCTAAACCAATGGTTTATGCAAGTTTATACCCCGTAGAAGCAAACGACTACGAAGCATTTAAAGAGGCTCTCGAAAAGCTATCTTTAAACGATGCAGCCTTAACTTATCAAAAAGAATATTCCCAAGCCCTAGGCACAGGTTTTGTGTGCGGATTCTTAGGTTTATTGCATTTAGAAATTACTCAAGACAGACTTGAGCGTGAACATAATATTGATTTAATAAGCACAACTCCAACTGTTGAATTCAAAATCTTATTAAAAACAAAAGATTACTCAAAAATACCGAATATTAATGTTTCGAATATAGATATTGAAACTAATATTGCAACAATACGTACAGCAGCTGAATTCCCTGATGGAAGTATGTACGAAGAAGTTTATGAGCCTTGGGTAAAATTAGATATTATTACTCCCGAGGAATATATTGGGCCAATAATGGAACTTTGTCAAAATCGAAGAGGTATTTATAGACACATGAACTTTTTGAATAAGTCAGGTACTAAAAACCATGCAATTATTGAATATGAAATGCCAACTGTAGAAATTATTGTGAACTTTTTTGATAGATTAAAGTCAATCAGTCACGGTTATGCGTCTATGGACTACTCTCTTTTAGAATATAGAAAAGGCGATATTGTAAAAGTGGCAATTCTTGTTAACGAAGAGCCAGCTGAATCTTTAAGCTTTTTAACTCACAGAAGTAACGCCGTAAGAAGAGGTAGAGAAATGGCTGATAAATTAAAAGAATTAATACCTAGACAAAACTTTAAAGTACCAATACAAGCGGCAATAGGAGCGCAGATTATTGCAAGAGTAACAATTGACGCTTATCGAAAAGACGTATTAGCAAAGCTTTACGGTGGTGATGTAACAAGAAAAATGAAGCTTTTAGAAAAACAGAAAAAGGGAAAGAAAAAGATGAAGGCAATTGGTAATGTTGAAATCCCTAAGGAAGCGTTCTTGGCAGCACTTAAGATAGATTAAACTACAGAGGGTTGGGGATGAATCCCCTTCCCTCTTTGCCCCATCTTACTGGGGCGAGACCGCGTCGGACGTGACTACAAAGCAGCCCCGACCGTTGTACGGATCGCCGTCCGGCGTCGCGATCCGGTGCATCTGTTGCGGCACGAACGCCAACGGCAGGCAAACTGTGTCACCGTTACCCACTTCGAAATTCGTTGCTCCGATACGGATGACCTTTGTCAGCATGTCAAATTGGGCAACTTGTCCCTCTTCGACTTCGACTTGGTAGATCATGACTATGCCACTGGCATAGTGTATGTCAACGCGAATCGGCTCACTTGGCGTCCAGCCCGCAATTGCGAGCAAGACCGAAACGATAAACTCCAACATTCGACACACTCCTGTGTTTGTTTTAACGCAAGGAATTATACCACGATAAAGTATATATGCAATATATACGACTAAATAATTTGAACCGAAATTTGTTCTTCTTATATTAGTTCAAATCAAAAGGTCTTAATATGTATCGTATGCTTTGCCACTTGGTGCATAATCAGATATAATCCACTCTATGGGAATTTTAGAAAAAATTGACTTAGTCGAAAAAAGAATAGATGCGATAGTTACTAAAAAAGACTTAGATAGTCTTATTGCTGAACGCGATCAGCTTGAGGCAACAACTATGTCCGAAGGTTTTTGGAATAATAACGAAGAAGCCCAAAAAACTATGCAAAATTTAGGTGGTCTAAAAAGCGAAATTGCCGATGTAGAAAATCTTGTTAAATCTATTAAAGATATAAAAGACTTGGCATCTGATGATTCGATTACATCAATTAAAGATCAATCCGAAGAGCAAGATAATGAATTAGTGCAAATGGTTAATTCTGGATTGGAAGACTTAGAAAATAAAGTAGAACAAGTTGAACTCACTACATTCCTAAGTGGAAAATTTGATACAAATAATGCTTTACTTAAAATTATTGCTGGACAAGGTGGAACTGAAGCCTGTGACTGGGCTAGTATGGTTTTAAGAATGTATACTCGTTACGCAAATGTAAAAGGCTGGACTGTAACAATTCTGGACAAAATGGATGGAACAGAAGCAGGTATTGCAAGTGCTGAATTATTAATCGAAGGTCGGTATGCTTACGGATATTTAAAACACGAACATGGAACTCATAGATTGGTTAGAAATTCTCCTTTTAACGCTCAAGGTTTAAGGCAAACATCTTTTGTAGGAGTAGAAGTTCTACCTGAGGTTAACGAAGACATTGATATAGAAGTTCGAGACGAAGACATTGAATTTAGTGCAATTAGATCAAGTGGTGCTGGTGGTCAGAATGTTAATAAGGTTGCATCTAAAGTTAGAATTGTACATAGACCAAGCGGAATTGTAATAGAAGCATCTGCGCAAAGAACACAACACGCAAACCGAGAAGCTGCAATGCGGTTGTTAAAAGCTAGGTTATACGAAATTGAGGAAAATAAACAAAAAACTGAACTTGCTAATAACAAAGGTGAATATAAAATAGCTGGCTGGGGTAATCAAATTAGAAACTACGTATTGCAACCATATAAGCTAGTTAAAGATGTTAGAACAGACATTGAAACCCCTAATGCGGATGGTGTTTTAGACGGTGAAATTCAGATGTTTATTGATGCCGAAATACGAATGCTTTAATTAAGCATGTCTACTAAAATTGATTTATTTGTTATTGCAGTATTGAATAATACATTTTTTACAATATCCACTAAGTCATCTACATCGGTATCTGATTTCGCAGCATAAGAATGTGCACCTAATCCCATTAATTGTTTAATTACCAAGTCTCCACCCATGTTGCTTATCACAACAAATTTAGGTTTTTTATCAGCCTTGTTTTTAAAGTGTTGTAATGTTTCGAAGCCATCCATGTTCGGCATGAATATGTCTAGTAACACTAAATCGTAGTCATGATTATCTACTTTTTCAATGCACTCTCTTCCGTCGCCTGCGTAATCAACCACAAAATCAAAGTATCGTAAAAGGATTTCTCCAAAAATTTCTCTTGCTTCTGGTTCGTCGTCTACAATTAAAATTCTGTTAAAAATTTGAGTGTCACTGGAATTTGACGGAGTAGTTATATCTGCCATTGTTAAAGCATAATATTTTATAAAGGAATTATATTTTGGAACTTGAATTCTGTCAAATTAATTCGGAAACTGCAATACTAGTAATAATTCCGCTATATACTACATACTTTCTTAATCAAAAACAATGAGTTTATAGTGATATAATCAATTGATTAATATAAAAAATATGGATATAAGAACAAGATTCGCTCCAAGCCCTACAGGATCAGTGCATATTGGTGGTATTAGAACTGCACTTTATTGCTACGCATGGGCTAAAAAAAACAATGGAAAATTTATTACACGAATTGAAGATACCGACCAAGGTAGATTTGTAGAAGGAGCAACAGAAGAAGTATTCGAAATGCTAGACGCCTACGGCTTAACACCCGATGAAAGTTTAGTTCATGGAGGTGAATACGGCCCATATGTACAAAGTCAAAGAAAAGATATCTATTTAAAATATGCTCTTGAGCTAATCGAAAAAGGTTATGCGTATTACTGCTTTTTGGAACCAGAAGAGCTAAAAACAATTCAGGAAGCTACTAGAGGAGCAGGTTTTAGATCTAGATACAGAGATCAAGATATCGAATCATCTAAAAAAATGATTGCTGAAGGTAAGCCTTATGTAATTAGATTAAAGGTTCCTGATAACGAAACAATCATTTACAAAGATGGTGTACAGGGAAGTATAAAATTTGATACTAATCTTGTTAACGACGAAATATTAATTAAGTCTAATGGATTTGGTTCTTACCATTTGGCTGTTGTAGTAGACGATCACCTAATGAATATCAGTCATGTTTTTAGAGCTGTAGA
>CAYUKX010000064.1:0-4801 GCA_964445405.1 uncultured Candidatus Saccharibacteria bacterium
ATTAAAAAATCGATGGCTCCAAAACCAAGTCCGGTTACTTTGCTAGCTTCGCAAGCATATCTAAGTATTTTGTCCCAATAGGGGATTCTAACGCCAGACAAAGGTAAATTGGTATTTGGGACATATTCAATAGGGGTGGATTTTCCAATAATTGAGTATGTTGTTTTTCCAACGGCCATGTCAATTCCTGCTGCGATTGCACCTAGGTCAAGATTAGCTTTACCATCTGACTCTTTTGTGGGTAATCTAATATAGCTCATTACAGGAATAGAGTTGAATATTAGTACTCTAATATCTGGGGCGCCTTTGTAGCTATAGTATTTAAAACCTTTGTGCGGTCGAACTCTTTCTTCTATTAAGGCTTTATCGGGCTCATTAAATAGTGAGTATCTACCGTCTAGAATGTCTTGTATTAAGGATTTTAAGTCTTCTTCGGTGTATTTTCTGTTGCCAGATGCAATCCACTTACCTTCTTTATTTCTATTATAAATAATTGTAACTCCGCCACCCCTAACACCCTTTACTGGCTTAACTACAAAGGATTTTGGCAGAGTAGAGAAGTCAAAATCATTTAGGTGATTCCGATTTTTTATAACTTTAATTAGCTTTGGGACAGGTATGTCCGCTTGCGCTAATATTCGTTTAGATATCGTTTTATCGTCAGCAATCTTGATAGCCTTCCTTAAATTATAGGGACGAATGAAATTTAAGTATCTTTCATTCCTGCCTAGAACTAATTTCCTATTTTCAATTATCTTGCTTAGGCTGATCATTTGTTGTCTTGTTATCCCCAAATAAAATGTTTCGGAATCTCCAGTACTCATTTAATCTTAATCCTGTGAATCTACCTAGATACACATTGATTAAAATTAAGATAGGAATGATCAAAAGATTGGTTTCTACAAAGCTCTGCAACCTTGTAATTGATATGAAAATGTAACAAAACAATGCAGTTATAAAAGTATCGATTGCTGTATTGAATCCGTAGCTCGTACCCTTTCTAGCAAAAGCTGAAACGAATGGTTCAACTAATATAGCTAGAATTATTAATGTAAACTTATTTAGGAAAACTGGACCGTTAAAACCAATGATTCCAGCTACAGTAATGCTTGCAAAAATTGCGATAACAACACCAAGTGTAACCAATGTTAGTTTTGGTATGTAGTTCATTCTTAGGTATTTTAGAGCCTTGTACACAACCCAGCTGCTTACCAAGGTTATGGTGTAGAGTAGTAGACCGTACTTAATTGCTTTTAGTATATCTTGCTCTCCATTATTATTCCCGAATTCATATAATAGGAATGTAATAATCACAGGTGTGAAGATACCTAGGCTTTTTACGCCTATTACGTACCTGGCAATGCCAATGATTGTAGTAACTACAGGAAGAAGTATCAGTATTACGAATACCTCTTTATATAGTTCAACTTCTGTTGCAGGGATCCCTCTTTGTAGTAATAAATTCCAAATTATATCCATATGTTTAGTATTAAAAAAGCAGGTTGTTTACTTTTAATATAAACTAACCTGCTTGTATTTACAAAATAATTATTTCAATTATTTAACTTCAACTTTAGCACCTTCTGTTTCAAGTTGTTTCTTGATGTCTTCAGCTTCTTCCTTCTTTGCGCCTTCCTTGATTGGTTTAGCACCTGCTGCAACACTATCAACTAAGTCTTTAGCTTCTTTTAAGCCTAAACCTGTGATGTTCTTTACAACTTTGATCACACCGATCTTGTTAGCACCTGCATCTGTAAGAATTACGTCAAACTCTGTTTTTTCTTCTGCTGCTTCAACTGGAGCTCCTGCCATTGGCATAGCCATAGCCATAGGTGCACTAGCTTTTACATCAAAAGTTTCTTCAAGAGCTTTCTTTAATTCAAAAGCTTCAACAACTGTTAACTCTTTAATGCTGTCAACAATTTTTTGTACTTTGTCGCTTGTAGCCATTGTATTTTGAATAAAATATAAAATTGTTAATATAACTAACTTCAATAATGTTTTAAGGTCAAATTTCTTTTAAAGACTTAACCTTTTACTGAATTTTTAGTTAAAACTAAACCAAAATAAAACTAATTAATTATTCTTTAAATGCTAAATCTAGAATAGTTGCAAAAGATCTTGTTGGATCTTCTAATACATTTACTACTCCTGACATTGCATTATCAAGGATACCTAATATCATTGAAATACTACCCTTAAAGTCTGGCATGTCAGCTAGTTCAGACACCTGTTCTTTTGTTAAAAGTACTCCGTCTAAAATTCCTGACACTATTTCTATCTTTGTACTTCCATCTTTAGATGTAGTTGCATCAATAAACTTCTTTAACGATTTGCTTGGACTTACAATATCTTCACTTAAGAATAGAGCAGCGTGTTCGCCATTCTCTAATTCCTTAATTTCAGGGTACTGAGCCTCAGCAAGAGCTAATTTAAATATTGTATTTTTTACAATATTAAAGTTTGCATCAAAATCAAATATGTTCATTCTGAAGTCATTAGCTTCGTTAGGTGTAAGTTTTGAAGGCTTTACTATAATAATAGCTTTTGCCTTTTTTACATCCTTTACATATCTGTCTTTTAAAGCCAACTTATCTTTTTTTGTCTTGGCCATTTTACAAAATATAATATAAATATTACTAGGTAATAAAAAAGCACCACGAGGGCGCTATTGATTTGAGATTACTCAAAATATAGTGCGTCTCGGTGGGATTTATGTAAACTTAATTACTACCTACTGTCTTAAACGTTATTAATTTTTAAACGTGATTGATTATATCATTAACATCCAACTTTAATCCAGCCCCCATAGTAGGAGATACTGTAACTCTTTTGAATGGATTAGATGATAACTTCTTTGATTCTGAATGAACTACTTTTAATAGTGCGATTAAGTTCTCTTGTATTTTCTCAGCAGGCATATCTAACTTTGCAACTTTTAATCTGATTGCTCCTTGTTCTGGAACTGATTTAAAGTTCAATCTTCCTGCTTTAAAGCTCTGGACAGCCTTACTTACATCTGTTGTCACAGTTCCGTTCTTTGGGTTTGGCATTAAGCCTTTTGGACCTAATAATTTAGCTGCTTTAGCAATTTGACCCATCATTGCTGGAGTTGCAATAATTACATCAAAACTAGCTTCTCCTGAAAGGATTGCATCAACTACTTTTACGCCAGCCATGTCTGCTCCAGCTTCAAGTGCTAATTTCTCATCTTTTTCATCGCAAACAACAGCTACTTTTTTAGTGTCGCCCATTGAGTTTGGTAGAGTAACGCTTCCTCTAATTATTTCTTTCTTTTGTTTTTCTTTTAAATTCAAAACAATATCAATATCTACAGATCCTGTAAATTTGCTTGTGCTAACTTCTGGAAGTAGTTTTGAGGCTTCTTCGATAGTGTAGGTTTTATTTGTATTTATTTCTATTTTTTTCTTCATAGTCTTTATTATTTAACTTAATCAATAACCTCAGCACCTAAGCTTTTTGCAACACCTTCTACAATTTTAAGTGCAGATGCTGGCTTTTTTGTATTTAAATCAGGCATTTTTCTTTCAGCGATGTCTTTTAAGTCAGCTTTCTTAATCTTAGCTACTTTAGCTTTGTTTGGAGTTGCTGATCCTTTCGCAATCTTAAACTTAGATTTAATCATACCTGCAACAGTAGGTTGTTTGTATGCAATCTTGTAAGTTCTGTCTTTGAATACTGTAACTATTATTGGAATTACATCGTTTCCCATACTAGCAGTCTTAGCATTAAACTCACTACAGAATGGTCCAATTGGAATTCCGTTCTGACCTAAGATAGGTCCGATTGGAGGAGCTGGATTTGCTTTCCCTGCTTGGATTTCTAATTTTATTACACTTACTATTTCTTTTGCCATATTCTTGAATTAAATAATGTTTAAATTTTTGATACTTGTAAAAAGTCTAATTGTACTGGGACATCTTGTCCAAACATTGAAAGTAGAACTGTTACTTGGCCTTTTGCTTCGTTTATTTCTCTAACTGTTCCAACAATATCTTTGAATGGTCCTTCAACAACCTTAACGGCTTCTCCTAATTGGAATTTATTATCAAATACAGGAGCTTGTCTTACTTTTGTGAATGCTAATATACCTTCAACTTCTTTAGGATTTAGTGGAGTAGGGTTCTTTGATTTTGCTGTAGTTCCAACAAAGCCAGTAACTCCTTCTGTGTTTCTAACTAAATAAAAAGTTTCTTCGTCAGGTGACATTTTAACTAAAATGTAGCCTGGGAATATTCGTTCTTCTACTGTTTGCTTTTTACCTCTTTTAATAACTATTTTTTCTTGTGTAGGTACTATCACATCTGTTACCTTTTCTTCGTAGTTATTTGCTTTTATTCTTTGCTTTATTAACTCTGCAGTTTTATTCTCTTTTCCAGAAGAACTTGCGACAATATACCATCTTAAATTTTCAGCTGGCTTAGCACTGTCTTGTTGTGTGTTTGTGTTATTTTCTTCCATTAAACTGGTACGATTAAACTTCTAATTAATAATAGTAATCTGTCAATTAACAGAATACCGATAGATCCAAATATTAAAAAAAGCATTAAAAATAGAGTGTATCTTAATACATCTTTGCCTTTAATCCATTTTACATAATTTAACTCTGTAAAAGTGCTCTTTACAAAATTAACTAAGCTTTTGGGAAGGCTTATTACTTTATTTAAAACTTTTTTCAACATTTTTATATTTTAATAAACACGAGCGCTCAGGCTCGAACTGAGAGTTCCGGTTTTGGAGACCGGTGGTTTACCAATTAACCGACGCTCGCAACTATTGG
>CAYUKX010000065.1:0-2275 GCA_964445405.1 uncultured Candidatus Saccharibacteria bacterium
TTATATAGTAGAGTAGTGTTTAGTGGTTCAACGCCAACACATCTTAATCCACTTTTTGTGTAACCCATTAACCCATGCCACTTGTATTCAAAGTCTTGCAAATTATTTGGAGTATGCTTAAAACTTGTTTTTAAAAACTTAAGAATCTCATTTTTTGCAATTGTTGGATATTGCTTAATTGCTTTGTATTTGAAAGAATCCTTCTCTTGAATTTTTTCTGGACCACCTACACAAACTAAACTCATATCTTTTTTATTATGCTTATGATTACGTCTGGTTAAATAAAAATATGGTCTTGTATCGTCTTGTGGAACGTCAATATCTGGTAAATAACTAATTGCAATCGGGTCCTTATTTTTTTCTTCAATGTAACCCGCCATGTAACCAACAATTCCATAAATCATTTTGTGGAATTTTGAATCAATTTCTTCGCCACTTCTATTTTTTATATGAATATGTTCAAAACCGTTAGTGCATAACACAACTTTGTGTGCAGAAATAAAATTAGTCTTTGTTTGTAAAACACCAATTGTATTATATAAATCTAGAGTAACAACTGGTGAATGTTCAAATAACTGGAATCTATCTTTGTAGCTCTTTAATAAGTTCTCTGACAATTTTTCAACAAATAGAGCGCTATTTAAACATCCTTTGTGTGATTGCATTATAGCAATGTATTCTTGATTGTCGGTCTCGAGTAGTTCTAATATATTCTTATGCGAGGTTATTGTGTATAAATCTTTATACTTTAATGGAATACTTTTTAGATCTTTAAAGTCTTCCGATACTTTTACTTTATGAACTTTAATACCTGCACTTTGCTTTAATCTTTTATTTTCTAAATGAGTTATAAGTTGTTGAAGATCTTCACAACCCGCATAACCTCTAAACTGACTGAATTGAATATCAATTTTTGTATCCTCCAAAATTTCTGCAATTAAATCCCATGCGGAACTTACAGATTTCTGACCATCGGCAGCAAGCTCCAAACCATACTCACTTACAATTTCTGAAAAAGGTTTTTCAAAGTAATCAACAACCTGACCTGCATTATGACCAGTTGCACCATGACCGATTTTGCCTGCTTCTATTAGTACAATATAGTTATCAGTATACTTTAATGCAAAATACGCAGAAACTAACCCCGAAATTCCACCTCCAATTATTGCTACATCGGTATTAATATCTTTTTGAAGACTATTGGTTCTACGTTTTTTGTTTAATTCAGTTATCCAAGGAGAAATATTTATATTGTCGTTTTTCTGTCTATTAAAAAGTGAGGCAAACATTACAAAGTACTAAGAAACAAATTACAAACTATTGTATCAGAAAATTAAGTAATGACTTAAGAAGTTAATAATAATTAATCAAAAGGCTATCCATGTATTGGACTTCTTTATCTTGTGTAGTTATTATCTTTTCAAGTAATTCTTTTAACTGAAAATCTTTAGAATAAGGTAAAAAGTCTTTGGACATTTTTACTGCACCTCTGTGGTGAAATATCATACCTTCTATGTATTCTTTTTCTAACTCACTGCCTGAATATCTTGTTAAATCACCCATCATAGGTTTGTAAAAACCGTCATCTTTGTACTCTTCAAAATAAATTTGGTAGTACCATAGCTTCATGTCTTTTATTTCTTTTTCTTGAACTTCGATTATATTACTCAAAAAATCTTTTAGGTATGTATTAGGTAATTGTTCGAGTACATAATTTGAGGTAGTCAAAGCCTCTTGGTGATGAGGAATCATAGCTTTTATAAAATCTTTATCTGTCTTTATTGGACCATGGCTCATTCCATGTTCACGACCTTCGCGATGCCCAAAACGCTCCTGGTGTAATCCTAAACCTAACACTATGCCGAAGATAAGTGTTCCGAAAAAACCGATTACAAGAATTGTTATAAGATATGCTTTCTTCATATAAATTTGAAAGATAATTTATATTACAACTTAGATCACAATCCGTATAGTTACAGACTACTAAATATAATATAAAGAGTGCTAAAATCATATAAATCTTTTGACAAGGAGTGATCATGGAAAAGCTAGAGCAGATTGCAAAGGTCGACGCTGCGCTAGAGAAGGCAGCAACCGGGGCCTTGAAAAAGGTCGTTGCGTTCGGGTTTATCTGTGGGCTAATGATTATGGGTTTTGGGAAATCGCCCATAGAGCAGAAGGCGGTGGAGGCTCCGCTCGTGTTTCTGGTTAGCGGGGCAACATTCTGTTTCGGGGCGCTGATGGCAGCGCTTTGCTTTAAAAGCTTCATTCGCCT
>CAYUKX010000065.1:2375-4365 GCA_964445405.1 uncultured Candidatus Saccharibacteria bacterium
CAATGGCCCTAGTAGCCCCTCGTCAAAAGTTGTGCCCGCTTCGCGGGCACAATGAGTAATTCTTCAGTTGGCCAAATAGCCCTATAGTGTTGCTAATAAGTGTAGACAAATGTTAAAATCTCCTGATCTCTGAATGGAGGCAACATGCCTGATATTAATCATGTTCTTAGGTTCGAGAGCGCCCTAAAGAAGGCACTCAAAGGGGCCTGGAAACAGGCTATTTTGGCGGGACTTTTTTGTGCAGTCCCAGCTTGGATTACCACTCAACTAGTCGGAGTAGAAAGCACAGAGGAGGTGGTTACCATTGGGGTTGTCGGAGCGGCGACCTTCTTGGTTGGAGCGGCAATTGTCGGCGTCATTTTCCTGAAAGTTTTGGAGCTTCCTAAACTTGGTTCGGAGGCAAATGCTGCATCAGACATAAAGGATGTGCTTAAAGTCTTTGCGCTGGGCGTATTAGGTCTAGTGCTTGGGTTTTTGCTCGCGCATTTTGTGCAAGTGCTCACACAGTCCATCCTCCTCTCGGGAGGGCAAGGTTGGGCAATCTTCGGGCAGATGCTCGGGGCAGCGTGGGTTACTCGCGTGTTCACTGTTGAGCTTGGAAAGCTCGAGAAAGAAGTCGACCAACTTCGGTGAACATCCTGATCACTTATATGGCTTGCCAATGGCAAGCCATATAAGCTAGCTTCAATAAAAAGATTCAAGTTTGTCTATATATATTCTTAAGTGGTAAAATCCTTTGCTTGTAGAGTGAGGAGTGAACATGCACACCCAAGAACAACAGATCCAAGAAATGGATGCTGCAACTAGCAGCACATATCGGCAGCAATTCTGGAAGGCCTTGTTGGCCGCCCTATTGAGTGGAGTCTTGTGGCTTACCTCGGCGGAATGGTCACATTCGGCTTTGGGATTGGCAATGATATTTGGGCTCGGTGCATTGATTGGCGGGGTCGCTTACCTCGCAGGAGCAGCCTGGATGTTGTTTTTCATCCGGACATATGCAAGATTGCCGACAGCCTTCCTTTACGAATTCCGGTCGATTTCTGAGGTCGACACTTGGAAGTTGGTTAGTGTACTAATGGTGATGGCAGCATTAGGACTGAGCTTTTGCATAGGCAGTCTGGCGCTCTTTTTTGATTTCGGGTTGGCATGGGCGTTAGGTTCGCCAATGCTCGGGCAACTTGTTGCGTTTATTGTCTTTGGAGTCGACTTTGTGAACAACACAATCGACAAGGGTGAAGGCCCAGATTGTTGCTTCTAGTAGTGAACTTCCACGTTCGTGCTCACATAATAGGCTCGCCAACGGCGAGCCTAAGAATATATTTCAATTAAGTGACCTGATTAAACAAGTTATTATTTTCTCCCATCCCATTCATCAAAAAATTGCTGCAGGTATAACTCCATAAATTCGTGTCTTTTTTGAGCAACTGCTTTGCCTGTATTTGTATTCATTAAGTCCTTTAGTAGTATTAGAACAAATTCAATTTGTAAATTTGATATAATTTTTTATATGAACGAAACCCCTGACACTGAAACTAAACTTGAACTATACAAACAGACCTTCAGTGGAAATTCCATTACAAAACGACCCTTTGGACTAAGTTTTTTTAAAGGCAAAGGTACAATTTATAGAGTTGAAGGAGAAGGCGATATGTACACGATTTTAATGGAGGCTATAGCTGGCAGTAAAAAAGCACTGATACTTTTAGCAGTTATGCTATTTGGTATTACTATTATATTTGGAGTGAGTAGTTTTTTACTGTGGTTTTTTATTAGCAACAGTAATACTGTAGGAATTCTTTTAATGTTGTTCTTGTTACTTGGTGCCATTTATACAATATCAATTGGATTTTATAGAAGTTACAAAAATTATAAAAGAAAGCATATTTAATTAAGCCAAAAAACTATATATGGAGAAAATTTTCACAAGAGATTATCACACTGAGCGTATACAAAACCATTGGGGAGTATTACTAGCAGTAACTTTACTACC
>CAYUKX010000066.1:0-4316 GCA_964445405.1 uncultured Candidatus Saccharibacteria bacterium
TCAAATCCCCTCAATCGAATACACAACATTTTCAAAGTAAACTTTGAATTCAGAATTATCGTATGTTCCATCGTTTAGCGTAAAGTGAAAATAAACCATGGTGTCATCTGCTTTTACAACATAGTCAATATAACTGTAACCATTTTCGGAATACTCGCTTTTTAAGGTTACATAATTATTAACCGTCAGGTCACTTTCCACTGCTTTTTGTGAATGAAATCTATTTGTATACCACTGTCTGGGTGTTAGATCTGTTTTCTCGTTAAATATATTCAGAATAAATCGATCAAGTGATTCTGGTCTGAATGCTACATTGCCATCTTGGGAATCTTCCAAAAGCCAGCTCTTGTACATTCTTACCTGGTAGCTAAAATCTGAACTTATATATTGGTAAATTTCAGGATCATTTAGCGTAAAGCTTGCTGCATTCTGACTTTCGGTTCTTTGTAGAAACGCAATTTGATCTCTAACTGCAGGGGCTAATATTACAATTAGCAGTATTAAGTTAAGTATTACCGATACTACCAAAAGAGACATTGTTTTGTTTTTATACATTTTTATTTTTGTAACTAAGTTATTTTCCGATTTTTTATTTACTAATACAAGCTTACAATGTAATTACAAACTCTGATATGATTGTTTTATGGAATCTAAATCTTTACCAAAACCACCAAAGTCATTTAAAAGTTTAATCGGTCCTGGCCTAGTATTGATTGCAATGGGTTTAGGCTCTGGTGAATTTGTGTTATGGCCATACTTTGTATCTCAATTTGGATTTGGAATAATATGGGGTGCTCTACTTGGAATTTTATTTCAATATTTTGTAAGTAACGAAACAGGCAGATACACATTAGCAACTGGGAATAGCGTTTTTATTGGCTTTAAAAAACTGTCAAAGTTTTTTCCTGCATGGTTTATTATTTCTACCTTTTTGTCTTTTGCTTGGCCTGGAATTATTGGTACAGGTGGGGAAATATTAGGCAGACTATTAGGAATTACAGATTTTAGATGGTTAACAATTGGAATGCTAATTATTATTGGTTTGATTTTCACATTAGGTGGAAAGGTCTACTCTACTTTAGAAAAAACTCAAAAACTATTTTTATTAATTTCAATTCCTACATTAATTTTAATAGTAGTTTTAATTGTTAATCCAGAAACCTTTATTGAAATTGCAAAAGGAACAATTGGAATTGGGAATGGTTACTTTTTATTCCCTGCAGGTATTGCTATTGGTCAGTTCTTGGGTGCTATTGCTTATTCTGGCGCTGCCGGTAACTTAATATTATCTCACTCCTTTTATATTCAGGATAAAGGCTTTGCAATGGCTGGCTACGGTGAGGGTGAATTGGAAATGGGTAAAGAATCTTACTTAAAAGAATTAAAGAATCAATTTGAAATAAATAGCGAAAATATTAAAAACTTTAAACGTTGGTTTAGAGTTGTAGCAATTGAACAATTTCTATCATTTGTTTTAATTGGGTTCTTTGCAATAGTCCTTCTTACAATTATTTCGTTTGAATTAATATATCCATCTGCGACAGCTAACAACCTTGAATTTATTTTTGCTGAATCAAATAAACTTTCTTTGATATCGCCAATATTAGGGGTGATGCTTTTAGTTTTAGGTGTCGTCTTTTTGTTTACAACACAATTGGGTGTATTTGAATCAACTTCAAGAATTATGTCTGAAAACTTACATATGAGTTCAAGCTTTTTTGCAAAAGTATCAAGAAGTAAATTATTCTTCATGTTTTTATGGCTGCAAATTACTTTTGCAATAATAATTACATTGTTAAATATTGCTGCACCTTTGCAAATACTGTTTTTAAATACAATATTTAGCGCGGTATCTATGTTTGTTTTATCAGGTGCAATATTGTGGTTAAATTCATCAAAACACATACACAAAGCTCTTCAGCCCCACCTCTTTAGAAAAATAATGCTTGCTATCAGCTTCCTGTTCTTTGGTGCCTTTACGGTTATTGCATTTATTGATGCAATAAAATAAATACATTATTGGCAATCTTAGATATAATCAGTTATTAATTCTAAAAAAATATATATGAAGAAACTCCTAATTGTGGGTTGTATTCTTGTTCTATGTTGTTGTGTATCAACATTCGCAGGTTTTGCTGCTATCGGTTATTTTGAACTAAATGGTAAATGCGCATACCGAGGACCATTTGCACCTGCAGATGCTGGAATTTGTTCAACAAACGCAATAAATACTACCAACACAACTAACACTACTAGTAATTCAACTAGCAATACAACTACTAATTCTACTGGCACTACTCAAACCTCAGATAATCAAGTTTATACCGGTTATGACTATTCTTTAGAATATCCTGAAGGATTTATGGTAGATGATGCAGACTCAGATATATTATTTGTTTATGCAGAAAATCTTTTAGACAATCTAAATATTTCTAAGAGAAGTTATACAATTGTGCCTTCCCAGAGTGAGTGTGTAGATTTAGGTAATAGCACAATCGATGAGTTAGCTACATACGATTCTATATTAGAAGATGTTTCTGTAGTTACTTTAGATGGCTACAAGGCTTGTAGACTTGAGTTTACAGCAGACTATGGAACAGAAAGTGGAAGAGTGAACCAAACTCAATACTATATTGCCGTAGGTTCAGAGACATATTTTGAAACAATCACAATTAACTTAGACGGTTCAAATTATGCAACTTTAGATAGAATTGCTAATTCTATTCAGTTTAATTAAGTTTAGATACATATTGAAAGAATGGTACTGGGATAGTATAATTCCAGTACCCTAAAGGGCAGTTAGCTCAGCTGGTAGAGCGCTCCGTTTACACCGGAGTGGTCATAGGTTCGAATCCTATACTGCCCACCATTAATAGAAATTTAAAGAGCCACAGAAATGTGGCTCTTTTTATAGCTAGTTCATAGAACATTCTGAGCTCCAAACCCCTAGGCTTAGCGCTTTAGCGTCAAATTGAGCGCTCTTAAATTCTTGTTGATATTTATAAGCTTTATTGTAGGTATATTCTTTTGCTAGGCCTGAGCTAACCATTAATTCGTTTACGTTTTCCTCATTTATAAATATGTAGTACAAGCCTCTACTATACCTATCCAGTTCACCTTGTGAAGGATCATTTTCGAGTATAACTTCTTTATTTAGTATTAAATCTTCTAGAAATTTGGTGGATTGTTCATTCATGCACTCATTACCTTTTACTTCCGGGGCATCTATACCAATTAGTCTAATTGTAATTAATTCCTGGTCTTTAACGACTTTAATGGTGTCGCCATCAACAACATCTGTAACCAGATATTTATCGGTACTTACTCCCTGAACTTGTTGTTGTATATAAGATAAAGGGAGTTCAAATGCTTCGTTAAACTCGAAGTCAGTTTCAATTTGCGAAAGTATAGAGATTAATAGAAATATTATTGAAACTATTGAAACGCAAATTGTGCCACTTATTGTTAAAACTAATATTTTTGCTTTATTCATATTGGTATACATTTGTTAAACTTAAATATTATGACACTTAAACAGAAAGTTGCCAAAATAGATGAGCTTTTAAAAAGAGACTATCCGGTTGTAGAAACACCACTAGACCATACGAATGCCTTTACTCTGCTTGTTTCGGTTGCTTTATCGGCACAGACTTTAGACACAACAGTAAATAAGGTTACTCCAGCGCTATGGCAAAAATACCCTACTGCTAAAGATTTAGCTAATGCAGATGTAAAAGAAGTTGAGCAAATTATTAAGCTTGTAAATTTCTATAAGAATAAATCACGCAATATTATTGCTTTAAGCCAAATGCTTTTAAGTAATTTTAATGGTGTTGTTCCATATAAAATGGAAGATTTAATAACTTTGCCAGGGGTCGGTAGAAAAACTGCCAATGTAGTTATTAACGAATGGTTTAGCAAAGGCAAGCAGCCTGGAGTTCCAAAAATAGAGCCTGTTGGTTTTGTAGTAGATACTCATGTTAAAAGGGTTGCTAAAAGACTTGGGTTAACAAAAAATGATGATCCAGTAGATGTTGAACAAGATCTAATGAAGTTATTTCCACAAAATGAATGGGATGATACTTCCTTAAGAATGATTTTTCATGGAAGATATATGTGCACAGCTCGTAATCCAAAGTGTATAAATGATTCAGAATGGAGCCAGATTTGTAGCTGTGTTAAGGAAATTAAAGCTAAAAAGTAATACTTTACGTATAGTATAATTAGTCTATGAGTTTTAACTTACAATCAAAATACAAACCTTCAGGAGACCAACCACTGGCCATAGAAACACTTACAGCTGGTGTAGAGGCAGG
>CAYUKX010000067.1:0-4101 GCA_964445405.1 uncultured Candidatus Saccharibacteria bacterium
ACATTTTTCTGGAGACCATATTTCCACTTTAATGGCGACTGGAAGTGCGAAGTATTCTTTACACCTTTAAGCGCTGATGCTGTTTACAACAATAACTATTTTAAAAATCATGTTGACCAGTACAAACAATATGTACGTTGGGGTTGGGGTGTAATTACATTCCCATTAGCTGTAAAGCAACTAATAAACAATAGAAAGATTCCATTTATAGAAAGAGCTACTAAAATCTACCATTTATTCGAAGTATTTGTGTTCTGGAAGGTTCTTGGCTTTTTAATAGCGTTTGGTATTCCTATTGTATTTTTAGTCAACTACGAACTTAGTAGACAGGTTATTTCCATTACAGTTCCACAAACGGTTTCTAACCTTTTAACTTTAGCAACACTGTTTTTAATTCCTAATACAATAGTAAAAATCTTTATAATCCCTAAAAAGCCCGCAAAAATGAGCTACATTAAATATATCTTAATACTAATTGCGGAAGCTCCACTAAACATACTTTCTTTATTCACTTTTGGATTCCTGCCATTTATTGAATCCACAACTAGAATGATGTTAGGACAAGAGCATACTAAAAGAGTAACATGGAGTGAAAAACAACTTGTTAGGTGAAATTTAAAATAAATTGAACTAAAATAATTAAAGTATGACCAAATTCACTAAATCATTATTAAGATTAATACTACCTCTAGTATCTTTAGGTTTTTTTTTGATTGCTTCGATTGTTGTATTAATTATTTCTCAGGGACGAACAATAAACGAAGATGGATCTTTTGTTCAAACTGGAATTATAAGAATAAATTCAATACCTTCAGAAGATTTAAAAGCATATATTAATGAATCAGAAGTTACTTACTCTGAGTTTAGAATCACAAATATAACACCTGGCATAGTAACTTTAAAACTTACAAAAGAGGGCTACACTCCTTGGGAAAAACAAGTTAGGGTAGAATCAGGGATAGTTAAAGATGTTTATGCACAGCTGTATCCAAATACTATACCTTTTACAAAGGTATCTAATGTAAATGTAAGTAAAACCTTTTATTCATTAGATGGACAATATATTTACTACGTAGTTAATAACGACTCCACACTTGATGGAATTTGGAGAATAAAATTAACAAGAAATCTACTGGATTTCTCTAATTCTCAACAAATTACTCAAATTGTTAAATTTACAACAGAGCAAAAACTTGAACTTAAGGAATCCGATTACAATATTCAAAGCTCCATTGATAACAATAAATTTATACTAAATGTTGGCACAAATTATTATTTATATAACATCTCCGATACTGCAAACAGGGTTAATCTAAATACTCTATTTGGTTTCACTCCTGCAAACGTAAAGTGGTTTAGGGATTCACAATCAATAATATTTACCCAAGAAAATAAATACGCATTTGAATACGATCTAATTACAAAAGAAATATCTCTTGTGGATTACAATAACACTACATTATCAAATTATGCAGTTTCAGCTAATAATGTTTACTTTATAAAAGATAACAAACTAATGCTGTATACCAATAAATCATCTGCAGAATATAAGTTTGGCGATAAAATAAAGGCATTACTACCTACAAAAATTAGCTCTGTATTCACTTCATCAGAAAACCCTAATGTACTTATATTAGATTCTGAAGGTACACTATTATATATAGATGTGCAAAAAGAGTTTATTGATGTAATTGATACAAATGCAACATTCTATAAGGCATTAAGTAATGGCAGATTAATTAGTTACTTTAAAAATGACGAACTACATTCTTTTTATGTAGAAGACAAGTTCACCGATAACCTATTAGATACATCAAACTTTAACTTAGCTTTAAGGCATGATGCATTTACGAATATGGAGTTTGCTAGTACAGGCCGGAACCTAATACTATTTAGTAAAAATAAAATTACCTTAATGGATTATGATGGTTTAAACGTAAATACAATACTTACTGACTTTACGTTTATAGAAGATAAAGTACTATTTGCTAATAACAGCACCGAAATGTATTCATTAATACAAGAAAAAGACGAAACAGGCGCAACAGTAAATAACATTTACAAGTTTGAATTAAAGCTTAAATAAGCAAACTAGAAGATAGAAATCCGTATAGTGCTGGTACTTAATACAACAAGTTTACAGATATAAGAAAGGGAAGCTTAAGCTTCCCTTTTAAACGTCTATTTAGTATTAGATGAATAATCCATCTTCATCATCTTCTTCTCTTAGGTCAATTACTCTTCTTGGTGCTTTTACTTCCTTGGTAATTAAAACTGAATCTAATTCCTTAATTCTAGATAATGCTTCTTCTGTTGTTGTGCAAACACTAACAAAGCCTAAATCTGAATCAGTCAATTTAAACATGCTCTTTAATTGTGTTAGTATTGTAGTCCAACCCTTACCTACTAAAATCAATGGTTTATTCTGACCTGGGTACATGCTACTTGTAGACCACACTTCGAATAATATTGCTAAATTATTTAGGCCAAATACCTCTGGCATTATTAATAAATCAGACTCCTTAATAATATTTTTAATCTTATCTGCAGTATTTGAATACATAATTATTGTAAAGTCTTCGTAATCACCTAGCTCTGATTCATCGGAATAATCTGAATGAAACGGTTTTAAATACATACCTGTTAATTCAATACCCTTTGACTTTGCATTATCAAAAATAGTTTTGGCATATCCTTTTGCTGAGTCAATAATAAACACTTCAGCAAACTCGGCCAATTTTGAAGATAATTCATTTACTTTTTCTACAACTTTTATATTAGGTTGAGAATTTAAACCTATAAAGCCGATTGTTCTAAAGAATGACATTTCAAAGTTAGTAGGTTGTACAACAGGGGTACTTTCAATATTTTTTTCAGGTGCTGGTACATTTTCAGTTTGAACTTCGTCTTGCATAGTCACTGCTGGTAGAACTTCGTTAACTTGTGTAGTTTCTGGTACAAAAGTTTCTTGAGCGGGCATTTCTGCATTCGGTACTTCTGTATTAAGTTCAACATTTGGTTCACTTTGTATTTCTAGTTCTGGTGCTACTTCTGGTGTAACTTCAGTTGGTACACTAACTTCTAGTTCTGGTGTTACATCGCTTACTAAAGGTTGCTCAGGTGTTGTGGATTCTCCTACGCCAATTTCCAGACCAGTCATTAAGTCTTCTGGTTTTGTTTCAGGTGTAGATTCCGGAACTGTTTCAACTTCGGAAGTTACTGGTACTTCTGGTGTTAAGGGTTGTTCAACGACTGGTTCAGTTACTGGAGCCAAATCAGGCATCTGTAATTCAGCAGGTTGTTCTGTTGGTGTAGTAACTTCTGTTTTAAACATTGATGCATCAAAACCGGTTGTCGGTGTCTGAACTGGTTGCTCAACAGTATTTGCTTCAAAGTTATTAACTACTTCTGGTTGTGGAATTGTAGCTTCCGGTTGAATCCAAGTATTTTGTTCTAATTGTGTATTTTCCTGTGGTTGAATAATTGTTTGCTCTATTGGTTGAACATCGGTAACTGGTTGAGTATTTTCTGGTGCTACTTCTTGAACAGGTTCAGCACTTGGTGCTTCCGTTGCAGGTTCAAAGGTTGTAACTTTAATTCCTTCTGGCATTGTTTCTATGTGACCTTGGTTTGGAATAACAGCTGGTAACACAGGGTGTTTACTAGGATCAACATATTCATAAGATGGAACATCTTGTGTTTCTGGCTGAGTTGGTTGAACATCTGAAACCATAGGTGCTTGTGATTGCATTGGCTCATTAATTGGAGCTGGCATTGGTTGTGCAGTCATATCTGGTACAAATGGTACTGGGGCTACTGCTGCACCAGGTTGCATTGTGGGCATCTGTAAATTCTGTAATCCAGGGTATTGTTGAGTTTGATCTTGAGTAATGTTTGTTTGTGGCGTTACTGGTGATGCTGTTGGAACAACAGGTGCCGGATTAGCCATTGGATAAGATACGTTCGCTAATGATTGATTAGTATAGCTTTGCTGAATACTAGCAAAGTCTGGCACTGCTGGTGGATTTGTATTATCACCTTGTGCGTTATTATTACTACCGTTTTGAAAAAAGTCTAACAATCCCATATATTATTTTTAAT
>CAYUKX010000068.1:0-4042 GCA_964445405.1 uncultured Candidatus Saccharibacteria bacterium
CATGAACTTTGTGATCAGCCAAGTGGTCTAACTTGAACATATACTTCATTCCAACTGTTACCTTCTGTTTAAATTTGTCTCCAGTTCTTCCATCGAATAAGTCTACTTTTTCTTCGTATGCTACTCCCTTTTCTTTAGCTAATGCTAATAATGGGTCTAAGCTGAACTCAGAGAATGGTTGAACTTGTACTTTTACTCCAGTTTTTCTAGCTAATTCTCCAACGTGAACTTCCATTAATTGTCCGATGTTCATTCTTCTAATCATAGAAGATGGACCAAGGATAATGTCTACAGGTTCTCCATCAGCTGTATGAGGCATATCCTCTTCTGCAACAACTTTTGTAATAACACCTTTGTCTCCGTGGAAACCAGTTAATTTATCTCCAATTCCGATTCTATGTGTTTTTGCAACCCAAACCTTTACTTGTTTAAGAACTCCAGCATTTAATTTAGCGCCAGAATCTCTATCAAGAATTTGAACTGCTACAACTACACCATGTTCGCCGTAAGGCATTCTTAGTGAGTTATCTCTAACGTCTCTTGCATATTCTCCGAAGATTGCTCTTAAAAGCTTTTCTTCAGCTGTTAATTCACTTTCACCCTTTGGTGCAATAATTCCAACTAATATGTCATTTGCTGAAACACTTGCTCCTATTCTTACTACTCCATCTTCATCTAAGTTTCTTAAAGCATGTTCACCAACACCAGGAATGTCTCTTGTTATTAATTCATTTCCTAATTTTGTTTCTCTAACTTCTTGAATATATTCTTGAATATGAACAGAAGTTAATAGATCTTCTTTTATTACTCTTTGTGAAAGCACGATACCGTCTTCAAAGTTGTAACCATCGTATACCATGTATGCAGTTCTTAAGTTTACACCAAGTGCTAATTCACCTTCTTGAGTACAAGGTCCATCAATTAGAACATCGCCCTTCTTTACCTTTTGTCCTGGTAGAACAATAGGTGTTTGTGAGAATGATGTATTTTGGTTTGTTCTTACGAACTTTTCTACAGGATAATCTGCAACATCATTTTTACCGTAACTTACTGAAACTTTAGCTGCATCAGCGTAAACTACAACTCCATCATCTTCTGCATAAACTGTTCTTCCACTTGCTCTTGCTGCTTCAGTTTCAAAACCAGTTCCAACAATAGGAGATTGGCTTCTTACTAAAGGTATAGCTTGACCTTGAGTTTTTGCACCGATTAATGTTCTGTTTGGGTCATCGTTTCCTGCGAATGGAATTAATGCTAATCCCATAGATGCGATTTGTGCAGGGCTAATATCTAAGTAATCTACTTCTGTAATTTTTACTTTTGCGTAGTTTTGACCATCTCTAACATATGTCTGGTCTTCTACTAAGTTTCCTAGTTCATCTCTATGAACACTTGCGCTAGCAATTTTGTGTTCTAGTTCAGTATCTGCATCAATGTAAACAATCTCTTCTGTAATAAATGGTCTAACATGGAATTCTGTTAATCCAGCTTTTCTTGCTTTTTCAACAAGTTCTTTTGTAATAGTTTCACCAACTTTTCCGATCTTTTTACCCTCAACTACAAGATCTTCTAATAATGTTCTATTAGTGAAATCTTCAATTTTGTCAGTTTCAACAACAAATTTGTTAATAATATTAAAGTATGGAGCCTCTAAGAATCCATATTGATTAATTTTTGTGTAAATAGCTAACTGGTTAACCATACCAATAGATGGACCTTCTGGTGTAGTTACAGGACATAATCTAGCATAGTGTGAGTTGTGCACGTCTCGAACAGAGAATGTTGCTCTCTCTTTTGTTAAACCTCTTGGTCCTCCAGCTGTAATCTTTCTTTTTGCTTCAAGCTCAGAGAAAATATTACTCTGATCCATGAATCTCATTAAAGCAGAACTTCCGAAGAATTGATTAATTGCGGAAACAATAGGTCTTGTATTAACAACCATTGCTGGTGTTACCTTCTCGTCTGTTGAGAATGTTGCCATCTTGTCCTTAATATTCTTTTCCATGATTAGAACACCTACTCTAATCTTTTCTGCTACTAATTCATCAACACCTCTAATTCTTCTGTTGCTTAATGAGTCAATATCGTCAGGTTGTAATGTTTTTTGATTTAATTGAATCAATCTTTTTATTACTTCAACAACATCTCTCTTTTTTAGAATATAGTCAGAGTTTGTAATCTCTTCTTTTACTCCAAGTTTTTTGTTTAATTTATATCTACCGATTTTTCCTAGGTAGAATCTTCTTTTGTTAAAGAAAATATTGTCAATCAAAGCTTTTGCATTCTCTAATGTAACTGTATCTTCTGGTCTTAGTTTTCTGTAAATATCTACTAAAGCTTCTTCTGTATTCTTAGTAGGGTCTTTTCTTAAAGTTGCATCAATAAAGCTAAATTCTCCTTCATCAACAGCTCCTAATACTCTTTTAATATCTGCATCAGAACTGTAGCCCAATGCTCTTAATAAAGTAGTTAGTAAAATTCTTGGTCTCTTTTGTAATAGTTTAATGCTCATTACTCCGTACTTGTTTACTTCGAATTCGTACCAGTTTCCTCTGTGAGGCATTAATTTAACTGAATATAGCTTCTTTTTTGAAGAAGATGCTTTGCTTTCAGAAAATAGTAAACCTTCAGATCTTAGAATTTGGAAAACAACTACTCTTTCGTTACCGTTAATCATGAACGAAGCTCTGTCGCTCATTAATGGCATGTCGCATAGGTATATTTTTTGCTTTTTAATTTCCCCTGTCTTTTTATTAAGAAGTCTAACGTTTGCGTGCACTGGAGCGTCATAGGTTTGACCTAGTAACTGTGCATCTCTGAAGCTAATTTTTGGTTCACCCCATTCGAATCCTTCGAATGCGATTTCCCAGTTTAATCCTGTGTAATCAGCGATTGGATTAATTTCGTCGAATAATTCTTCGAATCCCTCTGTTTTGTACCTTTGAAAAAATGCTTTCTGGGCTTCTAGGTAGTCCATGGACATTTTAGGGGTAGGATTCTTAGTGAGGTTTACTCTATTGTTTGCAGTCATATTGTATAAAACTTAAAAAGCAATAAAAAAGCACACTCCCCTATGAGTGTGTTATCTCGAGTTCTTTAGAATAAAATTTTCTTGTTTAGCATTGCTATATACAGCTTTTTAGGGACTCTTTTAATGTGGACTATTTATAACATGGATTTACCCAAAAAGTAAAGCGTATTCTTATAATAAAGTAATAAAATGAATGTGTCAATTAAAGTTATAGGTTAATTCCAATCAACGGGGTTTATATTTACTACTTTTTGGCCTTTTTTTACTTCAACTGTGATCTGTTTCTGAGAAAGGGCAGCATCACATGTGTCTGAACCTTTTTCTGTAAGACATTTTACATATTCAGTGTATTTACCGGTGTATTGCACCAATGTCACGTGGTTGTCTTTGTCTAAAACCTTTGCTGTGATTATGTATTTGCCTGCAGGTACAGCTAATTTAAATTCAGTTATATAAGATGATGTGCTTACGCAATAAATCTTGTGAGTATCGGTAGTGTTTTGGGCGCAAACTAGTTGGTAGTTTGATAAGTTGTCTTGTCCAAGAAGTATCTGTCCAGTGATCTTACCCTGTATACTACTCTCTTTTGTGTCATTTAGTGTTGCAATGTCAGACTTGAGCTCTTTGTTTTCCTGGCTTAATGCAGTAATCTCTTGTTGTAATTTTTCAATTTGGGTAGTACTTTCAGTCTTGGTACTATTTATTTGTTTATTTGCATCTAATACTGTGTTTTGAATGTTGTTGTAGTTTTCTAGCGTGTTTACATATTCATTATTTTTTAAAATGAGTATGGAAGTTACGGCGACTAAGCATATAATAAAAAATATATACGAAAAAAAGAATATTATTCTTGCAACTCTCTTTATAAACTTATTCATATATATATTAATGTAGATATATTATTCTGATTATAAGTAATATTCTTAAATATTCAAAAGATAAATAAAATTATATGGACAGATTTAAGTTATACGCGGTTTTAGGTGTTGTAAATCTTTTGTTATTTCTATT
>CAYUKX010000069.1:0-3950 GCA_964445405.1 uncultured Candidatus Saccharibacteria bacterium
TCAAATTCAGCACAGTGTGGACAGTTAAAGTCTACATAAACATCAACCTCTACTGGTAGAGTTGCATCCGCCATAGATTGAGCATTTTTATTATTTGCCAATATAGCAACAAAACCCACACCTAATATTAAAACTAACGCAATCCATACAATTGAAGGTATTTTCATAATTAACTTATTAAAAATTTATTTTAAAGTAATGTTCATTTTACTATATATTGCTGATTATAGAACCTTTTTATACTCATCTATTAAATTATCAATTACTTTTGCCCATTTATATTTAAAGCTATCTGTAATACCTTTTTTGCCTGAAACGGTATATTCTTCTTTTTTACTTTTAATTTTTTCAATTTCAGAACTCCATTCTTGGTAATTTTGTGGATCAATAATCTTTCCAAAACCGTTGTCTATAATTTCTTTTGCACCTCCTTTTGAGGTAGCAAGAATATACTTTCCTTGTGTCATAGCCTCTACTATAGTAATGCCAAATGGCTCGTATACACTTGGTAATAGGAATACATCTATAAATGCATAAAAGCTAAGCGAATCTTCCACATTTATATACTTTTCTGTAAAAACTACATTTGAGCAACCACTATAAAGTTCTTTAAGGTCCTTTAAATAACCACCATCTCCACCTGCAAATATAAACAAACAATCACTATTTTCTTTTACAGCTTGTTGTAAGTTCTGAATTCCTTTTACATAGTCCATTCTACATAAGCAACCTAATACAAGTTTATATTTAGATTTATCAATTTTATATTCAGTTACAAATATATTGCTTGAGTCTAGTTCTTTAACTTCGTTAAAATAGTCATCACGTATTCCATTTGGAATAACAGCAATTTTATTTGGATTTATTTTTAAGTAATTACTTACAAATTCTTTTTCTGAGTTTAAAAGAGCTATATAAGAATCAATTGTAAATGCAAAAAGTCTAAGTACTGAATCAAAAAATCTGACTCCTTTACTTAAATTTACTTTTCGTTTGGATTCATCTACTACATAAGGATTATGACCAGTTATAACTAGTCGTTTTCTCCTTAGTAATTTAATTAATATTACTGGAAGAAGATGTGCGTCATGTGAATTATGTACATGAATAATGTCAAAATCTGCAAAAAGCAAATTTAATACTAGCAATGGTGAGAATCTAAAAAAATATCCAAAACCGAATAAATAGCTAAAACGCTTTACACTATGTTCTTTTTCGGTTTTTTTTAGTCTATTTGAGCTCCCATGTGATGCATCTGTAGTATATACCTGAACATCAATATTTCTTTTTTTTAAGTTTAAGAATATTTCTTCAACTTGCCTTTCTACACCACCTACAGAAGGCTTATAGAATGTCGACAGTAAAATGATTTTCATTTAAGAATAAATTGGTAGTGAATATAGTTAATTAAAACAGCTGCAATAATAAATACTGCAACAGAAGTATACATAAAAATCCTATATTTTTTAAATAACTTATATTCATTAAGTTTATAGAAATAAGGAAGAAGCATGAATGGGTAAACTGGAATTAAAAATCTTAATCCCAAAATTACATCCGATAATTTGCCTGGAAAACTTTCGTTTTTAAATATCGTGTAAAAGATCATTACGCTTAAGAACGTAGCAATAAATAATATTTTACGTTTAATATTTGTTTTAAGAAGTACAATTAATCCAAAAGGATAGAACACATTTAAAAGTACCAAATATTTAAAGAATATTGCGGGGATTTGCCCCCAAATAATAGATCCTTCCTCCGAAGAGAAGTAATATCCTGATCTAAAAAATCCTCCATAATATTCATTATTAAAAATCAAAATACTTATTATTCCAATAACAAAAGTAACATGCACTATCCAATATTTTTTTAAAAATGCAATAATCCCTTCTTCAGTTAGATACTCATAGATAAAATATAACCCTATTAGCGCTATAGGTATTATATTTGTGTACCTTACATACAGCGCCATTGTAATAAGTAAACCTGCAATTATTTTATAAGCTTTGTTTCTTGGAATGTTCAAAAATACATAAAAAATTCCAAGCAAAAGCACCATTGAATACATTTCAGATAATACAGTTCTGGTAAAGAATATAAATGGCGGGAATAAAGCAAAAAAATAAATAAAGCGTTTATCTATATTGTAGATTATTAATAACCTGTAGAAGATGATTATTCCAATAATAAATACCAAGAAAGTTATTAATGCAGCATAGTCAAGTGACGTTAAGGCTGCTGGTACCAAGAAAAATGAAGTCCCAATATTATATTTAGAAATACAATAACCTAAGTTTGTAGGCCATTGCCCAGGAATATTCAAACTACAATCCGTTTTTAAATCAGAGGTAACTATTAACTGCGCATTATATAAATAATCATGCTCATCAATGGTTACAAAAGTTTTGGGGTAAAATGCAACAAAAGCTGGCATTAAACACAATATTGAAATTATTAAATGTTTTGCCGGCTTTAAATTGTTTATAAATTTTTGCATTTTAGTCACTCTCCTCTATTGGGAAAAGCACCACACCAGTAGATTTTTCAATTATTTTAATGGCAAATACTGGGCACGATTGTGCTCCTGCCATGATTACTTCATCTTCATCAAAATCATCAACATCGTTTCTTAACTCTGCTTTATTTTCTTCATTCATAAAAAAGGTAAGTGGAGCGATTGCCGCACATGATGCTGCACCAATACATTTATTAATATCGTATTCAATAATGTAATTACTTTTTTCTGTTGTTGCTCTAAAAATGCCTTCTGATATCTCTTCTACTTTAACCTTCTTTTGCATTGCTGATAAAGCCGGATTATTGCTTACTGCTTGAACTTTAGGCTGATTAGAGTTAGTATTATCTGCATTAGGATTACTGTCGTTTTGCATAAGAAATTTATCTAAATATAGGTAAATATTAACATAAACAGGTTTACACTAAAATAATGAGCAAAGAAAGAGCGTTTAACGATAGATTTTTACAAAGAATACTTGAGATTATACCGGGAGTTTTAATTTGGATTTTTCTACTTTCTCCACTTTGGCTAGGATTTTCATTCCCTTACTTAATAATAAATATACTTGTTGTTCTGTCAGTTTATTGGGTTTATAGGGCTTTTATTTTGTCGTTCGGAACAGTAATTGGCTATATATTCGTTTGGAGGGCTTCTAAAAAAGATTGGTTAAAAGAATGCCAATCCTTAGATAAATCTTTGCTTCCTGATCAAGAATCTCTACCTAAGAATGGGCTATTACCAAAACAATTAATAGTAATTGCTAATTATGGCGAAGAATACGAAGTTGTAAAAAGATCAATTAATGCATTATTAAACCAGAACTATCCTAAAGAGCTTATTTATTTGGCAGTTTCAATTGAAGAGCGAAGAACAAAACGTGACGAAGATTATGCAAGACGTGGAGAGTACTTAAAAAGAGATTTTGGCGAAGCATTCGGTGATAGATTATTCTTTTTTGTTCATCCAGAAAATATTGATGGCGAAGCAATTGGAGCAGCAGCGAATAGAACTTGGGGTACAAAAAAATCAGTAGAAGTATTAGAGCAACGTGGAGAAAATATTAATGAATTTTTAATAACTGCTCCAGATGGAGATTTAGTATTTAGCAAAGATTATTTAGCTTCTTTAACTTTTAGATGGTTAACCGTAGAAAAAAGGAATCAAAGATTTTACCAAACAGCTTTGTACACTTTTAATAATAACTACTGGGATGTTCCTATTCTAGTAAGAATTTTAATGGTTGGATTAACATTACCCGTGCTTTCATCTTCTGTACTAGAAAAAAATAAACGAGAAACATGGTCATGCTTTACACTTAATTTAGGTGTAATGAAGGCGGTCAACTACTGGGATACTTCTTTGGGAATAGACGACACAACATTTTTCTGGAGACCATATTTCCACTTTAATGGCGACTGGAAGTGCGAAGTAT
>CAYUKX010000070.1:0-3947 GCA_964445405.1 uncultured Candidatus Saccharibacteria bacterium
CTGCGCAGCCCGCAGCTCATCAGCCGTTTCGCGCGCCTTGAATTCCCGTTTGAGCGCCTTGAGCAACTGCCCGAGCTGCTCGATCTTGAGGTGCGCGAGCAGAAGCTTGTGCGTCAGCTCGGCATAGCGAGCGAAGTCGGCGAGGAATTCCATCTGCAAACGGGCTTGCAGGCGCTTGGGGTTGAAACCAAGCCGCCCGAGCACGAGCTGGAAGAATTCTTCGTCCTCGCCCAGGTTGGGTAGACCATCGCGTTCACCCATGGCGATCACTTGGGCATTTTCGCCCAAATGCCCCATCAGCTTCTGGATCAAATCGCCCATGATGCTCTGGTCGCGGACTTCTGTTGCGACCATCTTGTAGTCGTTCAGAAGCTGCCACATACGCTCATGCGTCGTTTGCATGAAAGCGTATGCAGGGGATGTAGCGTACTCGATGATCTGCGTCTGCAGCTTTTCGTAGCCTGTAATCATGCCGCGCAGTTGCATCGTGCATACAGCGTTGTACTCGAGATCGGTGTGCGTCATCACGACGCGCCCGCCTTGCAAGGTGACCACCGGATACTTGTCGATCGTCGGCACCGGCATGCCGTTGTTGACGACTTCAAAGTCGTTGTTCTGCCAAAATTCATTGAGACCTTCGACTGTGCGTCCTGTTGCCTGTTTAAAAGCCATGAGATCCTCTTCCTTGTGGGTTAGTTTTGCTTAGGTTTTGTTGTGTATTTAGCTAATCTTCTCAGGATCTTCTGTCTAGAACCTGGAAGAAGTTTTAATGAGCATTCTTCCTGAAGAAGTTTGCTCCCGGTTTACGGTTGCTCCTTTCTTCAAATCTTTCGATGTTTTGACAGATAAAGGATTCTAGCGCCATAGCACTATATTGTCAATATATTCTAGCAACAGTAATTTACAGATGGAAAGTAGCGAATAAGTAAAGTTACTCAATTAAATATGCTTTTACCACTAATCTATTAAGCGAAGTATAGATTGGAGTACATGTATATAAAGTTAACTCATGTTCGAATTCACTATTGTTTCGAATATCTACCCTATCTGGAGTTACTTCGTAAACGCTATGAACTTTATAAATTAAGATTTTTTGATTCCAAATAATCATAATCTTATCGTCAATTTGCATTTGATCCAGATTATAAAAAGTGCTGGTATTCGGTGGTAAGTACTGGAACCTATGGCCTGCAATAACCATATTACCTATGTTGTCGGGGGTTGCAGTAAATGGTTCCCGCCAAACACCTTCTTGTTGATCTAATATATCTAGCGTTTCGCTTTCAAGAATTTCGCTATCTACTTGAATTCTTGGAATAACTAATCGATTTTCGGTAGGCATTGGTTTTAGGACCTCTGTATCTGTAAGTTGAATATCTGTATTTGAATAAGAAATTGGGTATTCAAACTTATTAGGGTCTGGCCTATTTAACACATAGTTAACCTTTGGCCATATCGGCAAAATTAAAGCAATCAAACTTACAAGTAATATAACGCCAAAAAAAGTTATAGAAATTTTAAATTTAGTTGGGAATTGCTTAAATTTATTTACATTTTTTTGTGTAAATTCAAGTATAAGTTTAAACATTAAAGATTATTAAAGGTTTACTTATATTAATACATATTCCAAGATTAAAAAATATTGGAGTATAATAAGTTATAAATATTAATTTAATTATATGGATAGCTCCAAAAAAATTTATAGAGTTGAAAAGGATAAAGTAATTGCTGGCGTATGCACAGGTCTAGCTGAATACTTTAACGTAGATGTTACCCTTGTAAGATTATTATTCTTATTAGGAACTTTCTTTGGTTTTAGCAGTGCAGTCTGGATATATTTAGCTATGTGGATTATAGTACCTGTAAAACCAACTAACTAACTTCATGGTAAGTCTTGAACAGAATATAAAAAGATATACCTTTGCGGATCATATTTTTATTTCCTTTCCCAAATCGGGTAGAACCTGGATTAGATTTTTTATTGCTAAATATATTGAGTTAGCATTTAAAAAAGAATTTACATTGGAACTTGAAGGAATTAAAGATATCCCGAATATTGTTTTTACTCACAATTATTTTGATATATATCAGAATGAAAAAGGCACACCCAAATTAATACTGACAGAACTACTAAAGACTAAAAGTCTTTTTATATTGGTACGTGATCCTAGAGATGTTGCTGTTTCTTACTTTCATCAAAAATGCTTAAGAGAAGAAAAGATAAGCCAAATGGATATTAATGATTTTGTACTATCAGATATTTATGGAATTGAAAGACAATCCGAATTTGTTCTTCAATTACTAGATTTACAGAAGACTGTACACACAAGTATTTTAATAAAGTATGAGTCATTAAAAAAAGACCCGGAAAGTTACTTATACAAAATTATTAATCGAATATTCGGAAGTGTAAAAGAAACTGAATTTAAAACAGCAATTCAAGAATCCACTTTTGAAAAAATGAAAGAGTACGAAATTAAATTATCTAAAGAAGAAGTGGGCGATTTTTCAAGATTAGGCAAAAAAGATTGGGATGGAAATACGAATGCGCTTAAAGTAAGAAAAGGAAAGATCAATTCCTACTTAGATGAACTTTTACCCGAAACTATTGAAAAGTTTGAGAAGCTTGAATTTACAAATAGATTAATTAATGCGATTAAAGAATTAGATTGACTCTAAATCTAGTTCCATATTAATTTTTATTTGGGATATGAATTCCTCGTTGTGACTTACTATAATCAGAACCCCTTTAAACTCGTTTATAGCTTTTGCAATTACTGGTAAGTGCCTAAAGTTAATGTGGTTACTTGGTTCATCCATTATTAATACTCCTGGCTCCTGTAACATGAATCTTGCATAACAAAGTAGTCCTTTTTGACCATCAGATAATGACTCTACTTTATTCTCAAGCATTTCGCCGCTTAGCATCATTCTGCCTGCTGCTGCGAACATTTTGCTCTTATCCATTTCTGGCATTACTTCTAGTAAAGCATTAAATGCGGTATCGTTAAAATTCAATTCAGAAAAGTCTTGGCTGTAATAGCCGATTCTTATACCATCTGCAATTTTTACACCCTTACCTGCTAAAAGTGATTTTAATAATGTACTTTTACCTATACCATTTGGACCTTTAATTATTAATCTGTCACCTCGGAATAAATGGTAATCTACGTTTTTGGCTACTGGCTTGCCATTTTTTAAAACTTCTACAGTATTTATTGTTATTACTTCTCCAGGGCAATGTTGTGCCGGAATTTCGAATGGAGGAATTGTTTTATCTTCTTTTCGAACATCCACCATTTTTTCCCGGTCTTCGTCAATATCTGTTCTTACCTTATTAGCCAGCTTTCGCATAGCCACACTCTTACCACCTAATTTATTAACTTTTTCAAATCTATCTTTTATACTTTTTTCGATTCTTGCATTTACTAATCTTTGTCTTTCAATTTCTGCAGCAATTTGTTGAACTACATCGTAGTAGTTACCGACAAATTGATCTACTTTTTTTGTATGAACATCCAAGTTCAAAACTCCATCAGTAAAACTATTTAAAAAGTCAGCATCGTGGGAAATTACAATCACTGTTTTAGGGTATTCCATTAAGAATAATATTAAGTGACTTATTCCAACGATATCTAAATTGTTTGTTGGCTCATCTAATAAAAGAATGTCGGGATTTTGAATAATTGCATAAGCTAGTAATAATCTTGACTTCTGGCCTCCTGATAAATCTTTTACTAACTTATCCACAGGAACTTCTAAATGAACAACCTCTAAAACTTCGTGTATTTTTTTATCAATATTAAAGTTTGTTGTTTCAAATGCACTTTCAAAATATTGTTTAATTGTTAAATCAAGTTTATGCCTTGGAACCATTTGTTCTGCGATTCCGATTTTAAGGTTTTGATTTATAAAAATATTGCCTTTATCTGGTTTTAAACTACCCA
>CAYUKX010000071.1:0-3930 GCA_964445405.1 uncultured Candidatus Saccharibacteria bacterium
TTAGAAGTAGAAGAATTGGTGGAGCAAACTTTCAAGTTCCAGTACAAGTAAGTGATAAAAGACAAACTGCTTTAGCACTTAAATGGATTATTGAAGCTGCTAGATCAACAAGAAAAAACACTGAATTCTGGGTTGTTCTTTCAAGAGAACTACAGAATGCATACAACAGAGAAGGCTCTGCAATGAAGAAAAAAGACGAAGTAGTAAGAATGGCTGAAGCAAACAAAGCATTCGCTCAATTTGCTTAATATATAGCTATTTTAGAAGTTATACCCCCGCGAAAGCGGGGTTTTTTAATGCCTAACGTTGTTATCACCAAACATAAGTGACTAACAGTTTATGTATAGAGCACGTAGAATATTGCACAGCAAGGTCTAAATGTGTTAAAATATTCTGACAACTAATTTTAGATATTATAAATGACTGAATGAACTTAAAAGTAGACAAATCCGTTAAGAATTTTTTATTAGACTTTGGCCTAACCGATAAAGAGATAACAGTGTACACAACATTGTTAAAAACAGGTCCAAATACAATCATGAACCTTGCCAGAGAAACTGGAATTAAAAGATCGACTACTCACAATACAGTAGAGGAATTAATAAAAAAGGGACTTGTAAGCCAAACAAACTACGGCGAAAGAAGAATGGTTATTGCTGAAGACCCAGATAAATTAAAGTTCCTGATGGAGCAAAAGAAGTGGGATATTAATAAGTTGGAGAAGAATTTGCCTGATGCGATAAAATCAATATACGAGACTGTCCCTTCAGCCAAAGCGAATTCTCTAGTAGAGGCAAAATACTATCAAGGATTAAAGGGGGTTATGAGCATTTACGAAGAAGCCCTAAGGTCTAAAGAACTTAGATCGTATGTTAGTATCGAGAAAATGGATAGAATATTTCCTGAGAATTTAGATTTATTCGTTGAGGCGCAGAAAAAAAACAAGGAATTAATTATTAAGGAAATAATTGAAGACAGTCCAAAATCGAGGGAAATTACACAGGTCACATCAAAGAGTGACAGATATCAGTTTAAATTACTACCAGAAGGCATCGACTTAACTACTGCGGACACAATTTTATACGATGGGAGAATTGCAATAATTAATGCCGACCAAAATAATCCGACTGGAATCATTCTAAATAACAATGATTATTACAAAAATAGCGTTGCTTTATTTGATTTACTCTGGAGTCTTATCTAAGAATAGCACTCCTTAAAATCCTTTCCATTTTGCTCTATCTTGGAGTATACGTCGTGAATATGAATACTATCTGCCTGGGTAGATTCTATCACGACGATACTTTCGTTATCCAACACATTACCCAGATTCTTCACGAAAGTTTTTGCAATATCCCTGACCACGTCTTCTGTGAACTGGGGCTTCTTCAAGGCTCTAATTACAAGATCATGTTCATCTGGCCTCTTTAAGAGTTCGTGCACCAAATGTACAGATTCTTCTAATACCAAATAGAGCTGTTCGTATGTAAAATCTTTCTCCTTTAAATTTTTAAGAACTAAGGACACCCTGCCTCTTTGCGTGTGAGTACCAGTGACAACTTTCGAGAGAATATAGTTTATATCTTCAAGTGAAAAACCTTTTGACTGCAGCGAAGGAACAGTATGGAATTTCGTATAAGTAGCAGTACAGGGACATGCTGTCATATTATACGCTTCAATACCTTTTGCAAATACAGTCTCCCCGCCCTCATTTCTAACAGAACAGAACAAATTAACTTTATCGTGACTATATTTCTCACTTTTTCGAGTTAATCTTTTAACAAAAGTCACTGCATTAATCTCTACCAAGGATATTTTTGCATCCTGAAGTATCCTCAGTTTGTCCGAGAGAATTTTTGCAAAAGATTCCAAGCTATCAAATTCCTCTTCTACCAACGAAAACAATGCCTCCTCAACTCTGGACATGTGTATACCTCTAAACTTAGTTAACGAAACACACAGCTTTAGATCGCAATATAAGTAACTAATCTCGCTGCCTAGGAAATTCTTAACCTTTATCGTGATATTTTGATTAATTACTCCCGCTTCATTCAAATCACCCAGCATCTCTCTAGAAGGGATATCACTTATTTCATCTAAAAATCTAGGGAAATTACCGTCCCTAACATCCTCTTCTTTAAGTAAATAATCTAAGTTTATATTAGAGAATTTCATAATTTGGTTCTTATTTTAATCGATGAATTATAACATGTGTGGTGATATAATTCAGTTTTAAGTATGAATATGATTGACTTCAATAACAAAACTATACTACTTACAGGTGGCTCAAGTGGAATCGGGAAAGCCCTCGTGATAAGTCTATGTAAGTTAAATGCAAATATAATAGTAATAGGAAAGAGACAGGAAATTCCTTTAGAATTCGTGGGTGAATCAAAAATTAACTACCATTCAATCGATTTATCTGACCCAAATGCCTCAGACCGAATTATTGAGCTTTTACATGCACCTATTGATATTTTTATAAGTAATGCTGGTATAGCATTTAATAAAAATTTTCAGTCAACAACTGAGTACGAGATTTTGCAACAGCTTAATGTTAACCTGTACTCAACAATAATACTTACGAAGAAAATACTGAGCAATAAACTGTTAAAAGTAGGTGGAAATATGATCTATCTTTCATCGCTTTCTGGGGTCTATCCTATGGCGAACCTAGCCCTATATTGCACTTCAAAATTTGGAATAGAAGGCTTTGTGAGATCTATAAAGCTAGAATTGAAAACAAGAGCCAAGGTGACTCTCGTATACCCAGGAATTACAATGACTGAGTTCTTTGATAAAGCGAATATGAACGAATTCAAAGAATATCTCAAAAAACACCCCTATGCATTTCATACACCAGAGAGAGTTGCAAATGAAATATTGGAAAAAATAGATAGAGACATTATAGTTATTGGAAGTGATAAGATTTATCTGAGATTCGAGAGGTTTATTCCAAACAAATTAAAGCCAACTTTTTTAGCTTTCACCAGCTTATTTAATCATGTATTTTAATTGTTCACTGCTCAACTAAGTAACCTCCACATACAATCAAAGATTGCTTTTGAATTTAAATAAAGAGTAGGACTGGAAATAACAACTGCGACGGGATCCACGTCGCCATCAATAATTGTAATTTTTCCATCATGTATTAAATAGTCCATCGTTCCAATTTCGACTCCATCTGGCAAAGCTTTTATATGATAGTTTGGCGCGGAGTTATTGTTAACGTTATACAGGCCAAATGGGTTTCTCTCAACAACATCCCATATCTCAATATTTCCCGAATAAGTCGCATCTATAAACTTTTTGAAATTATTAGGGTAAATTCTATTAATTTCTTCTGCATTTACGAAGGCTCTTAATTGTTTACTTCTCAATATTTCATCATAAAGTATCTCTATTGCTACTTTGCCCTCGTAAGTTCTTACATCCAGCTGAGTTTGAGAACCTTTATGTGAAGTTTCAGACTTTAGTAACTCCATAATCTCAGGCATTAAAGCTTTTTTTCTATTGAGACTTATCTCTTCTGCGTTTACGATGGCATTAACCTTTTCTGCTGGCTCTGCAATCAGATATCTTTTTCCACCTTTCTTAATAGTACTAAGTAAACCTTTCTTAATTAGAGCTTCAGCATTTGAATGTGTAGTAATCCTATTTACACCCGTTCTCCTAGAAATCTCAAGTACCGTACTTGGACCGTTTTTAAGAAGGTTAAGATAGATTGTAGATTCAATGTCAGAGAAGCCTAAATCTTTTAAATATATATTGATTTTCTTCATACGAATGTTTTTGAATGCTTAACAGTTACAAATTAAAAAATGTTAAATCCCTATGTAGCAAAGATTTGCCTACAAGGTGTTGTTTAGTCTCGACAACAGTTATGTTGTTAATACACGACAACATCTATTCACAGATTATAACACTGAC
>CAYUKX010000072.1:0-3762 GCA_964445405.1 uncultured Candidatus Saccharibacteria bacterium
ATGAATAAATTTAAATTTATACTTTTACTATTATTATTAACAAGTGTTTTTAGTAGCATCTTACCTACTTTTAAGTTAAAGGCGTCTACCAACACATATCCTTATGGAAATGAACCCTCACCTAGTCTTAATTGCGAACCTGATGACTGGGGTTTTTGTAAGTGGAACTGTACTTCTTATGCTGCTTGGAAAGTAAGGGAAAATTATTTAAGTGATTTTATCAATGGGTATACTCACAATAATAATTATCAAATCTATGGACATGCCGCTACCTGGGATAATGCAGCACTTGAACAAGGTTTTAGTGTTTCGTCGTCGCCTAGTGTAGGATCATTTGGAATATGGGAGGCAACAGGATGTGAGGCTAACGATCCTTATGGCTACCAGGGCCGCTGTAATGAAGCAGGACACATCGCCTATGTGGAGTCTCTAAATGGAGATGGATCTATAAATGTTTCGCAATATAATATTAACTACTCGGGTGCTTATTCTGAAGCAACTTTAGCGGGTTCGAATTTACCTGGCAGTTATATTACATTTGGGACTCCAAATAATGAAACAAACTCCTGCTCAGGTATTGGAATCCTCTCAATATCAGGAAGTAAAGCTAATTATAACTGTGGTGTTAATAGTGGAGGAACAGTTTTAATTGCACCCAGCTCCAATCTTAGTCCTGATATACATATATATACATTGTAAAATAAAAAACGGAGCCTTTTGGCTCCGTTTATATCTCTTATCTGCCTAATCACTTAGCTTCTTCAGTTGCTCTTAATTCTCTAATAACATTAACCTTAATTACACCAGGGTAGTTTTGAGTTTCCTCAATTTCCTTTGCAATTTTAAATGCCATTACTCTTGTATCTTCATCAGTTACATCTTCAGGTTTTACAATAACTCTAACTTCTCGACCTGCGTGAATTGCATAAGCTTCTTTAACACCACCGTGCTTTCTTGCAATATCTTCAAGTGCTCTAACTCTTTTTATATATTCTTCGTAAGAATCTCTTCTTGCTCCTGGTCTTGCACCAGAAATTGCATCGGCAATTCTTACAATCTCAGCTTCCATAAATCTAGCTTCAATGTCGTAGTGGTGAGCTTCGATTGCGTTATACAGTCTATCGTTGTTCTTAAAGTATTTTCTAGCGATTTCACCTGATATATGGTGGTGTTGCTTACCTTCTTCGGGTGCAACTTTTCCTATATCGTGTAGTAAACATGCTAGTTTTACAGTTTGAACATCAGCTCCCATTTCTAATGCTAAAGATTCTCCAATCTTAACCATTTCTAATGTATGTTTTACTAAGTTCTGACCAAAACTGAATCTGTACTTAAATCTACCTAAAAGCATGATTATCTCTGTAGGTAAATTATTAAAGCCAGTTTCGTAGGCCATATCATCACCGGTCTTTTTAATTACTTTTAGTAAATCTTTCTTTACTTTTTCTACTGTTTCTTCAATTGCCCCTGGATGAACTCTTCCGTCATCTAAAAGTTTTTTTAATGCTAATGCACCAACTTCTCTTCGAATTGGGTCAAAGCAAGATAGTGTAACTTGATTTGGCGCTTCATCAACAATCAAATCAACTCCAGTTAATTTTTCGAAAGTTCTAATGTTTCTACCATCTTTACCAATGATTTTGCCTTTCATAGCTTCGTCATCAATAGTAAAGGTAGTAGTGGTTGTTTCAACAACATAGTCAGTTGCTGCATTCACCATTGTTTCTACTAAAATTTCTCTAGAAATTTCATCGTTTTTTAAGTTTATTTGATCCTGATTTTCTCTAATCTTTTTTGCAAACCAATCTTGCATATCTTTTTCTACTTGTGCTTTTAGCTGAGCTTCAGCTTCTTGTTTAGTTAAACCAGCGATTTGCTGTAACTTAACACCAAGTTCGTCTCTAACTTTTACAACATCCTTTTTGGCCTGCTCAAGACTTCGTTCTTTTGCTTCTATCGCATTTGCTCTTTCATCAATGCCTTTAGCCCTTGTTAAAAGATTTCTTTCTCTATCATCAATAATTCTTTCCTGTTCCTTTAGCTTTTCTCGAATATCTCTAGCTGCTGCCTGAGCTTTGCTTTCAAGCTCTAGTACATTCTTTTCTGCTTCTAGTAATTTGTTTTTTGCAATCTGGCTCGCTTTTTCAATAGCTTGTTCTTCAGTCAAATTAGCCATTGATTTACCTTTCTCAATTGCGGCTGCAATTTGTTTGGCAGCTTCTTCCTTAACCTTTTTGTTTTGGTTATTTAGGTAGAATGCAACTACTCCGAATAGAGTGGCGAGAACCAGCAGAACTGCTAAAACAAGCAATAATGCTACGTCCATACATTAAATATTAAAAATTTATGCAGTAGAAGATTGCCGAAGTATAGATCAGTACAAAGATATACCTGTATCTAGGTACGCGAATAGTGTTTTGGAATTAATTAATTTTTTAATTTTTTCTTTTAGACTAATGTTCATTTAGATCAATACTATCAGTAATTTTATCTACTGATAGCAATTATACCTTAAATTCAGCTAAATTTGGGGATTTAGAGTTTGAAGACATCCATTAGAAAATCAGCAAAGCTCCGCTTCTTTTTAACCTGCTCAGGAAGATTATAGGGCTGAGGTTTAACTTTGGGTTGCATTGAATCAATATGCCCGCCGTGTACAATAATATTATTTCTAGCTAATTCTTGGTGCAATCGGGCAATCAACAAGTTTTTATGTTCTAAGAGCCGATTCATTGTGTCATACATGGCTTTTGTATCTTGAGTGTTTGCTTTTAGCTGGTCAATTTCAGCATTTAACCTTGCAACTTTATCAGTGAGTTCCTTAAATTCTTTGGCATCTTTAACTATTTTTGTATGTTCCTCACCATCAACTAATCTTTTTATTAATTCAAGCTCTGCGACGCCTGTGTTCAAATGATAGTTTAAGTCATTTTGGCTAGGTTCCTTTCCTAATACTTTCTGAAATACTTTTTTTATCATCTCTTTTCTTTCCTCTCTGTCCATTAACACCGGTTTATTTGGAGTTGTAGCACCGAATGAGGGAGCCTGATTCCCAAAAGGTGATGGAGTAGGTGTGTACGATGAAATGCTTGAGTTTGGAGTAGTGTATGGCAATGGTGCTCCAAAAGTAGTTGGCCTAGCTCCGTTAAAACTAGGTAATTGTTTAGCGGAGTATTTTAATGTTGGCGCAACATTTATAATATATTCGTGTATAGAATCAGCAATTGATTTTGCTAATGCATCGAGCTTAGTTTCATCTTTAATTATTTGTATATCTTCCGCATTATCAATGTAAAGACATTCTACTGCTGTAGCAATTAGGTTTGATTGATTAAGAATAATTAATGAACCTAAATCGTGTTCGTATTCACTTTTTACTCCTTGGTTTTGATATCCTGTTGCTTTACAAATACCATTAACAACTGTTTCGGCAAACTTCTGAGAATTGTTATTAGCAGAAGCTGAGCCTTCAAACCATCCTTCAATGCCTCGTTTTCCACCATCATTAACATGAATTTCTAAAAATATATCTCCTTGTTCTTGAGAATATCCAGTGGATTTTATCCAATCAATTCTTTTTAATAGTTGTAAGTCTAAAGGTACCGCCTGATATTCAATTTTGTGGGAATCAAGATAGGGTAGAGTTTTCTTTAATAATTTTCTAGTAATATCAGCTTCACGTAAGTCACCAAAAATCTCTCCTGGATTTTCGAGTGTGTGAGCAGCTGAAATAAGTAATCTTGGCATTAAAATTGTTTAATT
>CAYUKX010000073.1:0-3682 GCA_964445405.1 uncultured Candidatus Saccharibacteria bacterium
GTAGAGCAGCTGCCTTTTAAGCAGTTGGTTCCGGGTTCGAGTCCCGGTCACTTCACTTTATGTTAATTTAGGCTTACAATCCTCCCTAGACCAGTAGCAACACTTAAAGGTAATCCTATTGAACTATCTATTGCTGTAAATACTGGCTTAATAAAATTATCTGGAATATGCATTGAATAGTCCAAATTAAAGTTAACTGGTATTCTTGCTGATGTATCACCTAAAACAAATACATAATAACCTTCCTCACTAAAAAACTGTGTAAACTCACCATCGATATAAACTTTATCGTTTACTACAATGGCATCTATTGTCATGTCGTCCTTAAAGCGAACTTCAAAACTAGAAATTCCACTACTTTTAAAATATTCAATTTTTGTAGATTTAGGCAACTTAGATTCTCTTTTTTTTATAATACTAGATCGACAATCTAGATTCTTGTTATCTGAAACTAAATTTCTTGCTCGAATAGCATCTATATCAATACCTGCTTCAAGTATCACTTGATATCTAGTCATAACTTCTATCTGACCATCTGGTAATGTTACTGTAGTTCTTTTTAAATTGCTTATACTTACTCCAAAATCACTTGGATAAATTACTATTTGCTCAGTAATACCAGCTTCTGTTCTTATTTCTATAACTCTTTTTCTACCTGGTACAATTGTAAAATAATCATGTAAGATCGCATTTTCTGCTGCCAATTTTGTAGTGTTGACCAGACTAATAGACCATTCATCGTAGCTTTGATTTGGAATTCTTATAGTTGCGATTGCTGTAGAGTCTCTGACAGTTGGTACAACAGCCAAATTTTCGTTTGGTGGATTTATTATTACAATCTCTCCACCCTGAAGGTTGCTCCTAATTTCTATGTTATAGCCGCAGTATTCAAAATGATGCATTAGTTTAAAAATGTGCCAGTTTCCAGCTATATTTTCCATTACTACCTGAAGCGCCAAATTGTCACCATTAAAGATACTTAAAATAAGTGTACCGTCTATAAAAAGAACCTCAAGTCCTTGATAATCTTCTGGGTGCATACTTCTGTAAATGGAAACCCCTTGGCTTATAGAATCAAATAAATTCTGTGCATCTGCAGTTTGTAATAATTCCAAAAGAGTTCTTAATTTGATACATGAAGAGTTATATTGATCTAAAACTTCTGAAGAAAATTCAGGAGTCTCGAATTGAAAAGGCAATTTAGCGAAATATATTAAGTCTGGTGTTGGGAAAGCCGTCCTAAGAAACTCTAGTTGTTCAACAAAATCTAATATTCCGGGAAGGATGTATTCACGCATCCGAAAGGGTTTTTCTTTTCCTAAAAGGTCATCTTCGTTTAACATACAAAATAATAACACACACACTTTGATTCTTTTTCTAGATAAAACAAAAGACTTGGTGTAAGATTTAAAACGTTAGCTTTTAAAGAATTCTTATATGGCAGATGTAAATATTTCGAATGATGAACTTTTAACAGTTGAAGGTTTAGATAAAGTAGAAGAGTATTTTAAGATGAAAGATATAATGCGAACTTTAAGAAATGACCTTAAAGATTTAAAGTTGCAAAATCCTGAAATTGATGAACTTGATAAATTAAGTAAACGAGTTAAAGAAATAAGAGAGAAGATTAAGGAAGACGAAACAATTAAAGCATTAGAAGAAAAAATCTCTACTTCAAAAGAGAGATTAGATTTACTAAAGGAGCTTATTAGAATTGATTTGTTAGAAAAAGCTCAAGAAGAAGTTAAAAGAAATGGAAGAAAGCTTAAAGTAGTAAGCATTCTAAAGGAAATGCGAGATGGGGAAAATGAAGGAAAGAAAAAGAAATTCTTCAAGAAAAATTAATAATCTTCTAAATAGATAAAAAGTCCTACTAATTAACAGTAGGATTTTCTATAATTAGATGATTTGCGAAAATATATGTCCAAAAGGCAGTTCACAGCGTACGAAATTAATCAACTAACTAAACACGGTCTAGATCCGTTTGCCTTAGCAGATATAATTAGCCCTAATATACCGATCGAGTATATAACTTGCTTTGCTGAGTTCAGAAATAATAACTTTGTTGTAGACCCAGCAGTATTAATACCAAGAGTAGAAACAGAAGAATTAATTGATATCGCATTTACTAAAATTAAAAATAAAGAGAATGTAATATTCTGTGATATAGGAACTGGAAGTGGAGCAATTGGAATCTCATTTGCATTAGAGCTGGAAAAGAGGGGCATTAGATACTATGGAATACTTTCAGATGTATCTAAAAATGCACTAGGCGTAACTGGAGAGAACCTAGAAGAGTTATTGCCAAACAATAAAAGTATTAAATTATTGGAATCTGATTTAATGCAAAAATATCCGAATGTAGAATTTGATATTATTTTTGCAAACTTACCTTACATACCCTCAGAACGAATTAAAGATCTTGATTGTTCTGTAAAAGATTACGAACCATTGGGTGCATTAGATGGAGGCAAAGATGGACTAAAGTGTATTAAAAAACTTTTAATTCAAGCACCGCAATTTTTAAAACAAACTGGAGTTATTATTCTTGAAGTTGATGACACTCATACCGATACTTCTGAATTTAATGAGCACTGGAACATAGAAGTAAAAAACGATATTAATAATAAAAATCGCTTCTGGATTATAAGTAAAAAGTTGTAATAAAACTTTGTTCCAAATCACTATTTACGAAAAGAACATTTTCCCATAAACTGAGTTACATAGTTATCAATCACACACTATGTCTTCCACAAAATACATTTTTATATCTGGCGGCGTAATTTCCGGGCTAGGCAAAGGAGTTACATCTGCTTCGTTAGGAGTCTTACTCAAGTCTAGAGGTTATAAGGTCACGGCTATTAAATGCGAAAGTTATTTAAATGTAGATTCAGGCACAATTAACCCAATTGAGCATGGTGATACATTCTTATGCAACGATGGTTTAGAAGCCGATATGGATTTAGGAACTTATGAAAGGTTTTTAGATATTCCAATCGGTAGAAAAAACTTTATGACAATGGGTATTGTTTACCAAACAATTATAGAAAGAGAAAGATCAATGGGCTACGGCGGCAAAACTGTAGATGCAATACCTACAGTACCAAACGAAATAATTAGTAGAATAAAGACTGCTGCTGAAGGTTACGATATTTGCCTTGTTGAATTAGGTGGAACTGCAGGTGAGCACCAAAACATATTTAACTACGAAGCTGCGAGAATGATGAAGCTGGATATGCCCGAAGATGTAATTCATGTACATATAACCTATGTTCCAGTTCCTGAGCATTTAGGTGAGCCCAAAACTAAGCCAACTCAACTTTCCTTACGATTCTTGAACATGTCAGGTATTCAACCTGATTTTTTAGTCTTAAGAAGTAATATGCCAATTGATTCTTTACGTAAAGACAAAGTTGCAATTCAATGTAATATTCCAAAAGAAAGATTAATAATGAATGCAGATTTACGTAGCATTTACGAATTACCTATTAAGTTTGAAGAACAGGAATTTGATAAGAAAGTATTAAAGGTTTTAGGGTTACCTGCTAAGACTTTAAAATTTGATAAGTGGAAGTCTTTAGTTTCTACAGTAGTTACTCAAAGACATAACAGAGTAACAATTGCAATTGCTGGTAAATATATCGCAACAGGGGACTACCAATTACCTGATGCATATAATTCC
>CAYUKX010000074.1:0-3676 GCA_964445405.1 uncultured Candidatus Saccharibacteria bacterium
CAAAAGTTGATAATAAGTTTATTATTACTGAAGAAGGGGAGAATTATATTAGTAGTTTGAGTATTTAACTATGAGTAAGGTTTTATTCTATACATTTAAAAGTTTTCCTTTTAGTGATGTTTTTGATAAAGAAAATATTTTCGTACTAGCTAAACTTAGTAACGACATTAAATTACTAGAAGATACAATTCTAAAAGAAAAACCAGAAATAGTTATTGGTGTTGGCTTAGTTCGTGGATTTTCTAGGTTTGAAAGAATTGCTGTTAACAAATTTAATCGAGGTAAAGTAAGCAAGAATTCCAAAGAAAGCTTTAATCTTATTTTTCCAGAAAAAGGTTTTGAAAATATTAAGTTGTCTTATAAACCTACAAGATCATTCTGTAACTGGTCGGCTTTTAAGCTAGCCGAATTTATGGAGCAGAATAATCTAGATTCAAAGTTAAGCTTTTTGCATATTAATAGAAAAGATAGGCTTGAGTTAATAAAATACCTAGACTCTTTAAGGGTAATTTGACACAACACGGTATCCCTTTACTAATATTATTTATACTTATTACATTTTCTTATGCCAACAAGCCAAGAACTACAAAAAATATTAAGAGAATTTAATTTAATGGGTTATGCCGATACCGCTGCTAAATACATAGATAACGGTAAAAACGGCAAGATAATTACAAAACAAATAGGAGAATATACTTACGAAGATGAATTTTATGGGGGAGAACCATATTCAGGTAACGAAACAATTTGGTTTAATGGCAAAGATGTTTTTAGATGTGTTTATTGGGGCAAGGTTGTAGGTGGTGTTAAGTTTGGTGATGTTTACGATTTTTTAAGAAGAGCATTAATTCAGGGACCGGATAATAATTTAGTACACAGAGGTCCATCTGAATTTATTGAAGGTAACTTAAAGTATACAAATACAATAGAAGGAACAATTGATGAATTTAAGCAAACCGAAAGAATATTTATAGATAACAAAGAAGTTTACGTAGCTTACTTTTTTGGGGGTAGAGTGAATACTCAGCAATAATAAAAAAGGGAGCGAAAGCTCCCTTAATCTTATTCCAACTCATCATCAGGACTAGCACTTTCGTTAATATTTGTAATTATTTGTGCAACTTGTCTGTTAAAGCCATCTTGTAACATCATTTTGCTTTTAATTTTATCTATAGCGTGTATTACAGTTGTATGGTCTTCTCGGTTTAAGAACTTTGCAACTTCTTCTAATTTGTAATTAAATTCCTCCCTTAAAATATACATTGCTACTTGTCTAGCTAGTGCTAATTCCTTTGTTCTTCTTGGTCCTTTTAAATCTTTAACGGTTACGCCAAAAGATTTTGCAACTTCTTTTAATACTTTAGGTACTTTTACTTTTTCTCTTTTGCTTTGAGCATCCTTACCAATTGTGTGCGCAACTTCTTCCATTGTTAAATCTCCATTTGGCTTCATTTGATTGTATAGTGCAACCTTTTGTAATGCGCCTTCTAATTCTCTAATGTTATCGGTAACTGCTCTTGCAATGTATTCAATAACTTGAGGTTTTAAAGATACACCTGTTGTATCGGCTTTTCGTTGTAGTATTGCTAGCCTTGTTTCGTAATCTGGATTTGAAATATCTACAACCATTCCACCTAACATTCTAGATTTTAATCTTGATTCTAAACTTTGAATGTCTTCTGGCCTTCGGTCAGCAATAAATATTACTTGTTTACCGGCATTGTGAATTTCGTTAAATGTATTAAAGAATTCATCTTGTGTTGCTACCCATTTACTAATTAACTGAACATCATCAATTATTAGTAAATCTACTTGTCTATATTTTTGTCTAAAGGCTTCCATTCCACCACCTTTAATTCCTTTTACCATTTCATTTAAAAATCCTTCGGAAGAAATATATTTAATTTTATATTTTGGGTTACGTTCAATCATTGATCTACCAATTGATTGCGCTAAGTGAGTTTTACCTACACCTGTTTTACCATGCATAAAAAGTGGGTTATACATTACTCCTGGGTTTTCTATTACAGCTAGTGCTGCAGCATGGGCTAATCTATTAGAATTCCCTACAACGTAATTTGATATTGAATACTTTGGATTTAGGCCTGATTTATTTATTGTTTCAGATACAATACTCATCATTCCATTTTCTAAATTCAATAAAGGAGCAGACTCTGGATCTTTTTCTTTTTGATCATCTGTAACTGCCTCAAGGTGATAAACTTCAAAAATTGGATTTAAGCTTTCGCCATAAACATAACTTACGGTTTCTTTAATTAATCTTTCATGTTTAGATTTTAACCATTCTAAAGAGTAGGGATTTTGAACGCCAATAAAAACATTTCCATTATCAATTTTTAATAATTTAGTTCCCTGAAAAAATGTTTTAAAAGTGGCAGGTGAATCTAATTTTATTTCTATTTGAGCTAATGTTGTTTTCCATAGCTGGGCTGGATCTTTAATTTTCATAGTATAATTGTTTATCGAGCGAAAATATTATTGTAATTGAGGTTACAAACCCATTATTGCACGAAAATTTATCCACGTGGATAACCTATAATAGTAATTTACAAAAGTGTTAGTACACAAATAATTTTAATGAAGAAAATAATTAAATTTGTTTCAAATTTACCAAAGTATTTAGGATTGATTTTAATAAGAATTTATCAAAAACTTTTTTCTTTTGATCATTCATTTTGGGCAAAGTATGTAGGCTACAGAGTTTGTATTTACCATCCTTCGTGTTCTGAATATACTTACCAAGCAGTAGATAAGTTTGGCCTTATTAAAGGCAGTATTATGGGATTTTTTAGAATACTAAGGTGTAATCCAACAAGTGTTCCAGGCAATGATCCAGTACCTGATCATTTTAGTATTAAAAGAAACAACGTAGACGTAGATTAAGTATAGACAATAATATCTGTTCTATTTTCCTTAGCAAATTCCTTGTATTGGTGTAACCACTTTAAATGTTCCATTTCTAATGCTAGAACTTTTAAATCCAGTAGGTTATTACCTTTAAGTAGAATATGTGCGGCCTTTACTTCTTGATCAATGTTGGCAAATTTGCCGTAGCTTTTAACTTCCTTTTCGTGGTTTGGAGCAAATATATATGCATATTTATTATGCAGTTTAAATTCAACTTCCTTATTAAAATCAGTTAAAATAAATTTTGCCCTCCATGTAACTTCACCAAAGCTAGCTGCAATATCTACATAATTTAAATAGTAGTCTTTAACGTTATTTAAATTTAATAAGTTAATAATCTTTTGAATAATAAAGAACTTTAGTAGAGAAGAGTCAAATTTAAAATCATCCAACTTTAGAATTGAGCATTCACTTTTATCAATTAAAAAGTAACCTTCTAAATTAAATTTATCGATGTTCTTATTAAACGGATTAAATTCTGAACTTGTTGCCAAAAAATATTTAATATTTGTTTCTAGGAATTCAATAAAGTCTGGACTAACAATAATAGGGAACTTTTTTCCTGAATTATTTAATTTGTGTGCAGAACCATTTGAATACTTTGGACTCAAGTCATTTTTTAAAATCAGAATAATATCAGATATTGAATCTGCTAATTCCTGATCTATGTTTTTCACAAATTCAAGCTTTAACTCATGGCTTAAAAAAGGAAAGTGGTAAGTGTGTACATTACTCATTAACTCAAGTT
>CAYUKX010000075.1:0-3664 GCA_964445405.1 uncultured Candidatus Saccharibacteria bacterium
ACCCCCAACCTTCGGTTCCGAAGACCGCTGCTCTATCCATTGAGCTACGGGTGCACTTAGAAATTTTAGCACTTAAGTTATTACTTGAGTAATACTTAAATTCTATTAGCGGTTATTACAAGTCTACCTTTGCCTGTATCTACAGTACCAGTAGTAACTAATTTAAGAATATTCTTATCTGTACTTATATTATTGTAGATTTGTTCGAAATTTTCTTTAAAGTATTCTAGTTTAGTAATTCGGTATGTTGATTTTTCACCATTAAATTCAAGACCAATTTTATCGCCTATCTCTAGTAGGTTTAAATAGTAACAGCTTCGTGGGTCAGTGTTGTCAAAAAACCTTCTTGTACATAAAAATACTAACTCGCCTTGGTTATATGCATACGAAGATTTGTGCATCCAGAACCCAAATTTTAGTGCTAATGAGCTTTCTGGAGCTATATAAACAGGTGCGTTCACCTTTATTTTACTTATATTAATCACGAAGTTTTTATTTGACTCCTCTGTTACTCTTATAGGGCCAATGTTTACATCAGAATAGATCTCTTCAAAAAAGTTATTCGATCCTGGTATAAAATCTTCTGTTTTATTTGGTATAAAAAAACTATAGTTCAATGGCATATCTGCAACTGCTTGTTGCTCTGCTGTTAGTACTACTGGTTCTGACTTATCAGGTTCAGGCGTGACAATAACAACTACATCCCTTCTAATTGGGATTTCAAAGTTGTAGTCTAATCTATTAATTCTAATAACATTAGAAACTTCTGTTATTGCTAAATTTACTCCAGGGCTTATTATCTTCCAGATAATATTCCCAATTGCTACAAGTGCAATTATAGATACTGCAAAAATAACTATAACCATTATCAATATATTTTTATCGTCTTTATTTGTGTACATCTTGGCTAGCCAAACTAATGTGTTTTATATACAATGTAATTGCGTAATTATAGCATAATTAGCGTCCTTCTTAAATAATGGATATATAACAATTATGGCAGCAAACTCAAAAGTAATTAAAGTAGTTCTACTACTAATACTAGGCCTTGGTTTGATATTAGGTATTAGTTTTATGCTTAACAGACCAACTCAGGCACTATATAAGTTCAATTCGGGACTAAGTTTAAGTTTTGATCTTAATAAATGGAGGTTAACACCAAATCCATCCACAGGAGATACCTTAGAAAATAACACAAAAGATATTTCGATTTTTTTGACTGGTGTTCAAGTGGAAGATAAATTATTAACACTTGAAGATATTGTTGCTCAAAGAATCTCAAACCTAAATAAACAGAATATTCAAGTTAATACTTCAGCTTTAGAAATTAATGGAATACCATTTTTTAAAATTGAGTATACCGACAAAGGTGATGAAAATGTAAAGCCAGATGAATCAGGAATAAGCTTTGTAACTTTGTATAATTCGACTTACACAACAATTCAGATATTCTACAAGACAGATTCAGAGTTAAAAGATGCTTTGGATATAGTTAATTCTGTAAGTTCTAATTAGTACTTATTAGCTTTAGTGTACTTTCGGCTGGAATACTGCTAAATATAATTTGCTGTGGCTTTAATCCGTGTACAAATTTAACAAGATCATCTGAGTAGTTATTCAATCTAATAATTAATTCTAGATTCTTTTCTTTTGCCATTGCTTTTAATAGTTGCAACATTTTTATACCGACCATATGATCAACCTCTCTAATTTCGTTTCGGAATGTTAATGCTTTTAATAGTTTTGAATAATTAACTATTATTCCATCAATTCTATTCTTTTCAATTCTATCTAATTCAAAAATAAATGAAGGAATTGCAACTTCGGCATAAATTCTAAAATTACCTGCTCGTTTTAAACCACTCGAATTAAATACTTTTTCAATATCTTCTAAGTTACTTAAATTTCGAACAGCTGGAATGCAAACATTTATGTTGCGACTATTGTGTGCCATTCTGGACTTTTTGATAGCCATTATCTCTATTCCAAGACTTTCAGGGTAGTCAATAAATCTTTCGTCAAGATTGTATTTATATTTGTTTTCGTGAATACCAAGTAAGGTAAGTTCTGCGGATGAAATTGAAGATAACTGATAAATCATTGGTTTATGAATTGCACACCTTGCAGCAGTAGATAAATCTAATGAATACTTTTCTAGTAAGTTAATTAAAACTTTTTGATTTGTTGAATATTCTTCAGGCAGAATATTATTGTTTAAAATCATTTCTGTTCCATCAAAAAAACTTCCACTAAAATATTGGAGCGCTGTTAAATGTTTAGAATTCATTTTTGATATATCAAGCACAACACCAGATTCAAAAAGAAAGTCATCAATATATTTAATCTTCTCATCTTCTGGCTCTTTATCTTTTTTTAATTCAGGAAAATCCATTACACGCTCTTCGACTACTTCTTGAGCATATGGAATTTCTGGTAAAACTGGAGCTTCTTCTTTTCCGTCCACAATATCGAATACTTCTTCCGCAAGCTTTTCTATATCCGGTTCTTTATTTTTAGTTTGCTTTTCTTCAGATTTTTGAACTTTGTTATTCACTTTTGCATTTTCAATTGGTTCGGCTGCAGGTAGTATTAGTGGATCAAGTGCAAGAATATAAATCTCTCCTGCTTCTATACCCCACTTAACACTTACTTCTTGTTTAAAAAGTAATTCAATTTTTCTAGTTAGTTTAGAAATATAAATTATTGTGTCGTCATCAATTTTGGCATTCTTCTTCCAATTTGCAGATAATTCCACTTTTATAAACTTTTGTTTATCTGGATTTTTTAATTCATGAATAAACATATGATTTTGCGGAACTATATGTCTATTGGTAATAGAAAAAGTTTTATTATCTGTTACATAGACATCTGCAAACTCTTCAAAGTCATTGTTTTCTATACCATATATTGCCTTTACTTGAATGTGGTTTTTACTGTTTGTAGTTGCACTATTAGCAATTCCTGAAACTTCTGAACGAATTAGTTTTTGGATTATTAACCCAACACTAATATCACCCTTGTAATAACCATTAGCTCTAAATTCAATTGCGTCTTCGCTAAATAAAGTTGCCCAGGATTTTTTTATTTGATGTGTTAAGTCATCTATACCTTGTAATAGAATTTCTGTTGCACCAGTGATTACAGGTGGTACAAACTTTTCCTCGATAATATTTGAGGTAATTATTGTGACTATTGGCGTTTCATTGTTTTGACTTAGTTTTTTATATGCGTGCTCAAGATCATTCTTAAGTTTTTCTGGTAGTTTGGCTTCAAGTATAAGTTTTTTAATTTCTGAAGATGCTTCCTTTGCTGTTTGTTTAATAAAGGGTCTTACCTTTTTTAACTCTTTTGCAATTGGACCAATCAAGTTGTTCTCTACTAAAAACTCATCGAATGCAAGTGTAGATATAATAAACGAAGAAGGTATAGGAATATTTTCTTTTACTAGAAAGGCTAAATCAATTGCCTCTCTTCCTGAAAGTTCAAAGTCTTTTTCTCTTAAATTTTTTGGAATAAGTATAAATTCCGGAATTTTATTGGCCATATTTACTTATTTATTATGAAAGTTTACTTAGTCAGTGTCAATGATTTTTAAAGTGCTAATCTGTTGCCAAATAGTGTTGACGTATAATGTAAGGTGATATATAATTACTATATCTAACGG
>CAYUKX010000076.1:0-3632 GCA_964445405.1 uncultured Candidatus Saccharibacteria bacterium
TGGATAATAATACACTAAAAAAAAGACCTTCAATTATGGAAGTTTTAAGTAGTGATTCAAAAGAGAATAGTACAGATCAAAATGTACAAGAAACAAGTGTGTTAACACATAGCGTTCAACAAAAAACTGAATCACCAACTGTACAGCCTGTAAAGGAAGTTATTCGAGAACGTGTTGTTGTTCAATATAGAGATAAAGGTCGTGGCTGTATGTCAAATGCCGGTTGTGGCTGTGGTTGTAGAACGTTTTCGTGTGGCGGTTGTTTATTAATAATATTGGCAATTATAGGTATTGCTTACGTAATAATAAATAAACCAGCAGTAATATGGAGCGAAGTAGTTACTTACTTAAATGCCGGTGAAAGAGCACCAAGCTCTAGCCCACAAGACTTAACGAACTTACAAGATTTGGTGAATAGTCAAATAAGTAATATTGGAGAAGTTCAAATAAACCTAACACAGGACCAGTTAACAACATTAATAAGGGATCAAGCTACCCAACTGAACGATTTAACAATTGAAGTTAAACCAAAACAACTAACCATTTATTTTTACCTAGATAAAACTCTTCCTGCGAAACCTTTATACGGAATAGTTAATATTAATCAAACACCAGAAGGCAAACTAGAGATATCAAGGATTGGGACCGGCTTAATTGCATTACCCGACTTTGTTAATAAAACTGCTACAAATACCATTTATTCTGTATTAAATATAGATAATACTAACCAGGATCAAAGCCCTATAAGCATTTTAAGCAGTATATTTAATTCTCAAAACATTACAATAAAATCTGTGGATTTACAGGAAGGTACTGTTAAAATTACCGCAGATATTAAAGTAAACTTGTTTGAACAATGATCTATCTTTTTTGTGGGGAAGATTACTACGAAAGTTTTAATCGTAGTACAGCCACAGCCCAAAACCTTGCTTCAAAAATTAATGCCAGTGTAAATATAGTAAATGCCGACGAATTAACCGATATTAACTATATTCTTCAACTACTCGATGGAGTAGATATGTTTGCTGCAACCGGCATTCTTGTTTTAAGAAGACTTTTAAATAATAAAAAGTTCTTGGAATATTTTGCTGAAAATTTTGATGCACTTTCTAAGTTCGATATTATTATTTGGCATGATAGTAAAGCTGATAGTAAATTAAAACTTGTAAAGAAAATTGCCGAAACAAAATTATTATTCAATTCAGAGTTACCTAAGGAAGGTGAAATGAAGAATTGGATAATGAATAAAGCACGTGAGAAAAGCTTAAATTTAAATACAAATCTTGCCAATTTTTTATTCGAAAGATATCAATTTAATAAATTTAGTATAGTTACCGAACTGGATAAACTAAACTTTTATTTAAAGATCAAAAAGAGTAAAGAGCTTACTGAAAATATATTAGAAGAAGTCATGGGACTTAATGTTAAAGGTGATATGTGGAAGTTTTTAGATTACTTTAGTAATAAAAACAAGCTAAAAGCCTTAGTTGAATTTGAAAAGATAACAAAATATGAAGATAACACTCAACTGCTGATTAGCATGCTAAACCGAGAGTTAAAATTAATATCTCAATATAAATACGTTAAAGAAAGTGGAAGAGACTTATCAGAATTAAAAATGCCACCATTCATAATAAAAAAGACCGCAGATAAATCTAAAAACTTTTCTTCTCAAGAAGTAAAAGCACTTATAAAAAGATTATTCGATTTAGATTTTGCCATTAAAAGTGGAGTGGTAGAAGAAAAGGCAGCTTTAATATTGTTCTTAGCAACAATATAAATTTAAACCTGTTAGTGGGGTAATTAATAATGTAAAATATTACTATGCGAAAACTAGCATTTGTTTTACTAACAATTACATTACTGATTCCAATTAATATTCAAGCTTTAGAAATAAAAGGCATCGAAACTCTAGGCCTTGATACATCCATATTTAAAACTGTTTACGATGTTGGTCTACCTTCAAAGGTAATAATTGCTCCAATTTTTATGCCAACCCAAGTTAGATTAACCGAAGCAAGTTGGATTAAAGGAATCTATTATTACACTGTAGAAAGATTGGGTTATCCAACATTGCCTTATCATTACTTAATAGACAGTGACGGTAATGTTTTTGACAGCAAAAGTTCTGATGATAGAGTATTAAACATAAAAGATGTAAACGAAAATACAATTGTTATTGGCTACTTAACACAAGCAAATGCAACATCGTTTACCGAAGATACAAAATCAGCACTAGGTGATTTAATAATTGATGTTGTAAACAGAAATGGAGTTAAGCTAGAAGACGTTAGTGTTAGTGGTTTACGTTTTACTAAACAAGTTAGTAATAATAACGTATTTTTAGAAAAAACCGATATATTTGGACTTTGGTCTAATTCGTTAAATTCAATAAAAGATAGTATTAAAGATAGATATTCACCTAAGCAACGAGAATACAATATTGCTGTAAATTCAACTTCCATATTAAAAACTGATGTAGTTGCAGCGGAAGAGACAGATGGGACAATAAAAATTACGAATAAAGGACCTACAAATATTTATATAGGGGATTCAACGTACTTAGTCGTAGAAAAATCAGACGGCAGTAATAGTAAGTTCTATTTAAATAATGTTTGGGTTTCGCAATCACAGTTTCCTGCAGTTAATGAACTTCAAACATTTAAAGTAGATCAAACAATAGATATTCCATTTAAAGTAAAAGCACCACTTTACATTGGTGAACAATCAGAAGACTTTAAAATTAAACTAGTTGGTAATGGTAATTTAAACTCAGATTCGTTTCAAATAAAACTAAATGTTCAAAGAGGCGATAAAAAGATTATTCAAATAAGAGAAACTGAAACTAACTTTTTAAGAGTAAGAAGTGAGCCATCAACTGCCGCTGAAGAAATTGGTAGAGTAGATTCAGGTGGAAGATATATAGTACTAGAAGAAAATGAAGACGGATTCTATAAAATTGATCTAGGTGGAGGAAGTTCAGGTTGGGTAGCTGCTTGGTTAGTAGATGTGGTTTAATTTGAATTTAAGAATGCTCGTACATACTCTACAAAGTCTTGATCAATGTTTCTATTCAAATAATTAGCTTTTTTTGTAGCTAGATCTATAAATAAATTAGCTGCAACTTTGAAACTTTTGAAAATATTTAATTCACCGTTTAAAGGTAGAATCTCCTCAAACTTTGACTTTTGATTGGCATCTAATGTTTTATAAAGTAACTTTAACTCATGAGACTCTAATCTAGTCTTATTGAGATTTTCTTGAAATCCAAACAAATCTTCATATTGTAAAACTAATGATAAATCTTTTATTACTGTCCAATACCTATAATAATCAAAACTTTTTCTATTCCATGTTTTATAGAATCCTACAAGAAACCCCAAGTATTTTGCAAACCACATACTTGTTGTTTCGGTTTGTATTGTGATCGCAGGTAAAATTGTTGAACTATCTTTTACATCTACGTTTCTCTCAAAAATAGTAGTTAGTTCAGGATTATAATCAGCCATGTAACCAATATATGGCACTATAGTTAAATCTATTTTTTTAAAAGCTTCAAAATTTTTTAAGTAAATTATTTGGCTAATAATATTTGGTCTTTCATCAAAGAATGGAGAGTAACCAACTATTGG
>CAYUKX010000077.1:0-3477 GCA_964445405.1 uncultured Candidatus Saccharibacteria bacterium
ACAATGCCTAAAGATAAGTTCATATATGGTTTTTAATCGATTAATTTTAGCATAAACGCATAAGCCATTTAATAAAAAACCCTCTTTCGAGGGCAATTTTACTTTTTCTTTGGCTTATTCTTTTTTTTGAGCTTGGGGTTTGGTACGTACTTTTTTTCGGTTTTTTCAGGTTTAGCTTCTGTTTTTGCTTTATTTTCAATTTGATTATTTACGGCTCTTCTAAATTTTGGTAATTCAAATGTAAGTATAGAGTAGTCTGTTATAGACGCCAGAACAATAGCGACAACAAACATACCTAAAGGCAACACACTTTTTATTCCCATTCCAGCGGCTAAAAGTACAATCGTTATAAAACCTATTACAAACAATTTTTTATAGTCGTTTAAAAAGTTTAAAACAAAACTAGACTTCATTTTTGCAATATCTTCATCTAGTAATTTAAACCAGAATATTAAAGTTTTAATAATAACTACTACAAAAAATGCGAACAAAACATAATCATTAATTTTATAAACTAATGACAATAAACTTACTGCACCGGCTAATATTCCGATTGCTAAAATATTATCAAGTATATAAAAGCCATAATATTTTGCATATTCTTTTAAGTCCCAATTAAAGCTTCGTGATTTAGTAACATAACTAAAACCTATAAATAAAAGCATGACTAGTGTTGTAATTAGTGCTACGTCAATAATTCGTTCTCGTTTAGTAATAGATGGGTAAACTGTTTCGGTAGTGATTACAACTTCTGGGTATTCTTGCTTGACTGTGCTAACTGTTTCTTCTACTGTTGATAATTCAATATGTTGATAATATGCAAAGTTATTAACTCTATCTATTTCAATTAGTCCATTAGAATCTACAAGCTTTTCTACAAAAGCATCTACATTTTGGTCGCCATTTACTTGAACTCTAATATAGTTTTCGTAATCGTTATACTTAAACCCGTTGTTGAGTAAAAATCCAACTACTGATACAACAAACAATACAATTGTTATGTAAGGAAGCGCTAATTTTAATCTGTTCATGTTCATTTTCTAAAAGGTTTAAAGTTTAATTCAAGATCTAAAATGTATTTAAAATTAAACACACATAAGAATAATAGCGAGAATGCTGTTGCAAAAAGTGCACCAAAAGCATCAATTGCTGAATTACCTGCTAAAAGGAATCTATATATAGTAAATATTACTAGTGCAATAAACATTGAATAGTAAGCAATAATGTTTAAGAATACCATTTGCTGATCTTCTTCAACTGCTAATAGTTTTTGAACAGCAAATATGGTTATTATTAATCCTAGAATAAAGCCAAGTATTAAACTTACAGATAGTGTTGCTGATTGTAGTTTTAATAGGAATGTAATGAAAACCATATAACTACCAACCATTAAGGCAAACTTAAATGATTTTGCTCGGTTATTTCGGAAAGCATATAAAAGTATAATAATACCTACTGCAGCAACCATAAACATTGCAATATAGCTTATTTTGTCGGCAACAAAATCTCTTTGAATAATCTTTACGTTTGGATTTAATGTGACATCTACTACTAACGGACTAGTTAAAAAGTAAGACCTTACAATATTTGTGTACATCGCTACATTAGGACTCAGTTTTACTTCAGCGAATGGAACTGCAATAGCTGAAGTTTGTAAATCTAAACTTTGTGTATTTGTGTAATTAGGGTCTTGAATAACAGCAAAATAAGAGCTATCAACTCGCATTAAAAAGTAGTTGTTATCGTTTTGTAGTGCAAAATAAAAGTTAGTTAACGCTGAATCTGCAAATTTAAAAGAAAGAACATTTCCGTATTGTTCATCGTAAATGCTTTTAATTTGTCCTGTGATATCCGTATCTGCAAGTGCTACACCATTTTCTGAAACTTGTGGATCATTTTCAAAGAAAATTTCACCTTTACCTAGTAAATATTTAGCAATAATGTCGCTTTCTTGAATAAAGTCAGGGAAGTACAAGTTTAGTTTATAAATATCACCTTCTATTGCACCTTTAACGTAAATATCGTGTAAGTTAGAATAGTTAATTCTGTTTTGTATTACATCAATTAAATCTTTTAACTGCTCCTGTTTTTGCTCAGTTGTTAAGGTAGTATCAATGTTCACACTTGCTGTGTACATTTTAGAATCGTATAAATCGTAGCCTTTATTAAAGTTACCTAATGTTGCACTTGAATTAATAAAAGAAAAATCAATATTAGGGTACGTAAACTGAGTATCACCTATTTTTAAATTGAACTGTGGCAGTATTAATAAACCTAATACACCAATAAAAACAAAGATATAAATCTTTTTAAGTCTTTTCATAAAATATTGTTAATTACATGCTTGATAATCTATATTTAGTACCTCGACCTTTGCCTTCTACTTTTATTAACTTTTTTCTTACAAGGTCATTTAAGTCTCTAAAGGCTGTCATAGTCGAAACTTCCATCATATGGCAATAATCTTCTCTTTTAATCATTGGCACAGTTTGTAAGTACCTAAGCACCTTTAACTGTCTTTTGTTTAAATCTAAGAAAGGTTGATTTTTGGCCTTCTCATCATCTTCGTTTAACTTACTCATGTCCTCACGAGTTTCAGTTAACTCTTTAATTAAGTTATCAGTTAATACTTCTAACCAATAAGTTATGTCGTTAGCTTTTTTTGAAACTTGTAATGCTTCTTTGTATGAATCTTTATTAATATCAAAGTTTCTTACAAAAGATGAGTAGATTTTACCTGCAAAACCGTTTTTTACAAATAAATAGTCAGCTAAACCAATTATGCTAAGCATATTAGCGGTGTAGTAAGGCGAAACTTCTGTAATTCTAAATAACGCAATTCCAATTCTAATAATTGGAGTAATAGATGGAGCAGCGGATTTATACCATTCAACCATTTCGATCATTGAGTTTTGTACTTGATCGCCTGTAATAGTTAAATCTCGTAAATCTGACCATTCATCTTTATCTACAAATTCATCACTTTCGTTTCGGAATCGTGAATCCCAAGATTCTCGCCAGCTTGATGTAATTAATTTATTTACATGTAATAAAACAGTAAAGTCTATTTCGGAATATGTGTCTGCAATATTTGATCGGTTAAATTCAAGGGCATTTCTAAAGTTGCTTAGTATGTAAGCATTCTGATCTTTAAAGCCATCTAGTCTTAAGCCGCCTGCAATTTTTTCGGCGTCTTTTAAAGTCATATCTAGGCCTAACAAATGCCCTAAGTGGAATATGTCTTGAGTTTTTGAATTCATTGAAAGCTTATGCTTTATTGGATAAGAAAAATCCATAGAAGCTAATTGAGCTTTAAGATTTTCAAGTTTTACTAATGAGGTAACAAGTTTGTCTGAGTAATTGAAAGTTGGTCTGAACATAAGTGAAATTGTTTAAAATTTTTGCATAATTGATACGAAAATAATACAGTCTTAAGTTCAATATTGTCAAAGAAATAATTTGTACAATCGCGGAATC
>CAYUKX010000078.1:0-3364 GCA_964445405.1 uncultured Candidatus Saccharibacteria bacterium
TGTTTCGTATTGAACCCAGTATTGTATAAACTCGGCAAATACTTCATTATAATTGTTGGCAACTTCAGTTCTTACAACTTCTAGAATTTGCATAATCGTATAATCGACTCCCAATTCACTTAACTTTTTGTGAATAGCTGATATTACACTTGGCAACAATAACCTTGGGGAACCATCAGTCATATCATGTAGATTCTGCTGAAAACCTAACAAAAGCGATTCAGGACTACCTTCTAAAGCCACTTCTGTACCATATATTTTTTGGAACTCAACGTAAACTTTATCTAGGATATCTCCTTTTAAAGTACCATTAAAAGCATAGTCAGGGTATTCAGGAGGTACAATTTCTACTTCCAAATTAATAAATGATTCAGGTACGATTGTTTGTTGAGCCATATTAAATATCCTTTCTTAAAAAATGTAAGTTAACTTTATCCCAGTTTACTACATTCCAGAATGCTTCTATGTATTCAGGTCTTCTGTTTTGATATTTAAGGTAGTAAGCATGTTCCCATACATCTAAAGCCAATATTGGTCTTTTGCCCTGCATTATCGGTGCATCTTGATTTGCAGAACTCCAGACTTCATGCTTGCCTTGGTTATCGATTGTAAGCCATGCCCAACCACTCCCAAACCGTTTAGTTGCTGCTTCGGCAAATTGTTGTTTAAAAGTATCAAATCCACCAAATACATCGTTAATTGCTTCTTTTAATTCTCCTGATGGCTCTTTTGGCCCATCTATACCTAAAATATCCCAAAAGAATGTATGGTTCATATGACCACCACCATTATTAATAACCAACTGCCTTATGTCTTCGGGTATTGCAGAAGTATTTACAAGTAACTCACCTAAAGATTTCTCTTTTAATTCAGGGTGCTTTTCTAAAGCTACATTTAAATTATTTACATAAGCCTGATGGTGCTTTGAGTAGTGAATCTCCATAGTTTGTGCATCAATAAATGGCTCAAGTGCATCAAATGAGAATGGTAGTTTTGGAAGTTCGTGCATAGGTACTTTTTAAAAGATAATGCTTTTAAAAGTATATCATAGTATATTTGGGTAGATTCGTTTTAAAGAGTTGTACAAATTTTATAATCATAATGAACACAATAGTTAAACAGAAGGAATTCATGAAGACCACTATAACTTTTAAGGTTGTTCAAGATTCCGAAAAAACTATAGACATTTTAAATGCCATGGAAGAAGGTTTTGGCGAATTCGACAGGATTGTTAAAACGTATACCAGATTTGAAGAAACTAGTGAGCTTTCAAATTTAAATAGGCAACCTGGTACCTGGATAAACATATCCGAAGAGTTCTGCTACTTAATAGGGTACATGTTAAATCTTGCTGAAAAGACGAATGGTGCATTTGACCCTACAGTAATAGATTTTTTAGAAAGTTATGGTTACGATAAAAACTATGATTTTTCTAAATCAGAAAAACCAGAGTTGGATTTAATGATCCAAAAGTTGGTAAAAGAAAGGCCATCGTTTAGAGATATTGAATTAGATAAAAAGAATCTAAAAGTAAAACTTGCTAAGAACCAAAGACTTGATCTAGGTGGTATAGGGAAAGGTTATGCAATTGATTGTGCTTACAATAAGTTAAATGTTTTTGGGAATTTTTTAATTGATGCTGGAGGCGATATTCGTGTTAAAGGCAAAAACGACAAAAACCAAAATTGGATTGTTGACTTACTTGGCTTTAGAAACGATAAAAAAGAAATTGTAGGGCAAGTTCAATTAAATAATGAATCGATTGCAGGTTCAGGTTCATGGGCAAGGAAGTTTAAACAATTCCACCATTTAATTAACCCAGCTACAGGTAAACCACAAAATACCTATTCCACGGTTTTTGTACAAGCACCAACTGCAATTGAATCAGATTCTTGGGCAACAGCATTATTTGTTGGAGGAGAGCAAATAGCTAAATTAATGCCAGAAAACTTCAAATATTTTTTAATTGCTAATACTCCAAGCTAACTCTGAACCCCGATTTTACAACTGTTTCAATTACACCTTTATCTTTATAGCTCCCCAATTTTGCTCTTAGTCTACTAACTAAAGTATCTACTGCACCCAGTGTTACAGAATCATCTAATACTTTATTAAGTATTTCTTCCCTAGAAAAGATTTTCTCTTTATTGCTAAAAAGTAGGTAGGCAAGGTTGAACTCGTTATATGTTAAATAAATCTCTTTATTACTTTTAATACACATTCTAAGTTTAGGGTTTAAATAAATATCTCCGAATTCTAAAAAAGTCTCCTTTGCTTTTTGCTTTATTAAGTTATTTATTTGCGCACCTAGAATATTGTAATTAATTGGTTTATTGTGAATTAAATTTGCGCCTGACTTATAGGTTTCGACTTCATTTTCTTCAGAGTGAGTATCAGTCATTATTATTACTGGGCAGTCAACAACTTTATCGCGAATTCTTCGCAGGACAGTTATTCCATTAAACTTAGGCAAAAATAAATCTATAATTGCCAAATCAAAATCTTGTTTTCTTGTTAGTCTAATTGCCTCTTCACCATCTAAACAGGAATGAACATCGTAGTTCATATTTTCTAAAAAACGCCTTACAAAGTAATTCGAAGATTTGTCATCTTCTGCAACTAAAATTCTGGAACGTTCCATAAAGATATTTGTAAAAATAAATTGATGGAGTTTATTAATTTTGAAGGCCAATGAACAATGTAGCAGAGTACAAATTAAGCTTTAGGCAAATCAGTTGAGATAATCTTTTTGTTTAACTCTATAACTTTACCAACACCCAACTTTAAATGAGGCTTAATATAGTAAAAGAATATAATTTCTAATACAACAATTAAGACATCAACTAACAAGACTGTTTGTAGATCGAATCCGTACAGCTTTAAGTAAATTGTTAAGGATATTGCAAGACAAAATAGAATTCCTCTTCGCACTGCATCAAACAAAGAAGCTTGTTCGTAGAAATTCTTAAAGAAGAATTTATCAATAACTAAATGTAAACCAATAAATATACTTAGTATTCCACCAATAAAAATTGTGAAAGTAATTAACGCATTATTAGATAAGTAATTTAGAATTTGATTCTTTTCTATTAAAACCTGAATCGTACCATCTAAAGAATCCCATTCACCTGGTTTTATATTGTTGGCTTCTATTAAATGTTGAAGTTGAACTAAATTAAAAGGAGAAAAATTTATAAAAAAATACCTTGCAACAAATAGCAAAAAAATCCCTAAAGCTAATAATATTACTACACGCTTCATTTATAAAAATTCTGATATACTTTAACTAATTATTTTAATTTCTCTATATGGATAATAATACACTAAAAAAAAGACCTTCAATTATGGAAGTTTTAAGTAGTGA
>CAYUKX010000079.1:0-3317 GCA_964445405.1 uncultured Candidatus Saccharibacteria bacterium
TAATTGCTAGAGAAATGACTAAACTAAATAAACAGAATTAATTAAAGAAATATGGCTGAAACTAAAAAAAGAAAAACAATCACAGGAAAAGTAACTAAGCTTAGTAGTGCAAACACTGCAAAAGTTGAAGTTGAATCTAAATACCCACATCCTAGATTTACCAAGATTGTAAAACACCATACAAGTTATGTTGTTCACGTAAGTGATCAATTTACTATGAATGTTGGCGATATTGTTAAGTTTAGTGAATGTAAGCCTGTTTCAAAATTGAAAAAGTGGGAAATAGTTGAAGTTCTAAATAAATAAGATTAGATAAAAAGATATGATTCAGACACAATCAAGATTAAAAGTAGCAGACAACTCTGGAGCAAAGGACATCCACGTTATTCAAGTATTGGGTAATGTTAAGGGTGGTATGTTCAAGAAGTTCGGTTACGTAGGCGACATTGTAAGTGCTTCTGTAAAGAAGGCTTTACCAAATGGCAACTACAAAAAGGGAGATGTTGTACATGCAGTTGTTATTAGAACAACAAAGGAAATTAGAAGAAAAGATGGTTCATATATAAAGTTTGACGAGAATGCAGCAGCAATTATCGACAAAGCAACAAAAGAACCAAAGGGAACAAGAATTTTTGGTCCTGTAGCAAGAGAACTAAAGGAAAGAGGATTTAACAAACTTGTATCTTTAGCATTAGAAGTTCTATAAAGTTAAGTAAAAAATATGAATAAAATTAGAAAAGGTGATTCAGTACAAATTATGAGAGGAAAAGACTCTGGAAAAAGAGGCGAAGTTCTTTCTATTATTGTTAAAGCTGATGCAAAAGGAAACGAAAAATCAAAAGTAGTAGTAAAAGGAATCAACATTGTAAAAAGAGCACAAAAGCCAAATCCTCAACTAGGAGTTAAGGGTGGTTTAGTAGAAATGGAAAAAGCAATTGATATTTCAAATGTAATGTTAATTGATCCAAAATCAGACAAGCCAACAAGAGTAGGTATTAAGACTGTTGATGGAAAAAAAGTAAGATTTGCTAAAAAAAGTGGAGAGGTTATTAAATAAAGCTAAACATTTATAGATATGACAGAATTAGAAACAAAATACAACAAAGAAGTAAAGCCAAAATTAATGAAGGACTTCGAAATTAAGAACACTATGGCTGTACCTACTTTATCCAAGATAGTAGTAAATGCAGGAATTGGAAAAGAATTTCAGAATAATACGAATGTTGTTCAAGAAATGAGCGATACTTTAGCTCAAATTACAGGTCAAAAACCAGTAGTTATTAACTCTAGGCTTGCAATTTCTAACTTTAAATTAAGAGAAGGCACACCAAACGGCTTAAAGGTAACTTTAAGAGGTGATAGAATGTGGGATTTCTTATTTAAGGTTGTAGGTGTTACACTACCAAGAATTAAAGACTTTAGAGGTGTTTCTAGAAAAGCATTTGATAGAAGAGGTAATTACTCTTTAGGAATAAAAGATCATACTATATTCCCAGAAATTGATACATCGACACTAGTAAAAATTAGATCATTGCAAATTGTTATAAACACAACTGCAACTAATAATGAACAAGGGCTAGCACTTTTAGAAGCATTAGGAATGCCTTTTGAAAGATTAAAGAATAAGCCTAAACAAGCTTAATCTGATTGATTAATTTAAGGCTAAAAGCTATAATTACAAACGATTTAAACAAATACAAATATGGCAAATAAAGCAGCAATTGCTAAAAACAAAAAACAAATCATGAAAATGAAGAATGGAAACAGTAAGTTCAAGTCTGTAAAATTTAAAAACAGATGCCAAATTTGCGGTAGACCAAGAGGATACATTGGTAGATTCAAGATGTGTAGAATTTGCTTTAGAAAAGCAGCTTTGAACGGAGAATTGCCAGGAGTAAGAAAAATTTCATGGTAATTAATTATTTTAGATTTATTAAGGTAATATGATAACTGACCCAATAGCAGACTTTTTAACAAGAATAAGGAATGCACAAGCTAGAAAAAAAGATTCTGTTTCTATGCCTGCAACAAAGATAATTATCTCGATTGCAGAGATCTTAAAGAAAGAAGGTTTCTTATTAGATTATCAAGTAGTAGAAGCAAAACCACAGAGTGAATTAGTAGTAGATTTGAAATACGTTAATGGCACACCTGCTATAACAGAGGTTGTTAGAATTTCAAAGCCAGGAATAAGAAAATACAGAGGTTACAGAGATATTAAGCCTGTAAAAAGAGGATTAGGTTTATCAATATTTTCAACTCCAATGGGATTAGTAACAGGCAAAGATGCTGTTAAGAATAAAATTGGTGGAGAATATATTTGTTACGTTTATTAATTAAATTTATAATTGAAGACTTTAAAAAAGTCATAAATTCGTTAATTAGAAAGTTATGTCAAGAATAGGAAAAAAAGAAATTCAATTACCAAACGGTGTTGAAGTAAAAGTAGAAAATGGTGGTGAATTTGGATACAAAACTGTAACAGTAGTTGGTCCAAAGGGTACATTAAAACAAGCACTACAAAGAGGAGTAGATGTTCAAATTGAAGGAACAACTGTTTCTGTAGTCAGAGATAGTGATTCAAAACAGGATAGAGCTTTCCATGGTTTATACAGAACATTAATCAATAATATGGTTGATGGCGTTGTAACAGGATATAAAAAAGATTTAGAAATTGTAGGAATTGGTTATAGAGCAGAAATGCAAGGAACTAAATTAGTTCTGTCTGTAGGTTATTCCCACAAAATCAATTTTGAACCACCTGTAGGAATTAATATTGCAGTAACAGATCAAGTTAATATTAGTGTTGATGGAGCTGACAAACAATTAGTTGGAGAAGTTGCAGCTAAAATTAGAGCTTATAGAAAACCTGAACCATACAAGGGAAAAGGTATAAGATATAAGGGTGAAAAGATTAGAAAGAAGTCAACTAAAGGAGCAGCTAAATAACTCTAAGTTAAATTAAACATATGGATAAAATTAAACAAAGACAAAGAAGAATCAGCAAAATAGTAAAAACAGTAAAAGGTACTGTAGATAGACCTAGAATTATTGTTCACAGAACTAATTCTCATATTTATGCTCAAATTATTGATGATATTAATCATAAAACAATTGTAACTGCTACAGATCTAGAAATTAAAAAGAAACTAAAACCAATTGAATTGGCAAAAGAAGTAGGAACATTATTGGGAGAAAAAGCAATGAAAGCAAACTTAACAACTGTGGTATTCGATAGAAGAGGATTTAAATACCATGGAAGAGTTAAGGCTTTAGCAGATGGTGCTAGAGAAGCAGGTTTACAATTTTAAATTAAA
>CAYUKX010000080.1:0-3308 GCA_964445405.1 uncultured Candidatus Saccharibacteria bacterium
TGATAGTGCAATTACTGATCCACAGACCTTAGAAATACCCTTAGAGGCTCAAATTCTAATAGATGAAAGAGCCTTGGCAAGACTACAAAAAGACTTTAAAAAGTCTGATGAATTAAGAGATAGATTAAAGGCTGAGTTTGGGTTGGTGGTGAAGGATACAAGTGAGGGGCAGGAGATAGCTATCAATAAATTATGAAAAATAATGCTTAAATCTCATTATGTTTATTAATAGTATTGTCAATATATACCTTCAAATTATGAAAATGCCTTTTTACTTGCTTTCTAATTTCTAATGCATTCATAATTTCTGAGGCCCTAATTGCATAACTAATAAAGTTATGGCTTCCAGATGAAGTATATTTCTTATATATTTTGTCTCTGTAAACTACTCCGTTATTTTTTTTACTTTTCATTGCGCGTCTTACTGATACTTCAATGCTTTGCTTAGCTTTTCTGTAATATTTTGAAAGGCTCGCACTTCTAATATATGTACTAACACCATTAAATTCAAAGCCTAAGTATTGTAGATTAACTTTACCTACTAATATTGGACTTGATTTATGTGCCTTATTAAAAAAAATAGTTTGTGATTTTTTTACATTTATCTTAAGCTTATATTTTTTACTTATTAATCTAGGGATCCTTTCTAAAACATTCGCTAGTTCACTTGTTTTAACAACAACTATAATGTCATCACAATAACGTCTATAAATGCCACCACTTAACGAAACCATTTCATAAACATCTTTATCAAAGTCTATCATATAGATATTAGATAGAACTGCACTTATACTTGAACCTTGAGGAATTCCTACCCCAGAACTGTTACTCTCTACTAATCCACTTTTTCTAACAATATCTCTAAATTGATTTGGATAACAAATTCGACTTTGTTTATTTTTATTGTGCTTAGTAATCTTAAATAAATCTAATAGTTGGGGATTGTTCACTCTTGAGAATACAGTTAATGATTTATAGACATTGAAAACATCACTGGGCAAAGATTTCTTTCTTATAACCTTTAGCCACTTATTTCGTAAAATTTTGTGATCTAGGCTATCAAAAAATGCTTCAACATCGTATGTAATTGCTACACAATCATTATCTTCTGATTTTATGTAGTCAAAGACTTCTTTTGCAAAATCTATATTAGATTTGCCCTCTAAACTCCTATAAGCAAGTACAGAGGAATTAAAATTTTTACTTTTTATGAATTTTTCGTATGCTAAGTTAAGGTTGTAAGAGTACCACGAATAAATGATGGCATCTCTATGGGAAGCATAACAAATAGGTCTTTTTTTATCATCAATAAACCTTACGTTAGAATCGAGATCTTTCTTATATCTCTTAGTAATTATCAAATCTCCAATGAAAGGGTAGAACGGATTCGAAGCAATTTTATTAGGATCAAGGAGAAATTTCTTGTATGTAGTCAAGCTCTTATAATCAATTCTATTATCAAAATGTAGATAACTTCTTTGCCCTTTTTTTAATTTATTTTGCTCAATGGTAACCCAAGATTCAAAGATAGCATCCATAGAATTAACTAAAGCTAGAGAGTCCTGAACCGGTGCGATTCCCCATAACCCTCTAGCGTACCGTCGTAAAAGAAATTGCATCCTCTACCTTCGTTCTTAGTATTACTAAAAACTAGCACCTATAAGTCTAACTATTAACATCAAGAATATGATATTATTTACATTGATGCAGAGCATCTTTGACCTAACTTTAAATCTGAGGGCGAGGTTCTATTGGTTAACCAAGAGAATTGAAGCCGATGTGAATTTAAAGCTAAATATTCTTCCTATACCTCTAAAAGATATAGCTAATTATTTTATCATTTTAATTCACATAGCTAAATATTTGATGGATATATAGTTTTTCTCAGAAGGATGATTAACCTACAATAATAAAATCAAAAGTTAAGACTTCTATAAAATCGATCCCTGGCAGAGAAGTAAATGCTGATGAAATTTAAAATCATATCTCCCCCGCCACTCCCATCAACTTCCCCTCTTCAAACTGCCTTCCCATTATCTGTAAGCCAATTGGCATTCCATCTTTATCTTTGCCTGCAGGGATTGCAATTGCAGGAACTCCAACTAAGTTAGCTGTTACTGTATAAATATCTACTAAGTACATTTGAACTGGGTCGTTTGCTTTTTCGCCTAACTTAAATGCAGTTGTTGGGCTAACTGGTGTTAATAAGCAGTCAACTTCTTTTAATGCTGCTTCAAATTCTCTTTTTAATTTTGTTCTTACTTTACTTGCTTGTTTATAAAATTGATCGGCATAACCTGCACTTAAAGAATATGTACCAATCATAATTCTTCGTTTAACTTCTTCTTCTAGGTATTTGCTTCTTGATTCAACCATGTTTTGTTCGTAGTTATCGCTTACCTTTTTGCCATAACGTACACCATCGTAACGAGCTCTATTGGAAGATATTTCGGCTGGAACTAGAATGTAGTAAACACCAAGCCCATACTTAGTGCTTGGAATACTAACTTCTTTAATAGTTGCGCCCTTAGCTTTTAACTCTTCTATTTTGTTATCAATTGCTTGTTTTACTTCTGGGCTTAAACCTTCACCATAAAATTCCTTAGGTAAACCAATTGTAATATTCTTTAAATTTAAGTTATCTAGTTGGCTTAAATAATTATCTACAGTAACTTCTTGAGTGGTAGCATCGTTAATATCTTTGCCAGCCATTACTTGTTCAAGTAATGCCATGTCTTTTATATCTCTAGTAAAAAAGCCTGGTGTATCAAAACTTGATCCCATTGCTCCAATTCCAAATCTTGAGTTTCTGCCGTATGTTGGTTTAATTGAATACAGTCCACAAAAGCTTGCTGGTAATCTTACAGATCCTCCTGTATCGGTTCCTAAACTAAAGAATCCAACTCCAGCTAGCATACTTGCTGCTGATCCTGAACTAGAGCCACCTGGGGTTTTGGTGAAGTCTAGTGGGTGCTTTGTAGCACCAAATCCTGAATTTTCGCCGCTACCACCAAAACCCCATGGGTCGCAGTTTGTTTTACCTATTAAAATTGCACCTTCATCTAAACATTTTTGCAAAACTGTAGATGTATATGGAGCAATAAAGTCATTCATTAATTGAGATGCAAATGTTGTTCTAACATCTTTAACAAGGTATAAGTCCTTTGCAGTAAATGGAATGCCTAGTAATTTAAACTTACTTAAATCTTCGCCTGATTCAATTCGAGCATCCCATTGCTTAGCAACTTCTATTGCTTGATCTAGAATTGTAATAAAGGCGTTTATTTTAGGGTTAACTTCGTGAGCTC
>CAYUKX010000081.1:0-3152 GCA_964445405.1 uncultured Candidatus Saccharibacteria bacterium
AGAAAAGACTTAGAAGCAAAAGGAATGGTATTTAGTGGCACAAGCCCAGATGATTTTTTTGTAGAAGTAATTGAGCTACCTAAAAAGATACACCCTTTCTTTTTAGCTACTCAAGCTCACCCTGAATATAAATCTAGTCCAATAAATCCACATCCATTCTTTCTAGAATTTGTGTTAGCTAGCGAGAAGTTTAAGAGAAAGAATCACTAATTGACAGTGCTTACGAATAGATATATAATTGATATATAGCTATTTAATAATTAGTAATCAATTAAAGGGTTAAAACTGGATAGGCCAGTTTACCTCAAAAGCGGGAAGTCACCCGGAAACTCTAGGAGGTTTGAAATGACATCAATTCTTGATCTGACCAGCAATGAACTGCGTGTTGAAATTGAAGCGTTATACAACATGCCAGAGTACCTCACGGACTCCGACGATTTCTTTAGTAAGGAGCTTAAACGCCTTGCCCAAAAGTACTCCGTTAGTACTGAGTTAGCGGAGCAATACTGGAGTCGGCTCGAAACGGTCCACAATCCGGTGGACTCTGTAACCATTTTCGTCCACGAAACTGAATGGTTCTCGGATGCGCCGTGCACCGACAGCCGTTACGGCACCCAGCTGATCCCCCGGGGATGCTGGGGGATCGGGTTTGCGACCCCTGGAAAAATGGCGGTATTACACGTCCCCCATCTGGCGGACGCGCAACAAGAGGGTTTTCTTGAAACCCTCGTCGGAGCTCTGCTCCGCGTCGGCGAGATGAACGCGGAAGCTAAAGCGCAAGAATTGATTCAAAATGGTTTTGTGGCTCTCGAAGTATATAAGGGAGCAAAAACCTTGTAAAAAAAGTAGAGCGGGCAAAGCCCGCTCTACAAAGTTTTAATTCTTTAATTGATTATTTATCCCAATAAATTCCTTCCTGTCATCTCAGGTGGAATTTCCATTCCCATTAAGCTTAATATTGTCGGTGCAATATCTGCTAGTCCACCAACAGGTAATTCTCGACCTGGTAAATTATTTGCAATAACCAAAAACGGAATTTGATTAGTTGAATGCTTTGTGTCAGGTGCTCCAGTTTGTGTATCAATCATTTCTTCTGCATTACCGTGGTCAGCTGCAATAACAACTGCACCATCTTGTTGCAAGGCTGCATCAACAATTCTACCAATACATTGATCACAAATATCCATAGCTTTAATTGTTGCATCAATAACACCAGTATGGGCTACCATATCTGGTCCTGCAAAGTTAACCATAATAAAATCGTATTGCTCGGATTTTATTTTATCTACTATTACATCCGTAACCCATTTTTGACTCATTTCTGGTTTTAAATCGTAGGTTGCAACATCTTTAGGTGATGGAACTTCAATCCATGTTTCACCTGCAGATATTTCTTTATTCTGACCATTAAAAAAGTAAGTCACATGAGGGAATTTTTCTGATTCGGCAATTCTTAATTGTTTTAAATTATGGCTAGACAAAACTCTACCCAATGGCATGGTTACCTTTTCAGGAGGGAATGCTTTTACTTTAGGAAAGCCATTCTCGTAATCAGTCATACCAACCCAGTAAAGATTATTAATCTTTTTTCGCTCCCATTCTTTAAAGTCATCAGATTCAAATGCATAGTCAATTTGATAAGCTCTATCTGGTCTAAAGTTAAAAAATATTACGGCGTCATTTTCTTTAATTACTACAGGATCTTCGTTACCTTTTACAATACTTATAGGTTCAAAATATTCATCTAATACATTTTTTTTGTAAGATTCTTCAATTGTTTTATGCCAATCCTTTGTTTTTGTAGCACCAACTGTATACAAATCGTATGCCATTTTGGTTTTAGTCCAATTTCGGTTTCTATCCATTGCATAAGCTCTACCAATAATAGAAGCTAACTTACCAACTCTTCTTTGTATTAACCATGTTTCAATTTTTTCTAAAATTTCGATTGCTGATTTAGGTGGAGAATCTCTTCCATCTGTAATCGCATGTACAAATAATTTATTTGGGTCAGCTTTTTCTAATGCTGCAAATTTAATGATCGCTTCTAGGTGATCCATAGAAGAATGCACAAAGCCACTACTTACTAAACCTAATATATGAACATTTCCATTATTTTTTTTAGCAAAATCAAATGCTTGCTTTAAAGCAGGGTTCTGATAAAAAGAGCCTGTTCTAATTGCGTTATCAATTCTTGGTAAGTTTTGGAATATTACTTTTCCAGCACCCATAGTCATGTGACCAACTTCACTATTACCATCAGTCCCCGAAGGCAAACCAACGTTTAAACCTGCAGCTTCTAGGTATGTGTGTGGGTACATTGGCCAATATTTATCTAAGTTTTGAGTATTAGCTAAAGTAATTGCGTTTCCTGGTCCTGGAGGCGCAACACCAACACCGTCCATTGATACGAGTACAACTGGTCTTGGTCTTTTTGGAAAAATAGACATGTTCTAATTAATTAATACGTAAACTTATTACAGTATATATTAATTACTTGAAAGAAGAAAAGCAATTCGTGAGTGAGTAGTAGATATAATCTTAATTACTTTGATTTAGAATTTTAAATGTTATATGCTAGGTTAAGTTCACAACGTTCAAATGCCACTAGCAAATCAAGTTGATATAAAAACAATCGGTAAGTTAACAAATAAAAGAAAATCTATTCTTAATATTGATATTGCATATAAAGATGAAGGGCAGGGCGAAGTAATATTTTGCCTACCACCATGGCCAAACGGATCTACTGCATTCACACCTTTTATTCACGCACTTAAAAATAGTTATAGAATTATTGCTTTAGATTTGCCTGGGTGGGCAGGGTATTCAGATGATATGCCAATATTGCCGACAGTAGAAAATTACACATTAATTATCGAGGAATTTATTCTAAGCTTTGGAGTAAAAGAATATAACTTATTAGGTTATTCATTTGGAGGAGTATTCGTTCAAACAACATTAGAAAGAGGTAATGTACACCCAAAAAAACTTGTTTTTGTATCTACTCTTCATAGTGGCAATGAGATTAACAATAATTTCCATGCACTTCTTAATCTCTATAAAATTGCAACAAAATTTAGACTTGCCTTAGGTATTAGAGCATATGTATTTGAAAGGCAATTTAGGGCAGTAAAAATTGTAGGCAACTCATA
>CAYUKX010000082.1:0-2982 GCA_964445405.1 uncultured Candidatus Saccharibacteria bacterium
GTGGTTGGAACCAAGATATTCCTAGTCCTACAGCAAGCTCATTATGCTTTAGTTCTACTTATAGTGGTGGAGCAGGAGTAAGTTTAGATGCTAATGGGAATTTATGGGTAGCAGACGGAGGTAACTACAGAGTTTTAAGATTTCCTAACGAGAGTGGAACAATTGCTAAAACTGCAGATGTCGTTTTAGGTCAAGAAAACTTTACTTCAACAGAAAGTGGCAATCAAGCTGATCGATTACAAAGTCCAACAACTGTAAGATTTGCTAGCAATAGTGATTTATATATTGCAGATACTGGTAATAGTAGAGTACAGATATTCCGAGCTCCTTTTACTTCCGGTATGAATGCACTAGATACAGTATTAGATTCAACAACTTTAACAGAAGGAATAGTTGCAATAGAAATGTTCCCAGATGGAAATAGTTTTTGGACCTACGAAGGTGAAGGTGCTGGAGCAGGTTTTAGAGATTGGGATTTAACAGGAACAAACTTAGGTCATCATTTTACAAACTGGAACCCAGGTGGTGGTTCAATGGGAATTGATGCATTAGGTAATATTTTGGTTTCGGCATATGTTTACCAACAGGATGTTGCTAGATTTGCATATGACTCAGGTAACGATGAATATACCGCCGATAAAAGTTTCTTTTCGTATCCAGGCGGTTACAATTTAACTTCTGATAGAAGGTTAGAGCAGGGTGGATGGGGTGGAATGGCAGTAACAAACAATCAACTTATTGTAACGGATAGTCGTATTCTTTATTGGAATGACCCATTAAATAAAACTAATGGTGTAGCACCAGATGGCTATGTAGGTGCGGCATCTGCAATCGATAGACCAAATCCTGCGTATTCAATTGCGAAAGCGGATCAAGATGGAAAAGTTTATATTGTGCGAGGCTCTGAAATACATGTTTACCAAGCACCACTTAATAATGCATCTACTCCAATTGCAATTCTTGCATCTGACTTTAATGTTAAAGGAGGGGGCACTATCGCAATTCAAAATACTATTGGTGGACTTGCAGTAAGTCCTCACAGTGAATATTTATGGGTTTCGAATGTAGATACAAGTAGAGTATTCAGAATTAATAGCCCTTTAGATAATCCTGTTGTCGATATTGTATTGGGGCAAACTAATTTAAGTGGAACAAGCTGCAACAGAAATATTATTCCACCACCAAATGTAGATGGTAGTGTAAGTGCGGATTTATCTATGTTGTGTCTTCAAGGTGCATTAAGCTTAGATAATAATCAAAATTTATACGTATCTGATCACTTTTTTGAAACTGCAGGAAATTGGAGATTATTAATGTTTGCAGCGGATTCATTCCCTGCAAATCCAGCCAGCGTTGTTTTTAATATATCAGCAGTAAAAGAATTTCCAAGGCTAAACAATATTACAAATTTTGCAATGGGTACATTCGAATTAGCATTTGATAGTACCAACAGAATGGTGGCAGGTTATAACCCGTATTTAGGTCCAAGGTTTATGGAATATTATGATAATCCAACAAGCTTTAATGCTGGGAATAGATCTGATCCTGCATATTCTGTAGCAAGTGGTAGATTTAAAGATTTTGTAGGGTGGGTATTTGCCTTAACATTTGATAGTAATAATAATCTTTTTGCATACGATACAAATAGGGGACAGGTTTTAATATATAAAAATCCATTTGGAATTACTATTGATAATGGGGGAGGCAACAACGGAGGTGGAAACAATAACGGTGGTGGTAATAACAATGGCGGTAATGGCGGAGGAACTAACACTAGTGGTACAAATAATTATTCCAACACTCAGTTTCAAACAACAACGGGTGGTAAAACTACTCCAACTTCTTATGTCCCAGTAGCGGAGCAAACACCGGTATCGTTTACTGATAGTCAAGTAACAACTCCAGTTAACACTGGTAATCCCGATAAAGCAATTGATGATTTAGTAACAAATACTCAATCGGATAAAACATTTAGTTTAGTTATGGGGCTATTAGTAGAGTTAGCAAAAAGTTCGAATCCTAACTATCCATTAAATTTTGCGGCAGTATTAATGGCATTAATATTAATGTTATTAGGTATTTATTTAGCTTTAAGCAAAGGTAATGTTTTAGCAATGGGACCTTTAATTGTTAATAGCCTATTAAATAGAAAAAATAATTATGGTGGAATTATTTACAATGCATTAACTCTAAAACCAATCGCATTAGCAAAAGTTAATATTCTAAGAAAGAGTGCCACAGCTGACAATATTACCGCAGAACAAATAGAATCATGCTTAACAGACCTAGAAGGTAGATATGTCCTTAAATCACAACCATCAAGAAATTTAACAATTGAAGTTAGCGTAGTTGGTTATGAATATTTCTTAAAGTCATTACCAGGTAATTTAGATGTTGCGTTATCGCCAAAACAAGAAGTTGATTTTAAAAGAAAATTATTCTCATTTGATATTCATAGTTTATTTAAAGTATCTAGAATAGCTTACCTACTTGTTTCAGTTTGGGGGTATATTGTTACAATTTATGCACAGGTTGCAAACCCAGCAACTACAAATGTAATATTGTTAGCAATTTATTCAGTGTTATTTATTATTGTTACTTACCCAAGTTTATATTCGTTATTCTTAAAAAGAATATATATAAATAGTAGTAATGTGCCACTTGACGGAGCTGTTGTACGAATTTATAAAGATGATAATAATATAGACATTGCATTAACTAATAAAAAAGGTGCAGCAAAATTTAGCATTGAAGAAGGTATATATAAAGTGACTGCTACAAAGCCAGGTTATGGAGTAGAGGAAGCAGAAATTGATATTGGCGAAGAAAATCAAGTTAGAACACAAATTGAACTAAGTTCAGCAAAGCAAAGTGAAAACTTAACGAGCAATTTAGATTTGCACGATCAAGTAATACAAAATAATCATAGTAAGTTTAACTTACAATAGTAATATAATTAGGTATGGATAAAAAGAATATAAA
>CAYUKX010000083.1:0-2909 GCA_964445405.1 uncultured Candidatus Saccharibacteria bacterium
GCTAGAATAAATGTTGCTGCTCTTGCATGATCTGCAATTACTCTAAAGTTTGCAGTGAATTCGTTATCTTTGCCATTTGTTTTATATTCTTTGCCACTCAAGCCTTCAATCTCTTCTATAAGTGGCATGTAAATATCAGTTTCGAATATATCGTTTTTATCTTGAACTAACATTACAACTCTTTCGAATCCTCCTCCAAAATCAATGTTCTTTTGTGCTAATGGTTGCCATTTTAGATTTTCATCTAATTTGTATTGCATAAACACATTGTTACCTATTTCTATAAATCTACCTGAGTCGTCATTTACATGGTATTTATCTTGAACCACATCTATTACTCCTCTGTCGTAGAACATTTCACTTGTTGGTCCACCAAGTTCACCTTTTGCATGAGCTCTTTCCCACCAGTTTTTCTTTTTAGAATATTTAAATATTCTATATGTATGAGTTTTTCCAGCTTCTAAGTCAGCTGGAATATCAGTTATATCGGGTGCTAATTGAGCATCAATTCCATATTTTTTAAATGCTTTCTGCCATATTTCTACAGCTTCCATATCCATAGCAGCATCTTCATCACCTTCGAATACTGTTACATATATTCTATGTGGGTCTAGACCGCAAATTTCAACCCAGAAATCTAGAATCCATGGGATTTGTTCTTCTTTAAAGAAGTCGCCTAAAGACCAGTCGCCCATCATTTCGAACATTAAGGTATGTCTGTTATCACCAATTTCGATCATTTCATCGTAATTAGTTCTTAAGCACCTTTGAAAATCCACTAACCTTTTACCTAGTGGGTGTGGTTGACCGCCTAAATACGGAGCCAAAGGGAACATTCCTGAGTTTACGAATAGTAAAGTGGAATCTACGTTTGGAACTAAAGACATGTTTGGCACAATCTTCATGCTCCTTGGACTTTCTGTCCAATATTTAAAAAAGTCTTCTCGAATTTGTCTTGAACTTTTCATAGTATTAATTTAAAGATTTAACTAAAGTAATAATGTCACTTTCAAATTTGTATCCATTTTTGTAATGAATATCAAGTGATCTAGTATTTGTATTAAATATTTGAGTCACAATTGTTTTAACGGTTTTAGTTTTAAAGTACTCGTCTCTTTTTTCTAAAAGCAATTTAGATATTCCTAAGTTTCTGAATTCTTCTTCAATAAAAATTTCTTCAGCTACACCATGCTCACCTTTATAAATATCAAATTCTATATGACCAATAACATAACCGACAATTTTGGTGTCTACACAGGCTACATAATAAATATAGTTTTCTTTTGCTAAATCTTGAATGTGTTCTTGTTTATATTTTTCGATTGGTGGCAATATAACATCTTCAAAAAGATGTAAATCAGTTTGATAGAACCTATCAATTTTATAGGTCATTTCTGATATTGCCTGTAAGTCGTCGACAGTTGCTTGACGTATCGTTATTTCCATAAAAAAGCCGTCCTTAACACTAAAATAAATTAATGCTAAGGACGGCTCAAAAAGCTCGTGGTACCACCTTAATTCCCCTATTGCTAGGGCTTATTACTTTTTACGGTTTAATCCGGGATAACTCATCGCTATCCAGCTCATGGGCTGCAGGGATTCTAGTTTGAGTAATTTTCACCAGCCATTACCTCTCTGAGCAAACTTAAATCTTTCTTCCCAGTCAACGCTTTTATTGATTCGTTTGATTATATCTAATTGCACTGTGCCTGTCTATATCTGCTTATCTGTCGGCCTTTTTTAGGAATAGACTTGGTAAACTATTTTTATTGTTGTAAAAGTAATCAAAGGCTACAAATACTAAAGGCACAATAATAATATTGCCTACCAACTGGTTTACTAAAAATGGAATTCCATTGTAATAGCTTTGAATTAAACCAGTTAAGTCTTTTGTATACATTGTGCCTAGCACAACAACTCCAAAGTTTGTCCAGAAAAAGAATACCAATGTAGAAATAATAGCTGCGAATTCAGATGCTACTAAGCGGTTTTTTATATCAGTTCTTCTTAGGGCAAAGCCAACCAAAGCGGTAAATAAAAAACCGCTCCAAGTAAACAATACAATATTAGTATTGCCAATTAATAAGTCAGAAATAATTATTGATCCTAGAACAGTTGCGATTGCATATCTTTTTTGAGTAATAAAATATGCACTAACTAATGCAAAAGCTGTAATAAATTCAATATTATTATTTATATGAAACACGGTTCTGCTTAATACAGCAAGTGTAACTAATGCAAGAACAGTTATTATATTTTTTTTCATGTTAGAAACTAGTTAAAATTAATTCTACGTTGTCACCTGGCGCAATTTTTAAATCACTAACACCTACTTGAGCATCTGCTCCATTAACTTTTATATTCCAAAATTCATTATCTTTTACTGAATAACCATTCACTCCACTAATCATTTTTCCAAAAGAAAAATCTTGATATTCAATAGCAAAGTTATCACTTGTAGAATCTAATGTATTAAAAACTGTTAGTAAACTATCAGTATTTTGTAGATTAAAGTCATAATTATAGTTATTTTCTAAACTAGCTGCACTAACAACTTTTATTGTAAGCGTTTGTAATTGGGATGTATTACTGATTTCTGATGTATTTGTTAGTGTTGATCCGTTTGTAACAATCACTACACCAAATACAGAAAGTACTAAAATAATTATCGCAGCCAACGCAGCCCACACACTAAAACTTAGATTCTTCATTTCACGGAAGATAAAAAATAAATAAAAAAACTTCCTAACAGGAAGTAAATTTATTTTTTATTCCTGCTCGGGTTTTTATAGTAGGATCGGACTTCTAATTGCTTAGTTACCGTTGCGGCACAGTGCAGGAATTTCACCTGACTTCACTACTTGTTTTTTAATTCTATATCAGAATTTTATATTGTCAAACTTTTTATT
>CAYUKX010000084.1:0-2900 GCA_964445405.1 uncultured Candidatus Saccharibacteria bacterium
TATAAAGTATAGGTGAGCTCATGGGAAATAGGCATTATAGTTCTTTCTGATAATCAAAAGATCTATAAATTTAAAGTGTTATAATTATTTGATTAAACAACCAAACTATGTATATACAAAAGGTAAGTTATTTCGAAAATAAAAGTAATTTAGCTGTAAGAAATTATTGGGAGGTTCAAGATTTAAGTTTTAACCGTAGTTTTAATTTGGTAGTAGGGAAAAATGCTACTGGAAAAAGTAGAGTTTTGAGTATAATTCATAATTTTGCAAAAATGATTAGCCAGAGAGAAATGGTGGGATTATTTAATGGCAACTGGGATATTGAATTCAATGATAAAAACAGTATATTTTCATATAGAGTTGAAATTGAAAACGGATTTGTAATAAAAGAGGAGATTCTGGAGAATGGAGTTGAGAAACTAAATAGAACAAAGAATTTAACAACAATCACCTCAGCTACGAATGGTCAATCGAAAATAAACCCACCCAATACTAAACTAGTGCTTCATGTAAGAAGAGATGAATTGGAATATCCTTTTCTTGAAAAAATTATCAACTGGGCGGAAGAGACTTATTTCTTTTCATTTAGTGCAACAATAACAACAAATATTGATGTACCTTTGACACCTAGTAATTCAAACAATGTACTTACCTTAAATGCAGTCCCTACTGTTCTTGCCGAAATGAAACCTGCTGAGATAGTTGATATTATAAGTGAGTTTAATACTATGGGCTATGATGTGGTGGATGCAAAAGCAGATAGTGGTATTAATTTCCCTCCTCCTTTTAAAGCCTTATTCATAAAAGAAAAAAATATTAAATTTCCAATAGATCAATCTAGTATATCGCAAGGAATGTATAGAGCTTTTTCATTATTAGTAATTCTGAACTATTACCTATCAAGTAAAAGGGAGTCTTTATTCGTTATTGATGACTTATGTGAAGGCTTAGATTACGAAAGATCTGTAAAATTTACAAAATTAATAATTAGTAAGATAAAAAAGAAAAATATTCAAATTATTTCATCTTCGAATGATAGTTTTCTAATGAATGAGATAACTGTAAAGGATTGGAATTATTTATATAGAAAGGATAATATTGTAAAATCAATAAACTATTCGAATAACAAAGATTTATTTGAAAACTTTAAATATACAGGCCTAAATAACTTTGATTTCTTCGCATCAGATTATTTAAATGAAGTAATTGATAAATAAATACATGAAAAAAGTTGCTGTATTTGTTGAAGGGCAAACTGAATTAATTTTTATACGTAAATTACTACAAATAGTATTTGAATATACTGATATTAATATTAAATCATCAAATTTAGTTGGAGGAATAAGAGCAAAAAAAATTGTTGAAGATTATTTAGTACCCAATGCGCAAATTGAATTCACCATATTTAGTGTGGATAACGATAATAGGGTCTTAGGAGAAATGAAATTACGCGAACGAAATCTATTTGAGCGGGGTTATACTTTGGTTGTAGGGATTAGAGATATGTATGGAGAGGACTATAAAGATGCAATCCGTGAAATGGGTTTACCTCCGCAAACAGTAAGTAGGATAATTAACGATAAATTTAGGAATCAATCTCTTGAAACTATAAAAAAAATGTCTGACCCAACAAATATATATTTGATATTTTCAGTTATGGAGATAGAAGCATGGATCCTGGGAATCAAAGATTTTTTATTTAAAGTTGATTCTAGGCTTACACACAACCATATAAAAGCTCTAGTGGGTCATAGTCTTCATGAAGTAGAGATTGAGGATGTAATTTACCATCCTGCTAAAGTGTTGAGACGAATACTAGAAAGTGTAAGCTTTGATTATGATAAAAGTCGAGCAGCCTTACATTCAATTTTAAGTAAACTAGATGCTAGCGATATAGAATACATGACCCAGTTGGGAAAAGTTAGTAGTTTCAACGAATTTCATCAACTGATTGTTTCACTTAAGCCTACAGCTAATAGTCAGTAACTAGCAACTCCCCCCACCCACCCAACCCATACTCCAACACAACTGCAAGCTATAACCACCCGATGGTCTATCAATATCTATAACATCCCCAATAATAAATAGATTTGGTACAACCCTAGACATCATTGTTTTAAAATCAATTTCTTCCATTACAACTCCTCCGGAACTTACAATTGCTTTATCTTCGCCAAGTAAATGTTTTACAGTTAATGGAATAGCTTTTAATATTCTTGCAATGTTTAATCGCTCCTCTTTAGTGATAATGTTGTTTGGTTTTTCGGGATCAACATTTGCTAACTCTAAAACAGTAAGTACTAATCCACTTGGAATTAAATTATTTAATGTATTTTTAATCTTCTTATTAATATCTGTACTTAATACATTGTATAGTTCTGTTTTTAACATTCCATTATCAAACTGAGGTAGTAAATCAATTTCTATGTTTACTGCGCCATATTGTAATAATTCTCCAATTTGACTGCTTAAATTTAATACTGCTGGTCCACTTAATCCAAAGTGAGTAAACAATATTTTACCTTCCTTTGCTGCTTGTCTTTTACCATCTTGATAAACTCTAATTACTGCTTGCTCTAAAGCAATACCAGAAATATTTTTAACAAAGGATTCTTTAACAGCAACTGGCACTAATGCAAATGAATTAGGTGCAATTGTATGCCCTAATTGTTTTAACCATTTAAACCCGTCGCCTGTTGAGCCTGTCTCGGGGTGGCTAGTTCCGCCAGTTGCAACAATGCATGCTTTACCAACTACTGCATCGTTTTTTAGTTTAACTTTAAATGTGTTATCGGGGTTTAGTGTTATACCTGTTACTGCAGCATTTGTTTTTAATGTAACTTTGTTGCTGGTAATGTATTCGTTTAATACATTCCAAACGGATTGCGCTTTATTACTTT
>CAYUKX010000085.1:0-2789 GCA_964445405.1 uncultured Candidatus Saccharibacteria bacterium
TGAATTACCTTTGCTTCAGATTCACTGTAACCATATTTAGCTAATGCTTTACTTGTTAACGATTCTAGTTCAGTTAATTTTATTTTCATTTAGATGAGTAAATAATTATTTACACTGATTATAAAGTATAAGGTGTATTCTTTCGAATAGTTTTACTATCAATCAACAGTAACTACTACATTGCCTTTCTTGTGACCTAAATCAACATACCTGTGTGCTTCAACTATTTCATCTAAAGTAAAGATTTTGTCTACAACAGGTTTAAGTACATTTTTTTGAGCATGATCCTTAATGTTATTAACAAGTTCTTTGTAAGCAGTAAATGTTCCACTAACATAAATTTTTCTGGTTCCGATAAGTGCCATTTTAATCTTTATGTTAATACCAGGAGTACCTACAGCATTTATAAAAGTACCATTAGCACTAAGCGAGTTAATAGAATCATAAATTGGACATTTGCCTACTGTATCAAAAATAACGTCATATTTTATTTCTTCTTCGTAGAATTTACTTACTTTGTAATCTATTACTCTATCAGCACCTAAAGATTTAACTAACTCAACATTCTCAGTACTGCATACTGCTGTAACATTTGCCCCATAATATTTAGCTATTTGAATAGCACTAGTGCCTAGACTACCAGATGCACCATATATAAGAATTTTTTGGTCTTTTGTAATATTTGCTTTCTTCAAAAAATAAAAAGATGTTCCACCACCCCAAAGAATTGCAGAAGCATCTATATAGGAATAGTTTTCAGGTATTGTTGTAATAGCTTTATCTTCATCAATACTAATGTATTCTGCGTAAGTTCCACCTTCTAGTTCTTTGAATCCAAAAACTCTGTCATTAATTTTAAAGTTCTTAACATCCTTGCCGACTTGTTCAATTTTTCCAGCAAATACAGATCCTAATATTTGATTCCTTGGTTTGGTAATTCCTAAAAACAATCTTCCTGGAATCCAAAAAGATATCGGAACGTTAAATGCCCTTATTCTGACATCGCCAGATGTTACATTTGTTGCATAAACCTTAACTAAAACTTGATTATCTTTAATAACAGGTTTATTAGTTTCTACTATCTTTAAAACTTCAGGTGGACCATACCTTGTACAAATTACTGCTTTCATTTGTTTAAAACTTCATAATTAAAAATTTCATCAATACTTACCTTAAATACCTCTGCTATCTTAAATGCCAACTCAAGCGAAGGTACATATTTTTCTGATTCAATAGAAATTATTGTTTGTCTCGAAACGCCAACTTTTTCTGCAAGATCAAGTTGAGTCATTTCATTATTAGAGAATCTGAATTTTCTAACATTATTATTTACTTTTATTTTCATGGATTTTAGTATCCTTTTCTATAATAGAATAGTTGAACAAAACCTTCGATTAGGCTACCTATAAGGTAACTTAAGAATAGAATGTTCAGCATTATTGCAGGTGAGTAGTCAAAAACTAGTGAGAATAGTGCAATTGCAACTCCTAATCCTGTAAAAGAATAACCAATTCGTGTTGCTTTAAGCTCAATAATTTTATCTCTTTCGTCTTCTACCATTTCAATTTTTATTTTTCTGTCTATTATTGATTTGTCATCTACACTTTCATCTTTAATTGCTCCTTTCACGCTTTCACTAACAGCTATAGAAACTGAGAATAGAATATGAAAAAGAATTTGTACTACTATAATTACTACAACCGAGATTCCAATAAAGGAAAGAATTGTAGATGCCCAAAACTTTAGATCTTCAGAATTTACACCAACTGCATATTTAGGCAAAATTAAGGCAATATACGCAATAAGAATAATTATTCCAGTAGCGATTGTAACGAGAGTCTTTTTTTCTTGGTAAGACATAAGTTGAATATGTAAAAATTAATATTAGAATATTAAATCAAATTTTTGCCAATGTCAAGATTACTTTACATTTAGTACGCTACATTTAACTTGCATTATTTGACCAGTAATTCCAGCTACTGCAGTAAAACGTTTGCCAGGTAACAATATGCTATAATCGCTCTACATCTATTCATCTGATTGTATGCAAAGTCGTAAGCATCTTATTGTATTGTTTTTAGTACTATCAACGTTAGCTATCTTCGCTGTTTTAATTATCCAAAGCAGAATTCCATCTTTAAATACAGATTCACTATCATACCCTATAGTAAGTACACCAACTGTTGCAATACCACAACCAGACGTAGTAATTGATCAACAACAAGATGAACAAACTGGCTTAAAAAATGATGAACAGAAAAAAGCTTTTGAACCTGAAATCATAATAGAAAGTACTCCTTTGGTAAGCATTACGCCTCAAGAGCAACCTTCAAATCAAACTCCTGCAAACAACCCAGCACCAGTTGATCAACCAGTTATAGTTGAAATATTTACCCCAACCGAAGGACAATCTTACTACAATGTTCCCGAAGCCACTCCATACGAAATGTACCCAAGGTATTGTCCTTATTATGTCGATATATATTTAAGTGGAAGAATAATACATCCAGTTTACGGCGAACTTCCAGATCAAGAATTATTTTGGTCTATGAACGGAGGGAGTGAGAGCGCATATGGTAATAATTTTAACTATAGATTCTGTGGTCATTGGGATACACCATATTCATATACTGTAGGGCTATCTTATGCAATTACCACTAATACTTTTGCAGAGGACAGTGTCACAATAACTATATTACCTCCTCAATAAGCGGAATTTATACTGCATTAACAAACTGGGAACCAAGTTCAAGTTGAAAGGATCAAAAAAGGAAACTAACTGAAGACTT
>CAYUKX010000086.1:0-2637 GCA_964445405.1 uncultured Candidatus Saccharibacteria bacterium
AGGCAATTATACTATCTTGACTTTTTAATTCATATAGATTTGTTCTATAGCTTATTGGAAGTATAATTACAACAATATGAGAATTAAAAAAGATGAATATAACAATTTAATAGATCAACTTAAAAGTATTTTTGAGACTCAATCAATTAGTGAAAAAGAGTTATTTTATAAAATAGCAGAATATATTGAAGCCTTATTGAATTATCACTACTCTGTAAACCTCGAACATGATAAACCAGATATTAAAGTGAACGGAAGCGTTGTTGGTTTAAATGTAATTAAAGAACTGCAGGAAATTGAAAACACCGAAAACATTGAACTAGAAGCGACTCATAGTAAAGCACTAATTGAGCTTGAAGCGATAATTAAACAATTAAGTAAACTTCTTGAGGATGAAAGTAATCCAACAATTAAGAATGAGCTAAATTATTTAACTAAAGTTTTAGCTAATGAAATACCCATTAGAGAAAATAAAGCTATTCTAGTTCATAATAAAATTCTTGAACTAATAAGAATTATTATTAATATAACCCCTAAAGTAAACCTAGAGTCCATCATTGATTTTAGTGATGACATAAAGCTAAATAATACTGATGATTATCAGAAATTTCTTGAACGATTTAAGCACTGGAGAATAAAAAAAGATGTAAAGGCATGGGAAGCATTTAGAGTCTTAAGTCTAATTGCAATGGTTATTGACAATGATGTTGATAATAGAGAAAGATTAAAGAAGATTGGGGCCGACCCTCTTATTATAGAAGACAATCAAATATTAAGTAATGAAGTATATTCTATACTGAAGGATGAACCATTAAATAACCGAACTCAACTCCCTGAAGCGATTGAAATTAGAAGAATGTTTGAATTATTCCATAGATACATTATATTTAGGCTTAGGAATATGCTTTTGAATCTTGAGGATGAAGTACTCATTAACAATAACTCATCAATCCTAAAATTTGGGAAATTACAAATAAATGAAAGTATGTGCATGCTAGCCTGGGATAATGTCTGGTATAAGAATATTCCTATAGGTAAAAAGTCTGTGGGAATGCTAATTTTATTGCTGAAGAACCCTGAACTAGTAATTGAGTACAAGACTATTATTAAAGAAGTTGATATTAAAGATAAGTTTAGTCAACCAGCTGAACTTACTCAACAATATAAAAGTCAGCTAATGGAAGATTTAACACAGGCACAAATCCCTAAAGATATTGCAATTTCTATAAGAAATATGATTCAGACTGTGCGTTCCAAAGGATATAGAATAACTTCCAATTAAATTTTCATCCCATTTTCACCTTTTTCCCAATGTTTTGAGACTAAAAGTGTAGGTATCCTCATCATATAAGTTTTTAATTATATGATTATGAAAATTACCGACCTCTTCAATACTAGTGATTTATCACTTGTTATTACAATCAGCTTACATTTTCCCATCAAATACATAGATAGGTCAAATAATAACAGAATTGAATTTGCTTTTGATAACTCTCTAGAACTTCAAAAATTAGTTGAAGCATTTTGGCAAAACGAACTGCGAATTGAACCTAAACAATTTTATCAGCAACTAAGGATTATTAAAGCACGAATCTATGATAAGTAACGAGCTATTAGTAGAGCTAAAACAAATCCTCTTAGAAGATTATCAGATTCAATTAGCTGATAGCGACTTGAAGCTATTTGCTGAAAACCTAAAGGGCTTATTTTCGCAACTCATACTAGCAACATCTAGCAAACCAGAAAAAATGAATTTAATTATTAATAAAAATGAAAATGATAAAAACAAGACAACCACCTTAAACGGTAATTGAAAGTTTTGAGTTCACTGACCTTTATTTATCTTTTACTTAATTACCTATGAAAGTTCCTAACCTAAACAAAATCCAGCACTCAGATGCGACAGTTATCATTAATATAGATGATTTAGTCTTAAATGGTTTATCTATAAATGAAGATTTTGAAATACCTGAGAAGTTCCACTATGCATACAACTTAAAAGGAGATCAATTATTCTATCTACACATCGGTAGAAGTAATGGGACTTTTGATTATCTGGAATTTCACTATGGATTTATACTCGAGCCCACTGATAGCAATGAAAATGTTCACATCTCTCAGGAAATACTCATTTTTGAGGATGAAGAGGGTCATCTTAGCTTCACATGCCCGATCTTAGGTAGTAGCAAGGTTACTAAGAAGCTTTATTTTAGAAATGATTTTCCATTATTTGGCTCAGGAGAAGCATTGAACATAAGTGATAGATAAGAATGCCTTTTTATTACATTAATTCAATATGACAATGAAAAATAATATTACAAAAGCAGAAAATGAATTTAGTTTAATATCCCTAGAAGAGATAGTTGAAATACTGGGTTTGACAATTAAGAAAGATAATACGAATAAATTAGTAGCGTTTCTGTGTATGCTTTCAATCTACACAGAAAACTCTCAGTTTAACATTATCTTTAATGCACCTTCCTCAACAGGTAAGTCATTTATTCCAATGGAGGTTTCCTCATTATTTCCAAAGGAAGATGTAATGACCCTAGCATATAGTTCACCAATGGCATTTTTTCATGCAACTGGGAAATGGGATGACGCAAGAAAAGTGATGATAATCGATTTATCAAATAA
>CAYUKX010000087.1:0-2611 GCA_964445405.1 uncultured Candidatus Saccharibacteria bacterium
GAAGGTTTCATTACAGAAAACGAATTAAAGTGGAGAAGAAGAGATGAATGGCAAAAAGAAGTTGAAAAGATTCAAGAAGAGATTTGGAACTTAGCTCAAGAGAAATCAACAAACCTTGTTGATTTAAGTAACTCAAAAGCTATTCCTGTTGCTCCTTGGGTAAAGAAGATTTCTGGAGTACAAGGTTTTGTAACTGACCCATCTGGAAACATTGTAGACCTACCTTTAAAGAACAACTTTGAAAAGGGTCTTACAAACTTTGAATATTTTGTTGCTGCAAGAGGAGCTAGAAAAGGTTTCGCAGACGTAGCTTTAAGAACAGCTGACTCTGGTTACTTAACTAGAAGATTACACGATGTTGCTCAAGATATTATTACAAATACAGATGACTGTGAAACATTAGAGGGATTAAACATTGAAAGATCTGCAAAGAGAATTCAATCATTTACAAATAGACTAAAGGGAAGATACTTAGCAGCTGATTTAGTAAATCCAAAAACTGGAGAAGTAATATTAAAAAGAAATGATGCAATAACATTAGATTTAGCAAAACAAATCGATGCAATTGCTGAAATCGAAAGTGTAAAGGTACGAAGTGCAATTACATGTAATATTCCTCACGGAATTTGTCAAAAGTGTTATGGTTACGACTTAGGAACAGGAAAACCTGTTGAAATAGGAGTAGCTGTAGGTACAATTTCTTCTCAATCATTGGGAGAACCTGCAACACAGTTAACACTTAAATCAAAATCTGACGCTAGAGCTGGAAGTGCTGACATTACTCAAGGTTTACCAAGAGTAGAGGAGTTACTAGAAGCTAGAACGCCAAAAGCATTGTCTTTACTATCTGATATTACAGGTGTTGTAAAGATTATCGATGACAAGAAGAAAATTATTGTAAGAGTAACTGGCGAAAAGAAGATGACAAAAAAGTACACTCTAGAAAATGCTGAAAATATCGTAGTAAAAAGCGGTAAATTAGTAAAGACAGGAGAGGTATTAGCAGTTATTAAAAAGAAAGAATTACAAGCTGAATTTGGTGGAGTAGTAATTGTAGAAGGCAACTCTATAACATTAGATGGTGCAAAAGAAGTTGAAATTGAAAAAGAAACAGAAAGCTTAATTAACTTAGTTGTGAAGGATGGTCAAACTGTAGAAAAAGGAGACCAACTAACATTCGGTTCTATTGACCCTAAGGAGTTAGCTAAACTAAAGACAATTGAAGAAGCTCAAAGATACATTATTAAAGGAGTACAAGAAGTATTAGGTATTTCTGGTATTGAAGTTGATGATAAGCACTTAGAAATTGTTGTAAGACAAATGGCAAGATACGGAATGGTTTCTGACAGTGGAGACAGTGAAGAATACTTATTAGGTGACTATGTAGATATTCTAGACTTGGAAGCTGAGAACAAGAAACTATCTGAGGAAAAACAAAAGCCAATTAAAGCTGTGAGAGTATTAATGGGAGTTACAAACTCTGCATTAAGAACTGAAAGCTTCTTATCTGCTGCATCATTCGAGCAACAGGTTAGAGTGTTAACAGATGCTGCATTAATTGGAAAGGTAGATCATTTGAGAGGTTTGAAAGAAAATGTTATAATCGGCAGACCTGTTCCACTAGGGGACGAGCTAAAAAGAAAGCTAGGCTTATTAGAAGCTGTTGTTGAAGAAGTAGCCGAACCTGAGATGGATGAGCAAGCTGAAGATTCAATGAATACATTGAGTACAAGTGATAATTTAAAATAATTTAATTAAACTATGGCAAGAGTTTCGCAATTAGTTAGAAAGGGAAGAAGTCCAAAAACTAAAACTGTTAGATTTAAAGGATTACTATTCTCTGAAGACGACAAAATCAAATCAATGCACTTCAATTACAATGGGGTAAAGAACAAATACTTTATGAGTCCTAACCCATTCAGAAGAGGAGTTTGCATTTCTGTAAAAACAATGACGCCTAAGAAACCTAATTCTGCTTTAAGAAAGATCGCAAGAGTAAGACTTTCAAACAAGCAAATTGTGACTGCATATATTCCAGGGGAAGGTCATAACCTTCAAGAGCACTCTGTTGTTCTTTTAAGAGCTGGAAAGAAACCTGACCTACCTGGAGTAAAATTCCAAGTAGTAAGAGGTGTATACGATGCGTCACCAGTTGAGGGTAGAAGACAGGCTAGAAGTAGATACGGAAGAAAAAAGCCTAAGGCAGGAGAAATCGCAAAAAAGAAGTGATTCTTTAGAGCAAAATCCAACTTAGCAAAAATAATCGTAAGACAAGAAGAGTATTCCGAAAGGGAGAACTTTGTAATTACATAATTCTTAAATATTAATATAAAAAAATGAGAGGAAAGAGAGCACCAGTAAGGGTATTAAAACCTGATGAGATATACGGAAGTGAATTAGTTTCTAAATTTACAAACTACGTAATGCTTGACGGTAAAAAACAAACTGCTAGAACAATTGTTCTTAAGGCAGTAGAAGATTTAGCTACAAGAACCAAAACAAAAGGAACAGAAGCTTTAGAAAAAGCAGTAGAGAATGTAAGACCAAAAATCGAAGTTAGAAGTAGAAGAATTGGTGGAGCAAACTTTCAAGTTCCAGTACAAGTAAGTGA
>CAYUKX010000088.1:0-2543 GCA_964445405.1 uncultured Candidatus Saccharibacteria bacterium
GTTCTACGATGAAGCATCAGTTGTTTCAAGGACCATTGAATTCGACTCTTGGGATAAATTTCAAGTTCGAATTCGGAACCATTATGCAGCACGCACTACCATTTTGAATTACTTCGAATTCGAAAGAATTGCGGAGTTTGATTTAATGCATAACTGGGATGTTTGGGGCGATAAGCCTTACGACAGAAAACCAGTCACAGTAGTAAGCAAAGCCTGCACATCCACTGAAGTTTCCACTGATGGTGGAAAAACATGGAAAGCGGTAATGTGGAATCAATATTTTTACCAGTTTGAAGCTAAAAGCATTGAATTAAATGCCTATAGCCTAAAACTAGATATCCACTGCAAGACAATTGTTGGTCCAGTTACCTACACATACGATGTTATAACCGGCAAGCTGGTTGTAACAAATTCTGGTGTAGAAGTTAGCGATGCTAATTCGTTCAAGGGTTCTACCTTGAAGGACTTCATTCGCCAATTGTAACAAGCAATCTGCAAAACCTTTCTAGACTGTTGAAAGTTTATGTAACTCTGAGAACACAGATTCGGGAATTAAAACAACCGGAATAATGCAACTTTCGACAAGTAGTAACTCACTTGTCATAAACCTTCTAAAGTTTGACTGAATATTTCATTTGCGTTTATACTTTTAAACTAATAATGATTTATTTATGCATTCAATACTTTTACTCGACTTTGATGGCACATTATTCAACTCTGACTTATTCCATAAGCACATTGCTGAATATCTAAACACCACCTATAAACTACCACTTGAAGAATTCTATTCTAGCTTTGATAAAGCAAAAGAAGATGGTCTGCCGCATAGTTTAAAAAAGCAACTCAAGATAATTGGTTTTAGAAATGTAAATGGTTTAATAAAAGAGCTTAAGCAACATTTGTTAACCACCAATACAAATTATCTATATCAAGAAACAATCGATTTTATTCAAAAATATAAGAAAAGTATTGTTGTTTATACATACGCCGATGCAAAATATTTTAAGTACAAACAACATATAAGTAGTTTTGGTAAATTCCGATTACCTTATATAATTGTAAACACAGATAAGAACATATATTTAAGCCAAAATGCTAACTCGAATGATTGGCTAGCAAATAAAAGAATTTATTGGATTGATGACAAGCCAAGTGTGTTCAAAAACACTATAAATAATGTTGAATTTATTAGAATTAAAAGAGAAGGTGATAAACACTCGAATAGCCCTACACCCGTAGGCGTAAAAGAAATTAATAACCTATTAGACATAAAAATAATTGAATAGTAAAAAGATAATCACAATATTAGGCGTTGGAGGACATGGGTCTTCGGCATACAACCAACTTACTACAGATAGTAAGTACAAAGATTATCAAATACACTTAGTGCTTGGCACAGATGATTCTGGAGGACACACAGGTGTTTTACAACGCGTTCTACCTAATATGGGCTTGGATATTGAAACATATAAAATTGTTCCAATGGGAGACTTAAAAGCTAATATTGGACGATACGTATTCCACCTAAGTAAAGATAAGCAGGAAGGCAAACTAAAGCTTGATCAAATGGTTGCTGCATATAAAGGAACCAACATAAAAGAATTTATAGAGCATTGCACTGAGTTTTGTAAGATTTTAAAGATCGAAAAAAAAGAACTTTATGCAAAAGATTTTATAAAGTTTTGTAAAAATTACTTTGAAGTATTTACTGAAATAGAAGCCTCTGAGCCAAACCATAAAATCGGCAATTTATTCCTTACTTTCCTTTTTATAAATAAAAATTGCAATCATGAAGAGTTTTTTAAAGAATTACGGTCTCTAAAAATGCTACCTGCGCAAGTTTTTCCGCATTTTATTTATTCAGAGGTACTAGAACTACGTGGTAAAAATCTAGATACAGGCATTGAATTTGTTAGCGAATCAGAAGTTGATAGTGCAAAATTACCTATATCGCCTTCTACATATAAATTAGTTAAACAATCAGATAACAGTGTCCTTACTTTAAAAGATATAAATTCTAATCACACCGAAATTATTAATATTTTGCAACAATCAGAATTAATTGTTTTATCAACTGGTTCAATTGCAAATCTATTTGCCCAACTAAATGTTCTAGCACCACTATTACAAATATTAGATAGTACAAAAGTGTGGTTAGGTAATTTTGCAAGAACCAGCAACGAATCTGAATTTGTAGTATTAGTTACTTATTATTATTCACATGAGCATTTAGGACTAGATGGTATTGTATTACAAATGAGTGAATCCGCATTCGATAACCTGACTATAAATGCAAACGATTCCACCTGGGTAGAAAAATACCGAAAACAAGGTAAAACTTTTGTTAATATTACCGATTTAATGATTAGTATTAAAAAAGTATTTAATTACAACGGATTATTAAAAGTTACTAATTTAGTACAGCCAGTATTAGGGATTACTGCTGCAGGCGATACAATCGCTGCAAGAATTCCCGGTTGGAATAGTTTAAATGCTACAGACCAAGAAACCTATAAAACAGCGCTTGAACAAGGTGGAATTAA
>CAYUKX010000089.1:0-2359 GCA_964445405.1 uncultured Candidatus Saccharibacteria bacterium
TTAATTATTATTAATATTAGTAAGTATACATTTGCTTTAATTAAGTATCAATTTAAAGCAATATAAAAACTTTTACTTTTTCTTTTGATATACTATTGCAGACATGAAAACATTTAAATTCACTAAAAACAAAAAGATAGAGGAGACCACTAATTCAGTTAATCCCACCCCTAGTAATGATTCCTTAGAGTCAAATCTTACTTCCAATTTTTCTGCTCAAGACACTAAAACTAAGTATGTTTCTTTTAAATCTCAAGAAATCCCAAAACGCAAAGGTTGTAGAAAATCCTTGATCGTTTTGATCATATTATTTGTTCTTATTGGCATTGTTGGTGCCCTGACGTACACATTTATTTATGTCCCATACTCAAGAATTAAAAAGTCTGTTGATGGTATTCAAGCTAGTGCTACTTCGCTAATCGCAGATTTTGACAATAAGGATTTAAGCAATATTGATACTTATTTTGCCGATATTAAAAGTGACTTAAGTAATATTAATAGCGAAATTGATCGGTTTGAGTTTTTACAGAATTTAGAATATACAAAAGGCTATTACGATAATTTCCAGGTAATGCGAAACATTCTAGATAAGACTTCAAATTTATTAGATACAACGCTACCTGATCTTAAGAACTTGCTAAAAGTTACTGGTTTTAAAACTGAGAAAGGCGATCCGAATACAGTTATTGTGCTCGATCCAACAACTGGAGAAAAAAAGGAAGATAGCGCGTTTTCATTAATAATGAAGGAATTGCCGGAGTACCTAGCTCTCTACAGTAAAATTGAGCCGCAATTAATAGGCATTTTTGACGAAGTAAAAAGAATTGATACTAACTATATACCTCAGATTGGAGACACTAACTATGCTGCAATTATTACAGAGGTTGATGATTTTTCTACAAAATTCCCAAGCCTATCTAAGCAGACAATGGAGTTTTTAAGCCATATCCCTGAAATTATTGGGTCAGATGATCCTGCCAATTATCTTGTCATACTTCAAAATGAAACAGAAATGAGAGCTTCAGGAGGTCTTTTAAGTGCCTTCGGGACTCTATCTATGAGTAATGGCGAAATTGGAGATATTAACCTTGAAGATATGTGGAACCTAGAAACCCATGTTTCGTATGACCTAGGCGTAGATGTAGGATATAGAAACATATATGGTCAATTAACATTAATGGAATATGGTTGTGGTGCATATTACTTAAGAGCACAAGATGCAGGAATTTATCCTGATTTAAAGTTAACAATGCAAATGTTATCTGATTACTATAACGTTGCTAACTATTATTCACCGGCTGATTTTCCTGAGTATGAATATGTTTTAATAATTAATAATCATTTTGCTGAAACATTAATTGATTTATTAGACCCACTTGAAGTAGAGGGGTTTGGTACAGTGACATCTGACAAGTTATACGATTTGATTAAATCAAAGACTGATAGCGTAGAAAATAGAGGTAATCCAGAGCGAAAATCTATAATAAAAGATATTGCAAATGCTGCAAAAAAGAAGTTATTTGAATTTAAGATTGCAGATTTGGCCAATATAATTAGTGCAATGGTGACTTCCATTCAAGCTAAGGATTTAGGAATTTATGCTCCAAATGATGCTTCTCTAGAGGCTTACCTTGAAAAATATGGATTTAGTGGTGAAACTGCAAAATCGTTTGATGGTGATTACTTTCAAATGAGTGAAGCTCAAAACTGTGCTCTTAAAATCAACAGATGGTTAAGAGACGATGTAACTCAGACAGTTAATATAGACGACAATGGGAATATTTCTAAGAATGTTAACGCTCATTGGGTTCAACCAGAAGTTTATCAAGATTCTTATTTAGACCAATACGATATGAGTGGCAGATTCTTATATAGAGCATGGGTAAGATATTTTATGCCAAATGGTTCAAGTAATGTAAATTCTGATGGATACGAAAACTCAGGTTATCTTTATTATTCACCAGTAGAGTATTTTGATGATCAGGTACAAAAATACGTAAGTGATAATATTATTCAATTTGACTCTAGAAGAGGTTCTGCCGAAACACCAATCCCTGAAACGCAATTAAATGTAAGTTATAACTTACCTGACAATCTAAATTACAATACCACTGGTAGTTATAAACTATTAGTTCAAAAGCACCCAGGTAAATCTTGGGGTGAAAAGAACACAGTAATAATTAAGCATGGGGGACAAGAATATAAAGTTGAATTTGTATTAGATAGGGATAAGGTAATAACCTATAGAGAGGGAATTATTACAGTGGATAACTACAACAAGAGCCTAGACTTTATATTAAATCTTGTAAACGAAGTTCCTTGGGATAAGATTAAGACAGAGTAAATTTTAGGGAAGACC
>CAYUKX010000090.1:0-2330 GCA_964445405.1 uncultured Candidatus Saccharibacteria bacterium
AAAACGGGGGTCCATCCATAAGCCGGATTCTGTTTAAAGAATCATTTATCTATTGCCCAAATAATTGGTTGCTCCAGACAGGGGTTGCCTGCACCTTAGTATTGCTACTAAAGCCGGTGGGCTCTTACCCCACCTTTTCACCTTTACCTAAAGTTAGCATTAGTAATATCACGTACATATTACTAAACTAACTTGCGGTTGTTTGTTCTCTGTTGCCCTTTTCTCCCTAAGATTGCTCCCAGCCCATACCTCAAAAGCTTATACTAGTCCTATCCTTGAATTACTTCTAAAACCAGACTTTCTAATTACTCTTTAGTTAAGGGTGTCTATCTCGAAACCTAGGCTTTTAACAGCTTTGGTTTGGTAGCAGAACTACCAGTCGAGACCGCAATGGAGTCCAGACTTTCCTCATTTGGGTTTTTAAGTTGCCTTAAGACCCAAACGCGATTCTTTGGAGTGGGCCCCGTTAACAAGTATTATACCATTTTTGTAACTTACAAGTCTAGAAGTGGGATAGTTATGCTACTGAGGCTATACAAGGTCTTAACCCAGAATTCACTCCAAAATATCAGCTGGAAAGGTGAACTCTGAGTTTAAAATACTCACTTTTACTATTAAACTACTATATTTAGTAATTTATTTTTAATGTAAATAACTTTCTTAGGTTCGGTTGTTACAAACTTTTTTACAGACTCAATTGCCATAGCATTCTCAACTATTGTTTCTTGAGTAGAATCGAACGCAGCATTAATTGTTGCTCTTAGCTTACCATTAACTTGTACCGCAATTGTTACTTGATCTTCAACATCAATTTCGGCATTATATTCTGGCCAAGATTGTGTATGAATACTGTATGCAAAGCCATTCATATTCCACAATTCCTCTGTAATGTATGGAGCAAATGGAGCTAATAATTTTAGGTAAATTGACCATACTTCTTTATCAATGGTACTGAATGTATTCAAGGAATTTAAAATTTCCATGAATTTTGCAACTGCAGTATTAAACGATAGATTATCTATGTCCTCTGATATTTTCTTGACTAACTTATTAACTATTCTAATCTGTTTTGTTTTATCTTCTGTTCCAGTACTTTTTACCTTTTCGTTAGTAACCCAAACTCTAGATAGGAATCTAAAGACACCTGATTCAGTTCTGTCGTTCCATGGTTTTGGCTCTTCTAATGGTCCCATAAACATTTCGTACATTCTTAATGTGTCTGCACCATACTTTTCAATCTCATCGTTAGGGTTTATTACGTTTCCCCATCTTTTACTCATTTTTCGGCCATCAGGGCCTAAAATTGTGCCCATATGTCTCATCTTATAGAATGGTTCATCAAAGTTAATTAACTTTTGATCGTAAAGGAATTTTGTAAAGAATCTTGAGTATAGACAATGCAAAACAGTGTGCTCTACACCGATCATGTATAAGTCAGTAGGTAACCAGTAATTCATATCTTCAGATCGTGCAAATTCGTTTTGGTCACCTTCAGAAGTATATCTAAAGTAATACCAGCTTGAATCTACAAACGTATCCATTGTATCTGCTTCAAAATACCAGCCTTCACCGTATCTTTCTTCTGCTAATTTTTTAAAGCTTTGACTACTTTTAATTGGAGATTCTCCAGTTGGTTTAAAATCTACATCTGTTGGTAATAACAAAGGTAAATCCTTTTCGTCTATTGCGTGTGCATTACCCTGAGGATCATAAACAATTGGAATAGGGCAACCCCAATATCTTTGTCTTGAAACTAACCAATCTCTTAGTCTGAAATTTGTTTTTTTTACTCCGATACTGTTTTCAGTTAACCAGTTCTGCATTTTAGTTGTAGCTTCTTCGCTTGTTAAACCAGTAAACTCTCCTGATTCAACAAGTTTTGAACCATTTGTAGTACAAATTTTTTCTTTATAGTCAGAATTGTAATACATAGTCCAGATATCTGGATATTGTCTTACGCCTTCTTCAAAGTCCTTCATTTTAATCCAGATATTTTCATCGGCCATAAACTTAGGTATTCTGGCAATATCAACTCCACCAAATTCAGCTTTGTCGGTTCCAAATATAATTACAACCTCTGATTCACTTACTGCATCGTGCCATGCATACTTACCCTCAACACTTTGAGAAGCATACTCAATGTATTTATCAATGTATTTTGCATCAAATTTGAATAAAACTTCTGTATCCTTTTTTGTAAGATAAACAGGGTTAAATTCTTCAATTTGAGTTAAGAATTTATTAAAATCATTACTCCATTTGCTTGCAACATATGCAATATACTCTTCTTTTTCTGGCTTAATTACAGTAATAATTGGAATGTTATATTT
>CAYUKX010000091.1:0-2272 GCA_964445405.1 uncultured Candidatus Saccharibacteria bacterium
ACGTTATTTGCATCACTTACGGGGTTTGAGACCGTTGAGTTATTTGTAATGGGTACACTGCTCAATTGTGAAAGTAATAGTATTACTGCCAGAATTACCAGTGCTATAACAATTCCAGTAATTCCTATAAATATTGTTTTTTTTCCATTCATATAAATTTTTTTAACTTACTTACATTCTACAACTTACTTGAAATGGTTTTAAGTAATTTATTGTTCAATATGTATAACAATCTTATTCAGGGAATATCGATCTGATTATAATCTGTAGTGTTTCATTAAAATCATCTGAAGGGGTCGTGATAGCTAGAGATTTAGGTAAGTACGGCTTTACATATAAATTTTGAAAACTACACACGTAGCTTATTCTAGGTAATAAGTTACTGTAAGAACTTAGTATGAACTTTTGAGTATTATATTTATCTTTAATTACGCCACAAGCTTCTTCTATTGTTTCTGCAGAGGTATCTATTTTGTAATTATCCGTTGGTATGTCTTTAAAGAATTGTTGATAAGGCTCTATAGATGGAATTATTGTTTTGTCATCGTTATAAGCAACAATTAAAACCTGGGTTACTCTCTTTTTGGTATATAAATCTTTAACAAGGTTAATTATTTGTTTAGCGTTATCAAAGTCATATAAAATATCAGATTGTTTAAGTATTACAACTCCTGTTCTTAATTCTAGAGGAATTTCAAATTCAGTAGTGATTGTCCTTCTTTGGTAGGTAATATTTACTGTATATACTAAAGCAATTGGAGTAACAATAAGTACAATAAGGCCGGGCAGTATGATTTTAACTATCGATTTAAAATTTAGGTGCTTATCCTTAAATACTCGTAGTTGTGTGTTAAATTTTCTTGTAGTTAAGTTACGTGTAGCCGTATTTCGTTTAAAATCCATTAGTTCTTTTTGTAAACTATGTAGTGATTTTGATTATTTTCAACTCCATCCTCGTTAAACTCTTCAATTGTTTTAAAAGGTAAATTGTGAGTGAATTCAATTATCTCTAGGGGGTTATAGTAATGGCAGAATCTTTTTGCTCCATTTGTTCCAAAAGTCATTTCAAAATCATTTTGCGAACCATCAACTGCTACAGGAGTAAGCTTATTTGCGTATCTGTCCATTTTTAAAAACTCCCAGAATGTAACTGCAAAGTAAGCATCGGGTTTTAATAAAAAGTTTACGGTTTCGAAGAATTTTTTTCGACTATTGACCGTTTTTAAGTGGTGGGTAATGCCAAAAGCACCAATAAAATCAAATTGCTCAGTTATTTCAGTGCCCCACCCAATATCTTCAAAGTCTAGATTTAATAACTGAAACTTTGAAAGTCTATTTGCACTTCTTGATTTATCCATAAACTCATCCGTCATTTTTAGTAATTCAGATGAATTGTCTACTCCAACATAGCTACCTATTTGAATATCCGAAGCTACTAGATATTTTAAAAATCTACCGTTTCCGCAGCCAAGATCCAGAATCTTTGCGTTGGGTGTTGATTTTAAATACTTAAGCAAATGCTTCCAGCCATCCCATGGAGCTTGTCTAGTATTCGAAAATTCTTGTGCGTAGGTAGAATATAAATCCATATAAATCTTTTAATTTACTCCATTTTATCAGAATGGTAAGGCAAAAGATTAATAAATTGCTACACAGTAAATTTTGCCCATAAGTCCGTGTAATGACCTATAGTGTGGTAAAATTGCCACATGCAAAGCTATAACTTTACCGCAGAAAAATATAAAGAAGAACTGAAATCTATAATTTTAGCTATTCTTGCACAAGAAGATTTTAATCTAAAAACATTAGATAAAATTCTAAAAAAGCACCCTAAAGATAAAAACGAGATTTTTAGCCGAGATAGCATAATTGCTGGCCTACAGTACTTTGCAAAATCCGAAAATGCAGTAGAAGCAGGGTTTGAACCAGTAGATATAGAGCGGTTTGAAGATATTACCGATGCTATAAAGCTAAAGCCAATGCGAACGGCATCTGGCGTTACTACGGTTACAGTGCTCACTAAGCCGTTCGCATGTCCAGGACAATGTATATTCTGCCCTAACGATGTACGAATGCCAAAAAGCTACATTGCAAGTGAACCTGGAGCTCAAAGAGCTTTAATGAATAGATTCAGTCCTTATGGTCAGGTATTTAATAGATTGCAGGCATTAAAAAATATTGGTCACCCTACTCAAAAAATTGAGTTATTAATACTGGGTGGAACTTGGAGTTATTATCCTCAAAAATATAAGATTTGGTTCATTTACGAATG
>CAYUKX010000092.1:0-2223 GCA_964445405.1 uncultured Candidatus Saccharibacteria bacterium
TTAGCAGGAATTTTTGGTAGTCAATCGTTCCCTGCAGTAGGCTTCGCACCAGGTGATGAAACAACAAAAATCTTTTTGGAAGAATACGGAATGTTTAAAAATCTAACTTCCGAATATAAAAGTTATTATTTACCTATACTTGATGAAAAGCTAACATCTAAGATTTTAGATTTGGCATCTATATTAAGAAAAAGTGAATCAAATATTGTTAAAGTTGGTCTAGATGTTCAAAAAATGGGAAAGGCATTAGATCAAGCTAATAAAATGAATGTTGATTATGTAGTTATTCTTGGTGAAAATGAACTTGCGGAAGGTAAGTATTTACTTAAAGATATGAAGAGTGGTGAGCAGGTAGAAATTAAAATGTAATTAACTAACTATGGCAACACAAGAAGTTCAAAATCCAGAATCTGAATCTTTGAGTGTTGCCAGTAGGTTTGTGGAAACTCCAGATGCTGAGTTACTAGATTTACTTTACCCAACAAAAGGCCCAGCGGGGCGTTGTGTTGCAAGAACAATTTTATCTTTGGTTTCGGTAGACGATAAGCTAGATTTAGAAAAAGCTAAAGAACTTGCAAGGTGGGTTTCAATTCAAAACTATAATTCTAGTTTGAGCATTGTTGATTTATTTTTGGCCTTAGAAGAAGAGGGTAAACTTGAAGGAAAGTACCTCTCAAAAATGTTTAATCCAAGTGAATGTTCAATAGAAAAGCTAAGGAGTATTGTTGATAGTCCCGACATGCAAGCTTGTATACTCATTGAGCTTCATGATGAAGCTTCCGGTGTAGTTGAGCAACATTTGGCACATATAGATAGCATTCAAATTGATGATAGTGGTGTAATTACAAGTATTAAATCTAGATCCGATAGGGGACTAATCGAAAAGTATATTCTTGAAGCTTTAAATAAGAAAACCTCATTCTCGTTGTTTGTTCTTAGCCAGATTTGAACAGACTGGTAACCTCTTTGTTTAACATTTGATATATTCATGATATAATAAGTTGTTCCGTTTATGGAGGGGTTATGTACGAGAATTCGAATAAAACGTCACTTGCGGTGCTGATAATCACAGTTCCGCTGTTCGTAATTTTCATGGCGTGGCTATTGCCTCGCACCAGTAGCTATGGGAGTTTTATTGTCGAGCGGGTGGAATCGGTACAGATTCCCCGTCTGTACGAATACCACACTAGAATGGTCTTCGATCCAGTCGGGTATCTGTCAGGTGGAATTCCTTTCAGGCAGAGTAGCCCTGACTGGCTGATCGACAACTCCGCTATCGTGGATGGAGACGAAATTCCCTCCTGCGGGGAAGTAGCAGATCCGCAAATCGGTGACAAGTGCGAAGCAGTCGTCACTGAATACCTGGTCTTTCTAGAAGGAGAGGCCAACACCTGGCAGACTTCCGAGCTGTTGCAGATCGGGGACGTCATCACTCTCGAGTTGATGCCAGATGGAACATTTGCCAGATAGCTCGAACTTAAAGGGCAACGCTTGCGTTGCCCTTTAGACTTTTTATACAAATTGATTATATTGATCTATTTAGTAACGCATTAATAATGGTGCTTACTCCTGAGTTATCTATGGGAATTAATCCTCTCCAATATTGAATCATCATGAATGTAGTAAAGATAATTAGTACTAAAGCAAATAGTATTAAAACTCCTTTCGCATATCTATTTCTTAGTGCGAAGATCCGTTCAAATGTAGCTGCCATTGGTAAAGCCAAAAAAGGAAATATTTCGATTAAAGCCCTCATCCCAAAGCCACCACCATACCACCAACTCCACCAACTAGAAACTATATATGCATTTATAAAAAAGAAAATTATTGTTGGCAAACTGAAGCCTTTAATTTTATTCCTTATTAGATAGAATCCTGGAATTGAGAATAGTAATACCGGACACCAGAAAAATAATCCTTTTCTAATACTAAACAATACATTTAATATCTGTGGGTTCTTAAAATCAAAATATTCATCGGTATAAGAATATACAAAAAGTCTACCTGTAATTATGTACCAATAAATAATTTGAATACTTACTACAGCAATTGCAGCAAAACTTATCAGTAATATTTTTTTGTATTTACGTAAATATAATGCTGCTCTTTGTCGAATTTGTGTTCCTAAGCCATTTATAGAAAGACCAAATAATAAAAAGAATAATACAACTACTAAGTTGGTTGGTCTTACAATTGCAATTAATCCAGTTGTTGCACCAATAA
>CAYUKX010000093.1:0-2182 GCA_964445405.1 uncultured Candidatus Saccharibacteria bacterium
AGATTACAGCATCCCTAAAGGAGGAAAAGCTTGTATTTACAAGCGATTAAAAAATCAGTTTGTTCTGTCAAAATTTAGCCCTCGTGCCAACGAGGGCTTTCTATTCTTATAAAACCTTTACAGGATAGGCGCAATGTAACTTAGCTATGAAGATGGGAAAATACTATAGGTGTTGACAAAATATAGTTATAGGGTATAATAATAATGTCTTTGATAAGCGTACACATGGAAGCCTAATCCCAGAGTCTGGTTCGCGTACATCATTCTAAGAAATTAGAGTGAACTTACTGGACTCTAGGATTAGGCTTTTAATTCTTCAATAATTTGAATTTCCCTTAAAGTTGTTATATCATTGATAGATTTCAATAAACAAATTTCAACTCTTGAAAGTTTTACAATCCCAATTACAAAATATATATAAATATTAAAGTTTAATTTTAATTAGATACTTATGGCTCCGGCAAAAAAAGATTCAATAGCAAAGTCAACAAGCATTAAAGAGCTTGAAGATCAGACTTTAGCTGAATTGAGAAAAACAGCTTCTGAACTAGACATACAAGATTCCCAAGACTACAAAAAAAGTGATTTAATACTTGCAATACTTGCAGAACAAACTAAGCGAGGTGGCAACATTTTCGCTGAGGGTTTTCTAGAAGTAGTAAAAGACACTCATGGTGTTTTAAGATCTGCTACTATGTTACCTGCAGACAGTGATGTTTATGTTTCTGGATCTCAAATAAAAAGATTCAACCTAAGACAAGGTGACTTTATTTCAGGTCAGGCAAGAGCGCCAAAAGAAGGTGAAAGATACTTAAGCTTACTTAAAATAGAGGCTATTAATGGAACTAGTCCTGAAAAAGCTATTTCTAGACCATCATTTCAAAAACTTACTCCAATTTATCCTGACGAACAAATAAAACTTGCTACAGATCAACACATTCTTTCTACAAGAATTATTGATTTAATCAGTCCTATCGGAAAAGGTCAAAGAGGAATGATTGTTGCTCCTCCAAAAGCAGGTAAAACCTGGTTAATGAAGGATATTGCAAATGGTATTGCTATTAATCACCCAGACATTCACTTAATGGTAGTTCTTGTTGGTGAAAGACCAGAAGAAGTTACTGATATGCAAAGATTCGTAAAGGGAGAAGTAATTGCAGCAAACTTTGATGAACCACCTGAATTCCATACTAAAATTGCTGAAATGGCAGTTGAAAGAGCAAAAAGACTTGTTGAGTACGGACAAGACGTTGTTATTCTAATGGATAGTATTACTAGATTGGCTAGAGCATACAACATTGTGGCTCCACCATCAGGAAGAACATTATCCGGAGGCTTTGACCCAGTTGCTATATTCCCACCTAAAAAATTCTTTGGTGCTGCTAGAAACATGGAGCACGGTGGATCTTTAACTATTATTGCAACTGCTTTAGTAGATACAGGATCAAAAATGGATGAAGTTATCTTTGAAGAATTCAAAGGTACAGGAAACATGGAAGTTAAACTAGACAGAAGATTAACAGAAAGAAGAATATTCCCTGCAATCGATGTAACAGCATCTTATACCAGAAATGAGGATAAGCTTTTAGCTCCAGAAGTGTTAGCTCAGACATGGAGAGTAGTAAGAATGTTAGATACTATAAGATCCGAAACTAACGCTAGTCCTACAGATGTATTACTAGAAAGACTAAAAAAGACTAAAAATAACGAAGAATTCCTAGCAACTCTGCACGAGAGCATGTAAAAAATTCAAAGTGTAACTGTGATAAAATAGGATGTCGGATTAGTTTCCGACATTTTATTAACAGTTTTATTGTGATTTTAATTACAAAGCTTTGAAACTACCCAAGAAAAACCCTTCCCAAACAGTAAAGGTAAAAAAATCTATTGGTATTCCATTAAAAAGAATAAATTCCATAAGGTGGATACCTGTAAATATTGCTGACGTTGTAATGAAGTTCTTTAAATCCATTAAGAGCTCTTTTGTATACCGATCTTATTGGGGTAGAAGCAGCACTTACAAACAAGCAGTACATATATCAATTTTTTTAATAACCCTTGTGGTTGCTTTCTCAGGGGTATCTTACAGAATTTTTGGTTTAAACGAGTCCTCAAAAAGTTTAAGTAGTAACTATTTAGGTAATGCAGGTAATGTAGACTTGTTACAACAAGGAGGGAGTGT
>CAYUKX010000094.1:0-2137 GCA_964445405.1 uncultured Candidatus Saccharibacteria bacterium
CAGTAGAGGTTGATGTTTATGTAGACTTTAACTGTCCACACTGTGCTGAATTTGAGCCATACGTAAAGGCAGCAAGAGAAAAGTACGGAGATAAAGCAAATATACAATTAAAAAACTTACCTTTTTTAACTTCTGGTCAAAACCCAGATACTTCTGTTGAATATTCATATGCGCAAATTGCAGCTGCAAGCCAAGGTAAGGGTAACGAGTATGCAGAATCATTATTTAAATGGGTTATTTACGCAAAATCGCCAACAAATACAATATTTACATATACAGACGAAGAAAAAACCTTATTTAACGGTACTTTAAACACTGCTAAATTAGCTGAATTTCTAGAACTTGATGTAACTAAATTTAATCAAGACTTAATCAGTGATGCAACAAAAGCTGAAATGAAGAAACAGAAAGAAGATGCAATTAAGGTAATGGGAGCACCATCTACACCAACAGTATTCTTTTATGGCAAACTATTCAAAATGAGTACCTATGATGATCTTGACTCAAAAATTGATGCTTATATAAAACAAGCTGAGTCAAATCAGGCATCACAAAAATAATATGAGATTAAACAGATTTTTTACAGATAGAAGAAACTTAAGAATAGGGAGTTCAGTTAAGTTACCTGATACTGATATCCCACACATTAAGAAGGTGTTACGTTTAAAAAAAGGTGATAAAGTTCTTGTTTTTAATGGTGAGCGGGAGTATCTTGCAGTTTTAACATTAGTTTCAAAAGATGTTGTACTTGTAAAACTTGAGGAGTTATTAAAGGAAACAGCACCTGATTCTAATGAGTTAAAATTTACACTTTTTCAAGGACTTTTAAGAGCTGGTAAATTCGACACAATTATAGAAAAAACTACAGAATTAGGAATATCGAGTATTATTCCTTTGGAATGTGACTTCTCGCAGACTAAAGTAGATGTAGTCGAAAGAAAGCTCGATAGATGGAACAAACTTGCAATGTCAGCTGCAAAGCAAAGTGAGCGAATTGATGTACCTACAATAGAGAATGGAATTGTATTTAAAGAGTTAGGCGCAGAGTTAAAAAACTATGATCGTGTTTACTTTTTTACAATCCCCAGAAAGCAGATTCCTGAATCTTTAGATGTAAAGTCTTTAACGAAAATTAAAGGAAATGCAAAGGCTAAAAGAGTTGCATTTATAGTGGGTCCAGAAGGTGGATTTTCACCAAGGGAGCATGAATGGGCAAAAGAATGGAAAACAGAATTTGTACATTTTGATGCACCAGTACTTAGAGCCGAAACAGCAGCAATAGTAATAACCGCACTAATGCACTTTATTTACTCAAAGTAGATAATACTAGGTATAACTCGTTAGATGTTCTAGATTCAATTCTAGATACTTTAAGACCGCATTTTAAAGCCATTTCTTGCACTTGTTCTAAGCTCCAATATCTTTGCTTAATAAAAGTTGTTCTTGAATCAACTAATTTATCACCTTTATATATTTCTACTTCCTCTTTAGAAATGGATGTATTCGTTTTAGAGAAATACTTATAAGTAGACCACTTCATTTTATAACTTAAATCGCCTTCTGTTTTACTAGTCTCAAATTCAAACTTTGCTGGATTTATTTTAGAAGCATCGTCTATGTTTATTAGTATTTGCCCGTTATTGTTTAGCAGTTGTTTTAGATTATCCAATAATAGTAATGCACTTTGTTTTGTAAGAGCAATTTCGTTAAATGAATTCCAGAATAAAGTTATTAAATCAAATTTATCGGAAGATGAGTACTTAAAAATATCTTTGTTTACTACTGTAATTTTATTACTTGTGTCCTTGCTTTTTAATTCATTTAGCATTGCATTACTTGAATCAATTGCCGTAATGTCAAAGCCTTGATTACTAAGTATTAATGCATGTCTTCCAGTTCCTGCGCCAACATCAAGAATTCTACTGCCTGTAGGTACTAGTCTGTTAATTAATGCAATTTCTTCGTCAGTTACTTCGGAGCCTTTAAGTGGTGATGTAACAAAATTATAATACTGGGATGTTATGTTATTTGGATTCATTAGCCTATGAATGGATCTATAAGGTATATTTGTCCATCATCAGATTTAATAAAGTTTTTACCTGCAGGTCTGGCCAGAGTATCCTGAAAATCTAATCCT
>CAYUKX010000095.1:0-2134 GCA_964445405.1 uncultured Candidatus Saccharibacteria bacterium
GCATTTGGGTTCATAATAACCTTCCATCCAGCTTTATGTGCTCTTATAAAAAGTTCAACTTCGTCTAGGTACATTTTTATTCGAGTATCGTATAGTCCAATTTGATTAAGCATTTCGGTTCTATACATAATGCAAGCACCTGTTACTCCAAAGACTTCTTGTATTGTAGTATGTTGGCCTTTGTCTTCTTTTAAGAAATCAATGTCGTAGGCTTGCATGAATCCATCGTAATAAAGTCCTGCGGAATTTATTAATCCCTCATTTTTGTTTTTCCAAAATTTTACTATTGGACCGGTCGCACCTACTTTTTGATTATCAAAAGGTTTAATTAACTCTTCTAATAAATCGCTGGCTGCATATGTATCAGGATTTAATACCAAAATATATTCGGAGCTATACTTATTTAAAGAATATTCTATTCCAATGTTATTTGAACCAGTTAAGAGTAAATTGGTTGGCTGGGGCAGTATATCTATAGTCGGGTAAATTTCTTTAATAAGGCTTATTGTTTTATCTGAAGATGCATTATCTACAACTACAATATTGAAATTTTTATATGTTTGTAAAGCCAAGCTCTTTAGGCATGGCAGTATATCTTTTTCGCTATTCCATGTAACGATTACAATAGATATGTGGGGTTCTTTGTGCATAAATTAATACTTTTTAAATACTAGAAGCAACACTAAAATTCTGCTAGTATAAATTAAGCTTATAAGTTTTAGTCTGTTAAGAATATAATATCATACATAAACTGCTAACTTTAATACACTAATAAGCTTTTAAATAATAAGAATAACAATATGGCTGGTTTAATCGACTTTTTAATCCCTAAAGTTGCGGCTCAGGCAAGTGACGCTATTTCTCAACCAACGTTTGGAGCAATAACTGCAGGAACCGGATCTACAACCACATCAAGTGTTTTATTAAACTGGGATAATCCTACAGTAAGAGTAGGAGATAAATTTAAAGTTAAAGTTGAAGTTAAAACAGGGGATCTAAAAGTAAGTGAATATAAAGTTGTTGTTACTTATAATAAAGACTTTTTAAGTGTTGTAGATAAAGATCCTTCAAGTCCAGGTACTCAAGTTACAATATTGGATACTTTGTTAACAGTTGAAGATCCTTCAACTGATAATATTGCTGTGGATGGAAGGGTATCCGTAACAGCATCTGCTGCGTCTGGTACAGATTATCAGATTAACAAAGAAGTAGTCGAAATTGAATTCCAAGCACAAAAACAAGGGCAGACAAAAGTCCAAGTGGCTACTGCAGTAGACGGAACAAGGCTTACAAGATTGAATGGACAGCCAATTGCATTTAATGTAAACGAAGTTACTGTTAACGTGGCGCAGGCTGTGGCAGGTAATCCAAACACTCAGCCGGATACTACTCCAACAACTCCAGTAACACCAACCACGCCAGTAACGCCTACAACGCCTGTCGTAGAGACCCCAACAGTTATTCCGAATACAGCAATCGCTGATAATCCAAGTTTTATGCTAAGTATTGCCCTAGGGGTAGGGTTCATTTTCACAGGATTTTCTCTGATGTGGGGTAAAATCAAAAAACAGAAATAACATAATTCCCTTATTGATTGCATATTCGGCTTAGTTTTGTTAAAATTTAAAGCTTAATTTTGCGTATACACATGAAAACCCAAAAACAGGACAGTGATAAGACTATAGAGGTAGAAGGCACAGTGGTAGGGGCTCTTCCAAAGCTTGAATATAAAGTTGAAATTGATTTTAAAGGAATAAAGCATACATTAACTTGCCATGTTTCAGGAAAGATGAAAACAAGATTTATCCATCTTGAACTAGGCGATAAAGTGTTGTTAAGAATCTCCCTTTACGATATTGATCGAGGGATTATCTTTAGAAGGTTAACAAGTAGGCAGCGACCAGTAATTCAAGTTGAGAATAATGGTTGAATTTAATCGGTATTTTTGTTATAAATGCACGACGTGTATTTATGGCTAAATTTGAAAATTTATACAATTAATTTATAAATTCTCCTAAAAAGAGAGCTTTAAATTGAGATTTTATCTTATAGAACAAAATACATCTGGTTTTTATAGCTAATGTATTTTATAATTCGGAACATGAAAGTAAAAGCAAGCGTTCAAAAAAGATGT
>CAYUKX010000096.1:0-2057 GCA_964445405.1 uncultured Candidatus Saccharibacteria bacterium
AAGGTCAAGGATACCCATTTCTACAGAAATATAGGAATTATTGCGCACGTAGACGCAGGTAAAACAACCACTACTGAAAGAATTCTTTTCTTTACAGGTAGAAAACACAAAACAGGAGAGGTTCACGAAGGTGCCGCAGAAATGGACTTCATGGATCAGGAAAGAGAAAGAGGAATTACTATTCAATCCGCAGCTACAACTGCATTCTGGGATTTAGATGGTAAAACTTACAGATTTAATATTATTGATACACCGGGCCACGTTGATTTTACTGCAGAAGTAGAAAGATCTCTAAGAGTTCTAGACGGCGCTGTTGTTGTATTCGACGGTAAGATGGGTGTAGAGCCACAATCTTCAAAAGTATGGTTCCAAGCAGAAAAGTATAGAGTTCCAAGACTTTGTTACATTAACAAACTAGATAATATTGGTGCTGACTTTTACAAATCATACGATAGCATTGTTCAACACTTAACTGATAAAGCAGTTCCAATAAGCATTCCAATCGGAATTGAAAATGAATTCAAAGGAATTATTGACTTAGTAAACTTCAAGAGTCAAATTCACATGGACGACGAAGGAAAAGTAATTGAAACAACAGATGTGCTTCCTGAAATGGTTGAAAAAGCAACTGAATGGAGAAACAAGTTAATTGAAATTGCAGCTGATGTTGATGATGATATTGCAATGAAATACCTAGAAGGACAAGAAATTTCTGGAGCGGAATTACAAGCAGCTGTAAGAAAGGGAGTATTGTTAAGCAAAATCTTCCCTGTTATGGCAGGTTCATCTTTAAGAAACAAAGGTGTTCAAGAGATGCTTGATAATGTATGTAGATACTTACCATCCCCTCATGACAAATACTTTGCAAAAGAAGATCCAGAAACAAAAGAGGAAAAGATTTATAAAGATGAAATTCCTGGAACAGATGCAAATACAGGAGAAACAATTGTAAGACAACTAAAAGAGACTGAACCATTTGCTGGTTTAGTATTCAAATTAGCTGTTGACCCACATGTTGGAAACTTGGCTTTCTTTAGAGTTTACTCAGGTAAATTAGAATCAGGTAGTTACGTATTTAACTCAACTACAGGTAAAAAAGAAAGAGTCGGAAGAATTTTAATGATGCACGCAAATCACAGAGAAGAAGTTAAAGAAGTTAAATCTGGAGACATTGCTGCTATTGTAGGATTTAAAGACACAAAAACTGGAAACACAATTTGCGATGAAGCTAAGCCAATTCTATTAGAAGGAATCAACTTTGCTGAGCCAGTTGTTAAATTTGCAATTGAGCCAAAAACTAAATCAGATCAAGAAAAATTATCTGAGGCTTTAGGTAAACTAGTTTCAGAAGATCCAACATTCAAAGCAGAAACTGACAAAGAAACAGGTCAAGTTATCATTGCCGGAATGGGTGAATTACACTTAGACATTAAAGTAGACATCCTAAAAAGAGAATATGGAATTGAAGTAAACGTAGGTAAGCCACAAGTAGCCTATAGAGAAACAATTACAGCAAAGGGCGAGCACAGAGAGCTTTTAAAGAAGCAATCTGGAGGAGCTGGTCAATACGCTGATATTGCGTTCGTACTACAACCTTTAGAAAGAGGAGTTGGTTACAAATTTGTTGATAGTATTAAAGGAGGAGCAATTCCAAGAGAATACATTTCATCAATTGATAAAGGTATTCAGGAATCTGTTACTGCGGGTCCATTAGGTGGTTACCCAGTTGTAGATATTCAAGCTGAAATTGTTGATGGTTCTTACCACGAAGTTGACTCAAATACTGATACATTCAGAACTTGTGCATACTACGGATTTAAGAACGCAATGAAAGCTTGTAGTCCTGTATTATTAGAGCCAATTATGACTGTAACAATCAATGTTCCAGAAGATTACGTTGGAGCATGTACAGGTTACTTATCTTCAAAAAGAGGTTTAATTAAAAACCTATTACAAAGAGGTAAGACAAAAGAAATCATTGCAGAAGCACCATTATCTGAATTATTCGGTTATGTTTCTGACCTAAGAAACTTAACATCAGGTACTGCAGCTCCAAA
>CAYUKX010000097.1:0-2008 GCA_964445405.1 uncultured Candidatus Saccharibacteria bacterium
TCCGATTTACAGATTGAGAATCTGCTGTCCTAACCGTTAGACGATGAGGCCGTATACTAATCAATACCCATTACTAAATTTTAAAAGCAACCTATCGTTAGCACCACAAGGGTGTAAGTATCTTGCAAACTTCGACGTAGTCTCAGTGGCAATCTACTTAACGATGAGGCCGTAACTTAATAAATACCAACTACTATACTTTAAAACAACTTACCGTTAGCACCACAAGGGTGTAAGTATCCTGCAAACTTCGACGTAGTCTCAGTGGCAATCTACTTAACGATGAGGCCTTAACTTTTTATTTATTGTGCTTCTGAAACACCAATTGTTCCTACAGGAAGTGCATCCTCTTCCTTTTTCTCTTCAAGCTTCTGAACATGCTCTGCTAGGGCTTCTTTTTCGCGTAAAGACACAGCGCCTTCAAATTCTTGTCTTAATCTTAAGACTTCTACTTTATCAAAATTTCTTCCAATTTTTAAGCCATTTTCAATTCTATGTTTAAGAATTCCTTCATCAAAAGTTTTTAAATCAGGAATTAAGTAAACTCCTCTACCACTTTTTCTAAAGGATGGGTCTACCTCAACATAATTGTTGAAGTAGACAACCCTTACCATATCCATTTTATTGTGTCTTTGTCTTGTAACTATACAAGTTCTTACTGGAACACTCATTATTTTTTAATAATCTTTCTTAAATGTCATTCCTCAACATCACCATCAACTTCTTCTACTTCATCGTTTTCAGTTGATGCAACTAGTTCATCTTCTTGTGAATTTTCATTTGTTGGTCCATTCTCACCTTGAATGTCTAATAACCAACCAGTTAGCTTTGTTGCTAATCTTGCGTTCTGACCATCTTTACCAATTGCTAAGGATAGTTCAGCATCTGGAACAACAACTAAAGCTTTTTTATCTCTTTTATCTAGTATTTCAACTCTAATTGAATTTGCAGGTCTAACCGCATTCATAATGAATTGTTCGATAGCATCATCCCAAAGAATAATGTCGATTTTTTCTTCAAAGTTACCATTCTTTAGTTCGTTTGAAATTGCATTAATTCTTACACCTTTTTGACCAACACAAGAACCAATTGGATCAACTCCAACAGATACACTTCGTACTGCTACTTTACTTCTTGAGCCAGCTTCTCTTGCAATACCCATAATTTCTACAGTACCTGATTCAATTTCTGGGATCTCCATAGCAAATAGTTCATTTAAGAATCCAGAGTCTGCTCTAGAAACTAACATGTACTTACCTTTAATATCTTCTTCAATACCTTTTAACAACACTTTAATTTGAGTACCTAATTTATAGTATTCTGTTGCTACTCTTTCAGTTTTTGGCATTATTGCTTTAGCTTTTCCAACTTCGCAAATAACATCACCTTCTGGCATTACTCTTTGTACAGTTACATTAATAATCTTGCCAACTTTATCTGTAAATTGTCTAAGTACAGCTTCTTTTTCTGAATCTCTAAGTTTTTGTAAAATTACTTGTCTAGCTGTTTGAGCTGCGATTCTTCCAAAGTCAACATCACCTGTAACATCCATTTCAATTACATCGCCAATTTCTGCGTTCTTTTTTGTCTTTTTTGCATCATCAATAAAGATTTCAAGAATATGCTTTGTAGGTGTTTCTACAACCTCTTTTTTAATTCTTACTGACATTTCTCCTTTTTCAGGATCCATCATAACTTCTACAGAATCTTCATCTTCTTTTTCAAGTCCATGAGAATCCATAAAAACAATTTTTAAAGAATACTTGATTGCATCAAGAATTTCATCTGCATCAATTTTTCTTTCTGCCGCAATTTGTCTTATTGCAGACATTACTTCTGTTGTTTGTGACATATTTTTAAATTAATATTTAGTAATTTTATTGTTTAAATTATTTTCTTTCTATTTATATTGCTTAGTAATATTATATACACTTCTAAGCCGCTAGCAAAAGTAATATAAAAAAAGCCGAAACAATCAAAGTTCAGCTTTAAACTAGAGAAGATTATA
>CAYUKX010000098.1:0-1983 GCA_964445405.1 uncultured Candidatus Saccharibacteria bacterium
AGTGGATTCAGATCGGTACGCTCGCGGCGGCATGACCAACCTACGGGGAAGAGAAAACTCTTCCCCAAAGATTTATAGAATATTATGCCTTATTAACTGCAATATTAACCATCCAAGCTATTCCAAACTTGTCAGTAAGCATTCCGAATTCATCACCCCATGGCGCTGCAACAAGTGGTTGATCTACTTTTCCACCTTCAGATAATTTAGCCCAGTATCCCTTTAAAACTTGTTCGTCTTCTGAAAATCCACTAAGAGACATACTAATTCCTGTAGGTACATTGTATGGTCCATGACTGCTTGGTGAATCTGCAACCATGATTGTCATGTTTTCTGTTTTTAATTGACCGTGCATTAACCAATTTTCTTCTTCGGTTGCAACTGGCACTCCACTTTCTTTAAAAGTATTTGCTGTAATTTCGCCTCCAAAAGCTCCTTTATAAAATTCTAAAGCTTCTTTTGCGTTACCTTTTAAGTGTAAGTATGGGTTAAATGTAACCATTTTTTTATTTTAAAAAATATTATTCAAGTTTAGCAAGAACTTAAATATTTATACACTTTTATATTTGTAGAACAGCTTTGAGTTCTTGTAACTTTAAATTACTTAGTGTTCCTATGTATTCAGTTAAATCAGTAATGTTTACAGTGTAGGTTTTATAGGCTTCAACAATACTTTGTTTTGATAGATTGCCTTCACCTGCTTCTAAAACTATAGTCTTAGGCATACTTACCTTTTTAGCATTAGTAGTTATGCTGCATACTAATATTGTTCCATCAGAATTTATTCCAACTATTACGTGGGGGTGTTTAATGTCTGACTTAATTGTTAGCCAATAAATATCGCCTATTTGCATTTAATTCTTGCCTTTACCATTACTGTTTGAATTTGATGTTGAACCAGACTCGGTTCCAGTTGTAATTATCTGTAAATATTCTTCTTGTGTTAGGTATGTAGGTGAATAAGTTTCTCCGTAACGTCCTAAAGTTTGAGAAAAAGATCGAATGTGATTTCTAGACCCTCGTTGAAGATTATCGTATACAGAAAGTATTGATGTATTTTCGGTTCTATTCATAGCATTTGTTAAGTCAACGATATCTAGATCTTCAATTAACGCACCAACGTTTAAAGCTGCTACAACTGAGTTACTCCCATTTATTACAAGTTGAGTATATAAACTCTGTAAGTTAGCATTTTTGAACTTACCAACTTCGTTAATATAGGGGTCTGATAATCCATAACTAGTAATCAAGGTCTTAATTGAGTCAGTGTGATTTTGTTCACTTTCTGAAATATTTAAAAATATTTGTAAACCCCATTTATCGTATAAAGAAACATAAACATCGTGCGCTAGCTTTTCTTCCTCTCTCATAAATATTAAATCAGCAACCTCATTTTCAGATAGTTGTGAATTAGTATTCAAAACTATGCCTTCAGCATGATTCTTTAAATCTGCTTCACCTACCTGTGCTAAGTCCTGTTCAAAAGGAATACTTACCGGTAATTCAGTCGTAACCTCTACTTTTGTGTTCAAGTATTGCGAATATGCTACTCCTAAAGCTGCTATAACCGAAAAAGATACAGCAATAAATATAAAAACCAAACTTAAAAATAGTTTGCGGGACATAGAATGAAATAAAAAAATGTAATAGATATAAACATAATAAAACTATTACAGTGAAATGGAAGTGAAATCTATTTTAACTAATTGCTTTTTTAACTAATTCAACAATTTGTTTTTCTTCTACTTCTGTTATTTTATTTACTGCAAATGCAACAGCCCACATGTTGCCATCATCTAAACGAGCATCTTCTTGAAAGCCAATTGTTCCATATCTATAACCAAATTTTTCACCTGGTTGATAAAAACAAACTATTTTACCTTTATCGTTTGCAAAAGATGGAAATCCATACCACGTTTTTGGCATTAAGTTTGGAGCAGTCTTTTTTACAATCTCAACAAATTTTTGAGCCTTTGATTTATC
>CAYUKX010000099.1:0-1969 GCA_964445405.1 uncultured Candidatus Saccharibacteria bacterium
AGATATTCTTCGTAACCAAAGCTAAGGCAAACCTTTCGCCAAGTATCGAAAATAAACTTTCTTTTTTTGTATTCTTCAGGAAACCAGTCACTAGTTCCCTTTGGTGGTAAATTTGATATTTTGTTCATATAAATAATTTTAACATTTTAATAAATTAAGTTTTAAAAAGCCCTCCAAATACTTGGAGGGCTTAGGTAAACAAAACCCTCCGTTGAGGAGGGTTAATTTTCAGATATAGAAAAGCACCCTCTTAGCGAGAGTGATGATGGTTTGAGCTTTGGTTTAATAATAATCTTTTCACATAGGTATTATACCATTTTAATAATTTTATTGGTAGAATTGTAAACCAGTAAGAATAGGGAGGTTATATGCGATTCATACTTGTAAGACGTCCAATCGGAAACCCAACGCAAGAACAGTTGGAGCAGAATTTTGGACAGCACACAGAACCTGTAGCACTAGTTATGCTGAACTCCACTGTTACTGAAGACGAGATGAATGCCCTTGGCCAAGTTGTACTCGAGACCATTGGTGATAAGCCGGTAAACACCAGTGAAATCATGCAATTGTACAACTTCATTACCGGGGGATAGTCTCGTTAGGCGGAGCGGACAAACCGCTCCGCCTCAAAGCATATATTTGCTAAAGTTTAGTAATCTTCGCCAAATAGAATGCAGTAAATTCATTATTTGGCAAAACCCTAATTGATTTTAGAATATCCGTATTGAACTTCTTGTTTTTATAATTTAATTTACCTTCTTGCATAGATTCATTCTGCAAATCAATATCCATTAACTTTGCGTTAGCATTCTTCTTTAAAAACCAGTTAACGACCTCTTCATTTTCTTCAATACTATAGGTGCAAGTTGAATAAACTAATGTTCCATTCCTTTTAAGCATTTTAAAAGCTGAATTTAGCAGTCCTTTTTGTAACTTTGAAATATCTTTTGCATTAGATAACTTCCACTCTTTTAACGAATCATCCTCATTTAAATTTATTTTAGATTCAGTAGTACAAGGTACATCAACTAAGACTTTATCAAAATAGTTATTAAACTCTGGCTTAATAAATACCAATCTATTTGCATCAATATTAAAAACATTTACATTTACTACTCCATTTTCTTTAAGGTTTTCTTTTAACTTAAAAAATCTATTCCGACTTTTCTCTACAGCAACTACTGCTGCCTGATTATTTGTAAGCGATTGAATATAAGATGTTTTACTACCTGGGGAAGCACACATATCTAAAACTTTTTCTGATGGCTTGGGATCTAACTCAAGCACAGGTAGAGAACTTGAAAGTTCCTGAATATAAATTAGATTTTTATTAAATGCTTCAGTTCTTGATAGTTGTATTGGCTCTTCCGTTACTAAATAGAAATCGGGAACAGAGGTCAGCTTATATTTAATACCTTCCTGTGACAACATCTCTAGAGCTCTAGCTTGATTAGCATCTACTAAATTATTAATTCTGAAAGTTTTTGCTTTAGTAAAGCTGTGTGTTTCAAAAATTTTTTCAAAGTCAGAATTATATATTTCTGATAACTTATTTTTGAACTCTTGTAATTTATCTTCGTGGGTTTTCATAAAGTATTTACCTATTACATGATTATCGCTTAAAGTATTAATCTATTCAATAAACTAAAAGATTTAAAGTGTTGATAGTCTTAAATTAATGAGTTGACAAATATTGACATTCATTAAAAATTATTACACACTGTATATGTAATAATTTTTTATATACAAATATATGGCAGTTGCAAAAAAGAAGGTTGTTGCAAAAAGAAAACCTGCTGCAAAAAAAGCAGTAAGAAAGGTTGTTGCAAAGAAGAAGGTTGTGGCTAAGAGAAAGCCTGCTGCAAAAAAAGCAGTAAGAAAGACAGTTGCTAAGAAGGCAACTAGAACAACAGCTAAGAGAAAGACTTCAAAGAAATAAATTTCTAGAAGTTTTTTTTAACGCAAAAAA
>CAYUKX010000100.1:0-1966 GCA_964445405.1 uncultured Candidatus Saccharibacteria bacterium
GGAACACCCGATGATGTGGCGAATATGGCGCTCTTTCTGCTCTCAGAACATGCCAGTTTCATCACAGGGGCAGTTATCCCTGTGGATGGCGGGGTGGATTAAAATCCGCTTCTGGCGAATAAGTTGATTGATTTATTCGCCAAGCTACCAGTTTAATTTAATTTCATTACCCGCTTCACCATGGTCTAACCTTAATGCTAATCGCAACCATATTTTATAGTAAGCATTTGCGAATGAATAACTGTCGGCATCCTTTTTAAGTATGGGGTTATCACCTTCCAAGAATTCATCCAAAAAATTTTGGATTTGACCATCAATCGTTGAGGGAGTATTAAATTGCCGTCTAAAATAGTATCTCACCTTCTCTACAACCTCTTGCCTCTCAAATTCTTCGTTCTGAATCTGGCTTAAGGTATATAAAACACGGTGTTTATTTGCTCTCCTATTTCGGATAATTGGGCGAAGTAGGGCTTTAGCATTCTGTAATAATGTGTTGTCGTCATGCCATGCCTTATCAGCACTCGGCAAAAATGATGTTTCTGATAATTGTTGTGTGATATGCCAATTATTTCCTTGACACAGATAGGCTAAGTGTAAGCAATATTCGTGCATCGCCTGTGGAACACCAAGTGTGGTATCATAGATATGATTTACCCATAACATTCTAACGATATTATCTAAATTAACACCTAGTTTTTCAACAAAACCTCTAATAACAAATTCTTCCACCTCATTTCTATTAAAATATGAAACAGGCTCAAGAAATCGCAACCGATTGTTAAGATGGTTAGCATCACTTTGTTTCGCTATTTCAGCAACCAATTTTTTCTTAGCATCCATTGTGCAAATTATTACCAACCGAACATTATGATCAGGATATGTTTCGGTGACACCTCTAATTATATAGAGGAAATCGCGGATGAACATTGCATTTGCTGTTGCTTGTTCAGCAGAATTGTCGCTAAGACGTGCATCAAAATCATCAAAAACCATAACTGTTTTCTTATTTGGATTAGGGTTAGGGTTTATTTTTTTAAGCAAAAAATTAAGATATTGAGGCTCTGGATGTTCTAATTCTTTGGTAGTTGCAATTTTCACCCCACCACTTGCTTCTAAGCCCGTTAGTGCAATTTTCACCCCACTAGAGCCTTCTGTTGAGGTTTGCTCAGTATTCAAAACTGGACCATTATAAGTTATCTCAAATACTTTTTCTAAACGATGATTTGGGAATCGTGTTAAATTAATTATCTCGTAGGTATGAGTCCCTTTATCCTTCAAATCGTGAAGAATCTTCTCATATAACCATGATTTACCATAACCACTCTCGCCAGATATCACAATATGAAAATTACCATGTAGATAGTTTTGGAAGCTACTTTCGAGATTATTGCGATTAATATACATACCACTATATTTTTTAACATCACCTCTAGGTGTAAATACATCATTAATATCTGGTCTACGCAGTGGTTGGTTATTTTGTGGATTATTATCAGTCTTCTTTTGCTTGCCCCAAAATGCCATTTTTACTAAACTCGCATTCTATTATGATTATGTCCGATTTACATTATACAATATAGATTAATTTATTATCTACTTGATATTTATCATACAATTTTACTATCCTATATCTTCTAAAATAAAAAATGAAACCGTGTTCTTATTAGATGGGCAATGATGCTAACTAAGGATTTTGTTGTTATTTTTGAATCATATTATTTAAGTATTATATCTCTTCCTGAACCTATAGCTAATGTTAAGCGAATCCACATACGATAGTAGACACTCGCAAAAAAGTAATTCGCACCTTTTTGCATTAATATAGGTTCATTACCCGATGACCATTTCCTTAACTTCATTGGAATCCCATCAGCATTCGTGGTAAAAATTTTTGTGAATAAATTTCTTATGTCATTATTGGTAAAAATATCGCTTTCAATACATCCTAATGTATATAATATACGAT
>CAYUKX010000101.1:0-1964 GCA_964445405.1 uncultured Candidatus Saccharibacteria bacterium
GCTCTTACATAAAAATCTAGAGTATTATTGAATGGATTTAAAGATACCTGTGGCTCGGACGGGTTATCCAGATTTAACTTCACTCGATTCTCCTGAAACTCAAAAATTTGTTCATCTAAAGCAGAGTTATTATATTTATAAAGAATGTCTCCTTTATTTACATAATCACCAACATTAATTTTAATATCTGATACAGTTCCATAACCTTCAGACCCTACTTGAATTTCTGGTCTATTAATAACTGCTTGCGAAGAAAAGAATAGTTCTCTTTCGGCAGTTCTAACTGCAAATAATCTTATGCAAATAAGAATTAATACAACAGGTACAATAAAGAACTTAGTAAAGTTCAGAATTGAATCTTTTGTTAACATCTTCTTAAATGTACTCTTTGATAAATTTAATTTCTCTTTCATATTATTTTGACTGCACGTTTAGACTAGCTTTTAAACTTAAATAAATAAATATAACTGTAAGCACCATGTTTACTAATACCCAGAAAGCTGAAATTGCAAATGTTGCAGGTTCTCTTATATTTAACAAACCAACAACTAATGCAAGAACAGATATAAATACCAATAAAAAGTGCCAGTATAATAAATTAACATTTGAAAATAATGATACTCCCTTTGTTTTAGAGCTATTTGTAATTGTCCATTTTGAATGTTTTCTTCTAATGGCATTTATAAATCCTTTTATGTAAACAGGGAACATATTCATTGAAACAATAATTGCAGAAGGACTTAACTTACTTGCAAAAAGAGCTATTGTTGAAAATTGGAATATAAAGTATGGAATGTAGTGTAAAGCCCAGCTACTGCCTCCTGACTGCAATGGTTTTAATCCAAAAAGTAGGTAACTTAAGGGGAATATAATCATTCCTAAAATTACCAAACCATACATGTAAAATGAGAAGGTTGTAAAGTACTGGAACTTTTGATCAAGTGTTAGTTTTTTGTTAAATACACTATTATATAAGAATATTTCTAAAGATCCTCCCGACCATCGTAAACCTTGCTTGAACAGGGATGCTAAATCATCTGGACTTAAACCATAAGCAAGTCTATCTGGAATTCCAAGACTCTTCCAACCTGCTTGGTGTAAGGTATAGCCTGTAAATACATCTTCTGAGTGGTGATATTGATATCCGTTAATGCTTTCTAGGGCAGTTCGTCTGAATACAGCATTAGTGCCTACAAATAAAGCTGAATTGAATGCATTTTTACCTGGCATAACAAAGTCGTAAAAAGCTTCTACTGCTTCTGCTGAACCCTTAGCTAAGACATTATTTGTATCTCGGAATATTTGAGGAGTTTGTACCCAACCAAGATGTTCATCGTAAAAGTAAGGAAGTGTTTCTAAAAGAAAATTCTTTTTAGGGAAGAAGTCTACGTCGAAGTTTACAAAGTATTTCTCCGACGTTCGTGCCAGTGCATAGTTAAGTGCTCCCGCCTTTTGTTGAGTATTACCTTCAGTTTTAATATAGTTAACACCATATTTTTTGGTTAATTTTTTATATGCAATTACTCTAGGGTCTTTTTCGTCTTTAAGATCGTTAATTACGTAAGTATTATGCTCAATTTCTAGATCTTTTATATATTGAATTGCCTGTTCAAGCATTGCTGGGTCTTCGCCTGCAACAGTAATAAAAACCCCTACTCCACCTTCAATTGAGTTTTCTTCTTTTATTTTTCGTTTTAAAAACCTGTATTTGGAATTCTTATACTTGTTTTCGTCAACATGAAGAAGTGTATACCAAGTGCCTACACTCTGTATAAAAATATAAAGCTCTGCGGCTACCAATAGAATGTACAGAACAGGGTTACTAATGTTATTTGTGTTGAATAAGAAGGTGAAGTAAAAAAGTGCTGCGGCAATAGATGCCACCAAATATACTTTCACTACGTTTTGCAATGTCTTTCTTTCTCGTTCTTCAGTGTTCATTCTCTATATACCTAAACTATATT
>CAYUKX010000102.1:0-1946 GCA_964445405.1 uncultured Candidatus Saccharibacteria bacterium
TTCTTCTATATCTTGATTTTGCTTTGAATATTCTACTTGTTACTTTTTCACCTTTTTCGTGAGAAAGAACATCAATTTCTACCTCAGCTTTGTCTAAAGTTGGTGCTCCTACAGTAATATCTGAGCCTTCTCCAGCTGCTAAAACATCAACTAGCTTTAGTTTTCCGATTTCAGCACTGAATTTTGGTAATTCATATTCTTTTCCTTCTTCAAGAGTGTATTGACTTCCACCCAATTTGATTATCGCAAATTTACTCATAATTTCTTCGTTAAAATAGCTCACGAATAATAATATAAAAACGACAAAAGTACAAGTGCAATTGAAAAAAACTTTACATTAACATAGACTGTATTTATGAGTAAATCCTATGAATTAGATAGTCTAAAAGACCTGATTACTTTTGACTATAAAACTGAAGATATATATTCCGTACAAGGTCGTATGCGTGCACTATTGGAATATTACAAAGCTAATCCTGAGCTTGGTTGTTTTAGAGACTTTTTAAAAGTGTACTGCCTAGTTACCGAAAAGGTTGTAGATTCAAGGTTTGGACAAGAAAAATTCTTTTCAAATGTAAAGGAATTGAACAGACTAGATGTTATTTTTTGTCATTTTTATTTTAAGGCAGTTAAAGAGTATTTAATGCAAGGCAATACGATTAGCCCATGGGTTAATTCTTTTAGAATAAGCAGTGAACATAATGCCCCATTTGTGAATGCTTTAATGGGCATTAATTCACATATAAATGGGGATTTAGCAGTTTGTTTACTTGAGATAGATTTTAAAAGTAGGAGTGATTATGACAGGGTAAGCTCAATATTATATGCAGTTATTCCAAATGTGCTTAGTTATTTAGCATTCGAAAGAATGGATTTTTATGGGGCTTTTGGTTTATTAGCTAAAAAATTCATTGAAGAAGAATTTAATACACTAATTGTAAAATGGAGGAATAACGCATTCGATAATTATTTAAAGCTTAAAAAATCTAAAAATCCTCAAAAAGATATAAAATTTATTCGAGAATCGACTGAAACCCTTTCGGAAAACATATATAATATCTTTAAAAATGAGGTTCTAAACCCTATAAATTTAATAAAAGATCTAAATAACTTAGAAGTAATTTTATGACTGTAAGCCAAGATATCTTAAAAAAGATGATGGAATTGCCTCATAGACTTTCGGGTACTGTGTATGAGCAAAAAGCAGGTGAATACTTAAAAAACGTTTATAGTTACTTTGGAATTCAAGCAAAGGAGTTTAACTCTAGCACATTACCAAATAGCTTAGAATTACATTTAATAATAAGCTTTAGCCTAATGCTACTAACCATTTTGGTTAATTTTTTAAATATAGCGTTAATTACCTTACCAATCTTTGTAGTAACTGTACTTGTATATTTTAGATTATTTAATCTCCCTTTCAGATTCTTTAAAAAACGTACCCAATCTAAAAATATCTATGCTGAAGTTCCAGCAAGTGGCAAAGAGAAGTACACACTTATATTCACTAGTCATTACGACACAAGCAACGATTTAGGCCCATTGTGGAGCATTCTTGGACCTATCCATAAGTACTTAAATGGGCCGTCAGGGTTTAATTTACCTGACTACATAAATAATGCACTAGTATTCCCTAATTTAGCTTTAGGACTTACCTTATTAGCTTTATTCATCCCTGATAATTCTGCGAAATTCTTTTTTGGTATTTTTGCAGCAATTCCTCTAGTAATTGGAATTTACTTTCTTAATAATGGAAAGAAAAAGCCAAGTAGTGGCGCCTATGATAATGGAGTTGGAACTTCGTTAATGGTCGAACTGGCTGCATACTTTAATAAAAATCCACTAAACAGCACCAAGCTTATATTTGCGAATGTAGCTGCAGCAAATACTTTAACAAGAGGAACCATTCCATTTTTAAACTCATTGAATCTAGAAAAACTAAATAC
>CAYUKX010000103.1:0-1945 GCA_964445405.1 uncultured Candidatus Saccharibacteria bacterium
GAGTAGAGTCAATTAAAATGACTCCTAATGTGGATAACTTTTGGGACGAACTTGATACTTGGGTTTATTTTCAGGAAGAACCTGTAATTAGTACTGCACCATATGCTTACTATACAGTAATGCGAGAAGCCAGAAAGCATGTAACAGTTCTTTTGACCGGTCAAGGTGGCGATGAGTTGCTAGCTGGTTACATTCCATATTTCATGACTTACTTACAAAGTGCAATTGATAACGGCAAATTTGTGGAAGCATTCAGAGAAACTGTAGCAGGTAAAGACTTGTATACAAAATTCTTTGTGGATAAGCTAATCCAAAAATTAAAACGTGATAATACAATTAACCCAAGTCAGATGATTGTTAATACAAATAATACTGAATTTATAAGACCACAAGCAACGCGTAACTTAAATAAAAGGTTATTTGAAGATGTAACATCCTTAACAACACCATCACTATTAAGGTACGAAGATAAAAACTCAATGGCCAATTCTTTAGAATCAAGAGTTCCATTTTTTGACCACAATGTAGTTGAATATATATTTAACTTACCTATTGATCAAAAAATTAAAAATGGTTGGACAAGACATATTTACAGAGAGGCAATGAAAGGTCTTATTCCAGAAAAAAATAGATTAAGAAGAAGTAAAATTGGGTTTACTAATCCTGAATGGGAATGGATCGAACGTAAACAACAAAAGTTCTTAGATGTATTCGAATCAGATACCTTTAAATCCCGACCATTCTGGAAGGCTGACTTAGTATTGCAGAACTTTAAATTAGCATTAGAAAACAAAATTCAAGGCGATGTTCTATTCTTTTGGAGGGTATTTATTACCGAAATGTGGATGAGAACTTATGTGGATAAGTTTGAGACTTTAGACACTAGGTCGCTTGTTAATTTTAGAAAGTAAACTTAAGACTCTAAAACAAGTTCTAATTCTGGAGTAGGTACGGTTAACTCTTTTATAACTCTAAAAACTTTTTGAGTTGGTGCTAAGTCAATTATATCTAGGTTCATTGGTAGCACTCTTTGGATGCCTCTTTCTATTCTATTCCTTGGGTAAGAGTTTCTTGCGTTAACACTAACACCACTAACCCGAACGAGGGTTTTATCGTTATAGCCAAGTGTAGAAAATTGCCCAGAGTAAACAACCGTCGCCCTTAGCATTGTGCCCTTAGGATTTAAACTATCAATAATAAAAATTTCATCTCCTCTATCTAAATTCCGCAAGCTCCATGGCTCTGAATTATTAATTAATTCAACCATGTCTGGATTGTTTAAGTCTGTGGGTTGCAATAGTCCTGCTTCTAGATATTCGTTTATTAGTTTTCCTGCATTGGTTCTATGGAATCGGTATAGGTCTATTTGGTCTCTTAATTCAGGTTGTTTTGCCATATGTGTTAAATTACTAGGTAGATAATATAATCAACTAGGCAATATGGTCAAATACTTTATTCGTTATTTTAATAACTCAATAAGTTCTTCTACAGAGATATTTTTTGATTCTTTTTCGTTTCGTTTTTTTAGCTCGACTCCTTCGCCAGTTCTTTTTGAAACTACAACTCTATAAGGAATTCCTATTAAATCTGAATCTGCAAACTTTTCACCTGCCATTGCATCAGTTCTATCATCGAATAAAACCTCTACTCCCATTTTATTAAGAACTTCGTAGATAGCATTTGCTTTAGCTTTAATTGTTTCATCTTCTAGGTTTAAACCTACTAAATGTACTTTAAATGGTGCCACGCTTTCAGGCCAAATTATTCCTTTTTCATCGGCAAATCTTTCAACTAAAACTCCCATAAGTCTTGTAATTCCAATTCCATAAGAGCCTAATATGACTGGTTTAGATTCATTATTTTCATCAACATAATTTAAGTCTAGTTGATTAGATTTGGTTGCTCCAAAGCTAAAAATATTACCTACTTCAGCAGTTTTTACTTG
>CAYUKX010000104.1:0-1844 GCA_964445405.1 uncultured Candidatus Saccharibacteria bacterium
AAATTCGTGTTGATAATAAATATTAACAAAGACACATGGACTTTTCTAAAAAGACTAAGATAGTATGTACTATTGGGCCTTCCAGCTGGGACCCTCAAGTAATGAAATCAATGATAGAAGCAGGTATGAATGTAGCTAGAGTAAACGGTGCATTCGCAGATGAAGCTGAATTAGATAAAGTTACAAAATTAGTTAGAGATGTTTCTAGCGAAGTATCATTAATGATGGACGTAAAAGGTCCGGAAGTTAGAATGAATAAATTCCCAGAAACTAAGGCAATTAAGCCTGGTGATCAAATAGTTATCGGTAATGGTCCAGACACCGAAATTTACCCAGGTAACTACAAAGACCTATACAAAGTACTTAAAGCAGGTCAAAGAGTTGTTATTGGTGATGGCGATACTGAATTAGTAATTAAAGAGATTGTAGGGGATAAATTAAACTGTGAAGTTGTTTTTGGGGAATTCCTAAAGCCAGGAAAGGCATTAAACTTACCAGGAGCTGATTTTGCAACAAGTGCATTAACTGAAAAAGATATTATTAACTTAAACCACTCAATTAAATTAGGTTGGGACTTTGTGTCTGCTTCTTTTGTTCAAGATGCTGAATCTGCAAGAGAAATTAAAAAATACATAGAAGGATCAACTATGAGATTAATTGCAAAAATTGAGGACGGACTAGGAGTTGAGAATATTGATGAGATTTTAGAAGTTGTAGATGGAGTTATGATTGCTAGAGGAGGTTTAGGAGTTGAACTAGGTTTAGAAAAAGTTCCAATGGTTGAAAAACTATTAATTGAAAAATGTAATGCATTAGGTAAGCCTGTAATTACAGCTACTCAAATGCTTGAGTCTATGATTGGTAACCCAAGACCAACAAGAGCTGAAGTTAACGATGTTGCAATGGCTGTATTAATGGGTAGTGATTCAGTAATGTTATCTGCAGAATCTTCAGCTGGTAAATATCCAGTGGAAGCTGTAAAAGAAGTTTCTAAAATTGCATTAGAAATTGAAAAATATATTGAACCAAAAGTAATGAAAAGTAGAGCAAAGTCTGCAATTGTTACAGACGCTTTAACTAAGGCAGCTGCAGAAATGGCAATTAACATGACAGAGAACTACGAAGTAGAGGTGGTTTTAGTTGCTTCAAGAAGTGGAACTACAGCAAGGTTGTTAGGTAGACATAGAATTAAGCAACCTATTTATGCATTCGTAAGTAACGAGTCATTCCAAAGACAATTGGCCTTAAGTAAGGGTGTTAATAGAGCGTTTGTTTACAAGAATCTTGCTACAGATAGAGATGCTGCAATTAAGGAAATTGTTGGAGAAGCTTTAGAATTGGGAATAGTAAAAGAGAACACAAAGGTGTTGGTAATTGGGAAAAGTCCTTCTGAACAAGTAGGTTATATTCCAAATATATTCGAAGTTGTAAGAGTTTCTGATGTTTTAAAATAAAAACATATAAGTAGCTTAAAGGGCGAGTCGCAAGACTCGCCCTTTTTTTATCCGAACAGCGGATCGTCATCTGAGTTGGGGATTACCACCGCAACAAGTTTTTGATCGTAATCGACCACATAACGAGTTGCTTCCTGAGTTGAGTCTTCAAGAGTAACACTCTCTTGTTCCAGAACGGGATAAATCCCACCTGGTAGCTTGAACTCAGCTCCAATCGGCACTCCTGACTCATTGACCGGGATTGCTTTAACACAATCCTCATCTGCTATTAGCAGCTTGGGATACATACAGACTCCTTTCGCTAATTCGAATAAGTAATATTAACGCACAAATATATTACTGGCAAAGGGTATTTGAGTGCTTAATTTATAGGGGCTGAAAGGCGTCCTA
>CAYUKX010000105.1:0-1835 GCA_964445405.1 uncultured Candidatus Saccharibacteria bacterium
CTGCTAAAACAAGCAATAATGCTACGTCCATACATTAAATATTAAAAATTTATGCTGTAGAGAGTTGCCGAAGTATAGATCAGTACAAAGATATACCAGTATCTAGGTACGCGAATAGTGTTCTTGAATTAATTAATTGTTTAATTTTTTCTTTAAAACCAAATTTCATTTAGATCAATACGTTCAGTAATTTATATCTACTGATAGCAATTATACCTTAAAACTAAAGAATTTTGGGGATTTAGAGTTTAAACACGTCCATCAGAAAATCTGTAAATGTTCTTTTCTTTTTTGAAGTTGGGGGCAGAGTATTGCTAGGTTTTTTTTGTTGAGCCTGAATAGAGTCAATATGTCCACCATGTACAATAATATTGTTTTTGGCCAATTCTTGATGCAAACGCGCAATTAGTAGATTTTTATGCTCTAAAAGTGTATTCATAGTGTCATACATTGCTTTGTTGTCGTTACTATTTGCCTTTAACTGATCAATCTCGGCACTTAATTTAGCAACTTTATCCGTTAATTCTTTGAACTCTTTTGCATCTTTTACTAATTTTGCATGGTCTTCACCATCTACTAGTCGTTTTACTAGTTCTAGCTCTGCAACACCAGTATTCAAGTGGTAGTTTAAATCGTTTTGACTAGGTTCTTTCCCAAGAACTTTTAAAAATACTTTTTTAATCATCTCTTTGCGTTCTTCTCGGTCCATTAATACCGGCTTATTTGGAGCTGTGGCACCAAATGACGGTGCAGGATTCCCAAAAGGGGATTGAGAAAACGGAGTCGTTGTTGGTGCACTGTTAAATTGTGGTGAGGTTGGGTAATTTGAATATCCAGTTTTGCCTGCATTAAATGTGGGTAAAGCCTTTTTTTCGTATTTTAGTGTAGGTGCAACAGTTGTTGCATAGTCGTTAATAGCAGCAGCAATTGCTTTTGCTAGTTCGTCTAGTTTTATTTCACTTTTAAGAATTTCAATGTCTTCGGTATTGTCTATGTATAGACATTCAACTGCGGTAGCTATTAACCCTGATTGGTTAAGAATTATTAAAGAACCCAAGTCGTGCTCGTATTCACTTTTTACACCTTGGTTTTGGTAGCCTGTAGTTTTGCAAACGCCCTCCACAATTGTTTCAGCAAACTTCTGAGAGTTATTATTAACAGCTCCTGAACCTTCAAACCAACCTTCAATACCTCGTTTGCCGCCATCGTTTACATGAAGCTCCAAAAAAATATCACCCTGTTCCTGTGTATAGCCAGTATTTTTTATCCAATCTATTCGTTTTAATAATTGAAGGTCTAAAGGTACCGCCTGGTATTCGATCTTATGAGAATCTAAGTAGGGTAGGGTTTTTCTAAGTAATTTTCGTGTAATATCAGCTTCTCTTAGTTCACCAAAAACTTCACCTGGGTTTTCAAGTGTATGAGCAGCAGATATAAGTAGTCGTGGCATTTAAATGCTTTAATTTCTAAAATACACAGAGATTTTACTATTTTTTTAGTATTTACAGAAGCTTACCGACAATCTTATCTAATTCGTTGTCGTTTTTAAATGGAATTACAATTTTTCCACCCTTTTGTGATCTTGCCAAAGATACAGAATTCCCAAATTTGGTTCTAAGTGTACTTTCTAGTTCAGTCGTCTTTTCGTCGACGATTCGCATGTCTTTTCGTTTTGCTACCTGTTTGCCTGTATTTAATCTTCTAACTAACTCTTCCACAGCTCTTACTGATAAGCTATCTCGAATTGTAATTTTAAATGCAGCGATTAAGGTTTCTGGTTTGTGTAGTCCTAGTAATGCTCTTGCGTGGCCTTCTGAAATTTTTTCTTCAAGAAG
>CAYUKX010000106.1:0-1814 GCA_964445405.1 uncultured Candidatus Saccharibacteria bacterium
AGCAAACTATACGTTAATCCTTCAATATCTGAACTAATTCTTCATGAATTTTTCCATTTGAAGCAATTACACACTTTGTATCAAATTTTATTGGTTGACCATTATTATCAGTTACTTTTCCACCTGCCTCTTCAATAATGACTGCAGATGCTGCAAAATCCCAAATATTTGTTTTATTTTCCAACATTGCATCAAACATTCCCTCAGAAACCAGATTGTATCCGTACGTATCTCTGAAACCAGCAGAAAAATAGGCTTCATATTGCACTTCCATAAATTTATCAAAACGATTACTATTATGCCATGTCAACAGTCCACCATAAGTAATGTAGGCCTCTTTCAAGGATTCAATTTTAGATACACTTATTCTGGAGTCATTTAGAAATGCGCCCATACCTTTTGCTGCACTATATAATTTATCTTGGATTGGCATATACACTAATCCAAGAATTGGGACTGAATCCTTAAATAATGCTAGTTGTATACCGAATAATGGAATCCCTTTAAGAAAATATTTAGTTCCATCAATGGGGTCAATCGACCAGGTATATTCATTAACTTTACGATTAATAGAATCCTCTTCCCCGTAAAAAGAATGATCTGAAAATTTTTCTCTAATAGTACTTACTATTATTTCCTCAGATTCTTTATCTGCGATTGAAACTGGAGTCATGTCACTTTTAACTTCATAGTCTCTCAGGTCTTTATATTTCAATAAAATTGCACCAGCTTTTAGGATTGCCTCTTTTCCAACGCTTAAGAATTCATTTAGCATAAAATCTAAGAAAAAATAATATTAATTCATTATAGCTTTAGTTGAATTATATTTCGAATGCACTATTACTATATTTTAATAAGATTTTGTATATCTATTTGCAACTCTCACATCATCATTTTAACGAAATTAAATCAATTAGGGATTCTGTGGCATGACAACCTCTCTTAGTTCTGTTTCCAATATATCCAATTCTATTGAAGCTGTATTAATTTCTCTAAAAACCATGCCAACTACTTCATCCGCGAAATCATCCCCTGAGGATGTGTGTATCTCTTTGAGAGTATCTATATCGGCGTCTTTATCCATACCTAGATCTTCTAGTTTTTTAACCATAGGTGCACCATATAATCTTTGAATTTCATACACGAAATTACTTGTACCGTAAAAATAATCATCTTGAAAAATTTTCCAAGCCTCTTTCAGCCCATTTTGTCGATTCAAAATATTTTTATCAGCTACAATTTTACGAATTAGAACTTGCAGAATGAAGCGATATATAGCGTTAATCGAATCGTGTGCGAAAATAGTACCTTCGGGTAACAAACATCTAGGAAGAGTTTCTGTTATTGCTTCAGTCAAACTAGGAAATCTTGTTTTTAATCCACTCAAGTGTTCATCTTTTGATACTTCTAAAACTGCAAGTCCACGAGTGACATAATGAAAAAATTCATGGGTTCCTATATCAAAAAATTCACTACTAACTAATGTACTTTCAGGGAATTCCATAATGTCATCTGGTGAGTAGGTTCCTTTAACTTTTATAACTGTCCATTCGCCATTGACTAGAATTGACTTCTGACGATAGATACGTATTTTATTCAGATCTAACAACCTTAGTTTTTTTATCCCTTCAACATACCCAATAGACTCAAGATACTTCAAGACTACTTCTCTTACTATTTCAAATATCTTAATTTCGCCTTCACTTAAAGTTCGTAATCCTTCATATCGTTCAGTTGCTTGGTTTAGACCCTCAATAGTGGCTTGGCTCATACTTTAGTATAAATCATATTAATATGGGCGACAATTACATCTA
>CAYUKX010000107.1:0-1781 GCA_964445405.1 uncultured Candidatus Saccharibacteria bacterium
TTTAATAACAATAATAACGATAATTACTACCTATAAGGGAGTTATCTTATTATTGCTATTAAATAAAAGAAACTCCCAAAGGGGAGTTTTTTTATAGCTTTTGTAGTAATATTATTTGATTATTGGGGAATAGCTCAACGGTAGAGCTGCCCGCTGTTAACGGGAAGGTTCTAGGTTCGAATCCTAGTTCCCCAGTTTTTATACTCAACTGAGTAATATATGGAAGGAAAAAACGCTTTAAAACTATTTATTCTACTGGTACTTCTTTTAGTCTGCTGTTGTTGTTGTCTGTCTACTTTAGGTTTTGTAAGTCTTCGTGGCAGTAATTATAGATCTATCGATCCCCGATGGGATCTTAAACCTATTACAATTAACTATAATAATAACTATATTTAAAAACATTTATGGAAAGAACATATTTAAAAGACCTACCAAACTTAGTAGGTTCTACTGTAAAAATTGTAGGATTTGCTGAGAACCAAAGGGAACAAAGTGCAAAATTAACTTTTGTTGACCTTAGAGACATTACAGGTAAGGTTCAATGCGTTGCATATAACCTAGAAGGCAGCGAAAACATGCGAGATGTAACTTTAGAATCAGTAATTGAAATTGTAGGTCTTGTTAAAGCTAGACCAGAAAAAGCAGTAAAAGCTGATCAACAATTAGGTGCATTCGAAATTGAAGTTAAAGAATATAAACTTTTAAGTAAATCAGAAGGTTTACCTTTACAAATTAATTCTAAAGCACAAAACGAAGCTGAGGCTGATACTAGAATGGACTTTAGATGGTTAGATCTTAGAAGACCTGAAAAACTTTTAACATTTAAAGTTTGGACTGAGCTTGAAAGAGCAATGGTTGAATATTGGACTGCTAATAATTACATGGAGATTCATTCACCTAAAATATTAGGAGCACCAAGCGAAACAGGAGCAGAAGTATTCGAAGTTAAATACTTTGATAGAACAGCATATTTAGCTCAATCACCTCAGTTTTATAAGCAAATGGCTATGGCTGCAGGCTTTGAAAAGGTATTCGAAATTGGTTCTGTGTTTAGAGCAGAAAATTCTAATACAATAAGGCATACAACTGAATTTACCGGTTACGATGCCGAAATTAGTTACATTGATTCTCACCTAGATGTAATGGCAGAAGAAGAAAAGTTAATTACATTTGCTATTCAAAAAGTTGTAGAAAAATATGGTGAAGAAATTAAAAGAGTAATGGGAATTGAATTAAAAGTTCCAACTATTCCATTTCCTAAAATGACTATGGTAGAAGCTAAAGCTGTATTAGCAAAACTAGGCATTAAATCTGAAAAAGAAGGTGACTTAAGTAGCGAAGAAGAAAAAGCATTAGGTAATTACGTAGAAACAGAATTACACCATGACTTTATATTTGTTACTGATTATCCAATTGAGGTAAGACCTTTTTACCACATGCGACACGAAGATAATCCTAAATTAACAAAGAGCTTTGACTTAATGTATAAAGGAATTGAAATTACAACAGGTGCTCAAAGAGAACATAGATACGAAAAATTAGTAGAGCAAGCAAAAGAAAAAGGAATGAATATAGAATTAATTCAATTTTACTTAGACTTTTTTAGATATGGAATGCCACCTCATGGAGGATTAGGCATGGGCCCAAGCAGATTACTAATGAGAATGCTAGGCTTAGAATCTATTAGAGAATCTATGTTTGTATTTAGAAACCCAAGAAGATTAAATCCTTAAAATATTAGATATGGAATACACAATTGCAAAATCAAAAGACTTTGTTGG
>CAYUKX010000108.1:0-1678 GCA_964445405.1 uncultured Candidatus Saccharibacteria bacterium
TAATTATAACACTTTAAATTTATAGATCTTTTGATTATCAGAAAGAACTATAATCCCTATTTGCCCTCAGCTCACCCATCCTGTATAATCCCCCTATGTACATCAATACATACACACAAATCTTCAGACCATCATTCAAGTCAGCAATATTAAGCTAAGTATATTTGCACGCCTATACGCTAGGCATTTACTTAGTTATAAATATTTATCATGTTAAAAGTTTCAAATTTATCTATAGAATTTAGTAAGGTTTTATTCAACAACATATCCTTTGTTTTAGGTAATAAAGAAAAGGTTGGCCTTGTAGGTCTTAATGGAACAGGTAAGACTACTCTGCTACGCCTAATTACAGGCCAAGAAGTACCAGAAGCTGGCAAGATAGAAGTATCTAAAGATGAGCACATAGAATATTTACCTCAGGAATATTCATTCCCTAAAAATATTATGGTGGGCGAACTTTTAGAAGATATGGTTGCTAACCCTAAAACTGAAATGTATAAGGTTACAAAAGTTTTGAATAGACTTGGATTAGCCGATATAGACATATTTGCAGATGTTAATACATTAAGCGAAGGTCAAAAAATGAAGTTGTATTTAGCAAAGTTGCTAGTGAATAATCCAACAATATTATTACTAGACGAACCAACAAACCACCTAGATATTACTGGTATTAGATGGCTGGAAGGCTTTATTAAGGACTTTGACGGTATTTGCATTATCATTTCCCACGATAGGTTTTTTATGAATAATGTAACTACCCACATATTCGAAATTGATGAGCAAAAGCTATACACATTTAAAGGCAACTATAACGACTTTTTAAATCAAAAAGCTGAGCTTTTAGAAAAACGGAAAACTCAATATTTTTTGCAGGAAAAGCATCGCGAAAAGTTAATAAATTTAATAGAAAAAACGCACACCTACGCAGCTGGTGAAAAGCAAAGCCGTGCGCTTAGTGCTGCAAAGCACAGGTTAGTTCGAGAAGTATTAAACAAAGAGATAAGTGAATACAAAGAGCAAAAAATAGCGGATATTAAAATTGCTGGAACCACACATTCTTCTAAGCAGATTATTAAAATTAAAAATTTAAACTTTAGTTATAGCAATAACACCATAGTTAAAGATGGTAATTTTGATATGTATGGCAAAGAAAAGGTTTGGCTAGTTGGCGCAAATGGAACAGGAAAAACTACATTAGTTAAATTAATACTTGGTAAATTAAAAGCCGATTCAGGAGAAGTTAAAATTGGAGACAACCTAAAATGGGCATATTTTTCGCAGGATCAATCCCATTTAAACATGGAAGCCACAGTAGAAGACTTTTTTTTAACAAATACTGGAATTAGCTACAATCAATCGTTTAGTGTAATGGACAAATTCTTATTTGGCAAAGAACATCGTACAACTAAAATTAAGAATTTAAGTCCGGGGCAAAGAGCTAGATTATCATTTGCAGTGTTTAGTTTAAAGGAATACGACTTTATGATTTTAGACGAACCAACAAACCATATTGATATTAAATCTAAAGAGGTAATTGAGGAGTCTTTAAATAATTATAAAGGTTCAATATTTGTTGTATCTCACGATAGATACTTTGTAAAAAACATTGGTGTAACTAGAGCAATAACTTTAAGCAATAATAAAATTGTTGAAGTTAAGAATATAGAAGATGAATATT
>CAYUKX010000109.1:0-1675 GCA_964445405.1 uncultured Candidatus Saccharibacteria bacterium
GATGTTTTGTATAGACTTTCACAGTTGGACCCTAGGCAGGCTATAGGTGTTGCGTTTTGTTTTGGTCTATTGCCAAACATAAAAGGTTTAAGACAGTTTTACGAAGCAATTGGTGTTTCTAGACAAATACTAGATACTTTTGCTGTAGATGGCTATAGAGCTTTAGGACCAGTAGTTGCACAACCATCCGAATTAGGTATCTTTAAAACAATTATCCATGTAAGAAAATTTTTAAAAGAGATTCAGCAGTATGATTCAAGCCCTTTGGTTAGATTTATAGATGGTCAAATGATTGGCTACGAAAGTGTAACTTACCAATTAGCACAACATGTAATTGATGGTACGTCAGTAGAAGTTGAATTATTAAGTAAACATCAAAGGAAGATTTATAAAATGTTTAAACGATACTACAAGGAGTACGGTATGTTCCCAAGATACGAAGATTTAGCTGAAGCAACTGGTTTAAGCGAAGTTACAATATATAAACACATACAAAGAATATTAGAAATAATTGAAAATGCACCTACTGTTGAATACTATCAAACTAAGAATGGAAAATTAATGGAAATGGATGATTCAAGTGTATTAGCTAGAGTTTTTGAAGCATATAGTGCTAACCCTGCATTAGCCGAACACGAAAACTTAAGTGAGTTACAAAAACAATGCTTACGCGAATTGTTTACATTAAGTGAAGAATTAAATGTGGCATATCCTGGAATTGGCATTGTAGCTAAAAGACTAAAGTTAGATAGAAGAAGAGTTGTAGAACTATTTGCTACAGCATTAGAAAGTATAAAAAAACCTGCTGTGTATTACGAAAAAACAAATGAACAATTGTCAGAAAGAGATATTCGTGTTCAAATTATTGCAAAAGGTGGTCTTGAATATATTAATGCACTAAGTATTCGACCAATCAATAAACATATGGTTGCTCTACTTTTAGAATTAATTCCAAACACACACACCTTTAAATATTCTGTTGCCGAAGTTACTGTGTTAATTGGTGCAAAAACTAATAATCCAATTGGCGGTATATATAACGTTATTCGTTCAATTCTTGCAGGTGAAAACGATGCCAACATTGCATTCGCCGATGAACTAGGTATTGCATTAACACGAAACCATTTACGAATTGCAGAATTATTAAGTCAGTACGATTTACAAATACTTATACAATCTCAACCTGAATACGAAGACTTAATAAGGTTGCTGGCTTTTACAAATGAACAAGGTAGATATTTAAGCTACGAAAATATTGCAGCAAAACTAGGAATGCAAACAAGTAGAATATCTGAACTTGTTAAAAGATTTGTACGAATTCTTGAAAGTATTGAGTCTTAAAATTTGTAAGCTTTGCAGAGTCTTGTTAAGACTCTGCCCTATTCTTACCTTTTACAGAGTAGTAAATTGCGGCGAATGCCATTGCAATTACTACAAAAATCCAGAAGCCAGCAACTTGTTGTGCACTTAACCAAGGTGCAACACCTTCGCTAAATGCTTGCGCATCGCTGGTGAATTCAGGACCGCTTTTTAGCAGGATAATTATTAGCAATGCTAGTGTATTAACTAACAACACAAAGCCTAATAAGTAACCTGCAATCTGCACTCGTTTTGTCTTGCTGAATGCAAATATTGTAAGTGCTCCAATTAAGGACGCACCTAAATATCCACTCAT
>CAYUKX010000110.1:0-1623 GCA_964445405.1 uncultured Candidatus Saccharibacteria bacterium
ACAATGATTTAAATGACCTTTAAGTAAAGTTTTTTTTGATGATTCTAATAAACCAATTGCAGCATCTATTTGTTGAATAATGTTGGGACAGTATTCATCTTGGTTAACCATTTCTAAAGCTTTATTTATAGTTCCATTTGCTTTTTTAATTGCCAGTGCAGATTTTTGTTTGTTTTCTTTGTGTTCGTGTTCATTCATAAGTGGAGAATAAAAATATAACCTTAACCTAGGGTATAGGTTACATTTATTATAAACTAATTGTCAACATATTATTAAAAGCTTCAAATATATACTGCAATAATGTAAGCTTAATTTATGAAGAAAGATTTACTATTAATAACAATTTCGGAGTTGTTTTTTCAGGTTGCAGAAAGTTCAATTGCAGTGTTTGGGATTATTTTCTTTTATCAAAAGTTCAACTCAATATTTTTAGCCGTTGCACCATTCATTTTAATCCACTTAACTTACGCATCTTTACTACCATTTCTTTCAAAATTTGTTTTTAAACTTGGATTAAAAAGATCGTTAATACTTGGTTCTATATTTTATTCGTTAATGGCACTTGTAACGTATTTGTCTAATGATAAATTAAGGCTAGAAAATCTTTTAGCATTCGCTTTGCTGTATGCATTAGGGAATGTTTTTCATTACACACCAATAATATATATTCTAGGTACTAACTCAAAACATTCTTCAAGAGGCCGTGTTTTTGCACTCCGAAAAATTATTTTTGTAATAGCAGCTGTAGTTACACCTATACTTGGTGGTTTTGTTTCTGATAAATTCGGGTTTACAGGACTATATGCAATGTGTATTGCCTTTTTTATATTAACTAATGTTCCAATAATATATTTAAGCAAATTTGAAGTACCTTTACCTAAGTCACTTTCCAAGACATTAGAAACTATGCGTGGCAAACGAATATTTTTATATAAAATATCGGAAGTTTTTACAAATAACATAGGTAGTTTTTGGCCAATATATGTTTCAATTATTTTGGCGGGGAGTCTGCTGGATGTAGGAATTTTATTTACCTTTGTAAGCTTTGTAGTGGTTATAGTAACGTATTTTACAGGAAAAGCACTTGATAGTAGGTCACGACCGAAATTATATTTTCTTGCATCTATATCAATGTTTATCGGGTGGATATTAAGAGCATTAAGTTTTAACTATATTTCAATATTAATTGCAGATATTATCTTTAAGATTAATGCGAATTTTAAGGGGCAGATATCTGAAGTAATTGATTACGATCTAATGAATGACCATGTCAACGATGCACGATCTAGTGTAATAATTTTAGGAGAAGTTATAGTTAATTTTCTAATTGCATTCTTACTATTTGTAGGAGCATTATTTATAACTGTTTATGGCTTTCAGGCTGCATTTATAGTCTTTGGAATTATAGGTTTTGTATTTGCCCAGATTATGCGTAGATACTTAAAGAACTAATCACTCCGTTAGTATACAAATTTGCCCCTTTAACACTCGATATACCCATGATATAATGAACGCAGATCTTTAACAACTAGGTTAAGCGTTGGTTCTGCACAATTAGCACATAAAATGTATTAATTGTGCGGAATCAACAAATAGCGGATTGATTCGCATAGTGTAGGAGAT
>CAYUKX010000111.1:0-1579 GCA_964445405.1 uncultured Candidatus Saccharibacteria bacterium
GCTTCTTTACCCTTAGTTTTTTGTTGAATTAACACTTTACCGGAGTTTAATTCAAACAATTTTCTATCTTTCTAAATTAAATACATTTATAACAAAAAGCAACTGATGTTTTTGTGCTGTGTAAGTAAAAGCCCCCGAATCTCTCCGAGGGTTTTTACCATTTGTTTTAATGTGAAACAGTAGAACCTAACAGAGGCAGAGTCATAGTTTTTTCGCTGACCTATGTTCTCTGACCACTGTCCTAAATCCTACTTCATCAGTACCATTTTTTTGCTTTGGGTAAACGAACCCGCTTTAATAACATATATGTATGTACCGCTTGCCAAACTTGATGCATCAAAGCTTAACGAGTATTCTCCTGCTGCTAAGCGCTCATTTACCAACTCACCTACCGGTTCACCAAGCATACTGTAAACGGTTATTCTCACATTCTCATCTTGTGCTATACTGAAGTTAAATCGTGTTGTAGGGTTAAAAGGATTCGGATAGTTATCACCTAAGCTGTAAATACTTGGTGTTGTAGCATCATTATCCTCACCATTTTCACCACGTTTCTCCAACGATTCTTGCCATATTCTTACACTCAGCTCTGATGAAAATGGAGAGATCATGGAACCTAAATCAACCGCTTTAACTTTATATTTTTTGATTGTTTCGTTATCTGTTACTGGACCTGTTACTATAACTTCAGCTAAATCTGTATAATTGTTAGTAGTTGTGTATCCAATATATTGCCCATCTTTATATACGTTATAGGTAACTACATCAGGTTCCGGGGAAGCACTCCAAGAAATAACGGGATGATTATTTGCTCCCGAACTCGATGCTAAACTAACCACCTGTGTTGGGGCATAATTGTATTCTCTGAATAGCAATCCGGAAGAATTATTGTCCTTCATTAAAAGATATAACTCATTATTCTGTTTGGTTATACAAACATTATCTGGACTACCGTAATTGTTTGAAAAGCTCCTTATATGTGTTAAGCCGCTAGCCGCGAGAATGTAATGAGTAAAACCATATGCTTCTTCAATTAAAATATTGATATCTCCTGTCGAATTTATACTGGTAAGTAACGTTTCTTCGCGAGAATTAAATGAAGATTGGGCAATATTTTCTCCACTCCAGTTCCCTGATTGTAAATCCTTTTTGAAGTATTTTAGCAAGATTCGGTAATCTGGATTGTCATAAGTTCCAACTTTAGTGAGACCCAAAACAATACAGTTTAAGTAATTATCTTTAATAGCTAAACGTTGATTGTATATATAATTGTCTTCTGAAACTAAGTCCATTCCGCTCCACATGCCACTACTCAAATCGAAACTTCTTACAATTGCCCTTCCATTTGCTATTGGATTTGATAAAGCTGTTTCTATATATCCAACATAAACTTTACCGGCATTTATTATCATTGAAGGCTTATTACCAACTGTTGTAAATTGGGTGTAGTCAGTTATTTCTTTGTAATAAGATAACGACAGATTACTCCTGTTAAATTCGTAATAAAACACTTTACTGTCTTTGGCAACTGTGGCTCTTATAATATCTTGCTCTACAATTGTTACCATTCCGCCATTAT
>CAYUKX010000112.1:0-1570 GCA_964445405.1 uncultured Candidatus Saccharibacteria bacterium
TGGTGGATTTTTATGGTTTTAAGTAATTTTTTAATCTGGGTTAATATAGCTATGGGTAAAAGCTTTGAGTGGATTGGTATTGTCGCTACTCTTTCAAGTTTGGTCCTTTCGCTTGTTTTATTCCTTGATGTTTACAGAGAAATTAGCTTAATTAGAAAACACCCTTCCAAGTACGAATGGAACTAATGTTAAAATAACTCTGTTTTACTATAAAAATTATGAATAAAGAAGAATTCAAAAGCTTGCTAGAAAATATCAAAATTGTAAAGGTTCTAAAAGTCTTTAAACATCCATACGCCGATAAATTAAATTTGGTTGTGATTGATATGGGCGGTAAGGCTAAGGTGGTAATTACAGGTGCTAGTAACATGAACGAAGGTGACTTTATACCTTACTTAGGCGAAGGAAATATTGTACCTGGCTACTTATTGAACCATGGCGAAAAGGTTGTTTTAGGTAAGAAAATGCTTAGAGATCTTGAATCTGATTCAATGCTTTTAGCACAAGATGAAATTGGAATAGGTACAGACCACACTGGTTTATATATAATTGAAGCAGAAAACAAAGAAGCTTTGCTTGGTAAATCTATATTAGAAATTATAGATGATGCTACTTTAGACAAGTTGCTTGAAGTTAAGTCAGAAGAAGTTCACTTTTAATTAGTGCTTTAAACCAACTTCAATAAAGCAAAACAGCACGTATAAACTTAATAATATAATCCCCTCTTTTGGTGAAAGTATCTTCTTTGAGATAGTAAATATATAGAAAATTACTAAAGAACCAATCAGTAAACCTAAAGTAAATATTATCTTTGAATCGTTAATTAGTATTCCTGCGGGGTTAATTAGTGCTAGAAATCCGAACAATAATGTGTTCGCAGCTGCGGAACCGATATAATTGCCTAAGGCTAGATTCTTATCGTGCTGAAGTATTGACCTTATGCCAACGGTAAATTCAGGTAAATTTGTGCCAATTGAAATTACAAATAGACTAACTACAAATGTGGATATGTGTAGAACTTCGGCAAGCTTAATAGTGTTATCTAAAATAATATTACTAGATAAGAATATTAGAACGCTACCCAGTATAAGTTTTCCAAATGAAATTGGCCAAGAAAATCCATTTTTTCTTTTAATTATTCTCTTTGTTTTTTTTTCTTTGGCTTTTACATTTGCGGGTTTATTCTTCTTTTCTATAAAAAATATTAAAGCAGTATAGGTAGCTAAAAATATTACCCCTTCTGTTATGCCAATAAAGGAATCAATTAGAAAAACAGAAGGTAATGCTATTACAACTAAAGAAAATAACAACCTAGTTTTACTAATATCTTTAATAATTTTTGCTCCTTTACCAGATATTGCGATTAAGGGAATCAATAAAAGGAACAAAACAACAATTCCTCCAATAAGATTACCTGCAGAAACCTCAGGCTTTTTATCTATTGTTGAATTTATTGCTAAAAATATTTCTGGTAATGATGTGAATAAGCCTAATACAACAAATGAAACAATAAATGTATTCATTTTTAATCTATGAGCAATTGATTCTATTGAATTTACAGTAAAGCCTG
>CAYUKX010000113.1:0-1525 GCA_964445405.1 uncultured Candidatus Saccharibacteria bacterium
AATTTGAGCCTCTAAGGGTATTTCTAAGGTCTGTGGATCAGTAATTGCACTATCAAGCTCTAGTCCTAATACTCTATCAAAATCAAGCACTGTAGCTAATTTATTTGCAGCAGTAATATCGGCTTTTGTAACTTCCCAAACTACACTTAAAGCTAATGGAATATTAAAGTCTTCTTCTAAGGCTGCAATAAACTTATCTTTTAAGGTTTTATCTATTTGCCCTGCGGTATTTGTTTGCTCTACTTCTTTACTCCAAGAATTTACAAAGTTTTGTAGTCTTTCAAAGGCTTTAACAGATGCGTCTAGTCCTTCGAATGTAAAGTTCTGCTTACTTCGGTATTGAGATTGTAAAAAGAAGAATCTTAAAGCTAATGGACTATAGCCCTTTTCTTTTAGTGTACTTAAATTCCAAACATTACCTAATGACTTACTCATTTTGGTTCCATCTACATCTAGGTGTTCGTTATGTACCCAATAATGCACATAGTCAGCACTATTTGCACATTCGCTTTGTGCAATTTCGTTAGTATGGTGAACAGGAATATGCTCTACTCCACCCATATGTATATCTAAGGTGTCACCTAAGTTAGCTTTAGCCATTGCAGAACATTCAATGTGCCAACCTGGGAAGCCAAAACCATTTTCAACTTCTGTTGATTCAAAAGGAGATTCCCAATACTGTAATGCATTTTTATGAACACCAGTTTTAAAAAACCATAAAGCAAAATCAACTGGATTCTTTTTCGCTGAATCTGTTACATCGCCATGACCTTCGCCACTTTGATTCATTTCTAATTTTTGACCACTTAATGCTGTATATTCTGAGAATTTTGTAACATCAAAGTAAATTGCTTTTGGTGTTGAATATGCAATACCTTTATCTAAAAGTACTTGCACCATTTGAATCATTGGTTGTAAGTAATCGGTTGCTCTTGCTGTTACAGTTGGAACCAAAACATTTAAGCTGTTAACATCAATTTCAAACTCTTTAATGTATTTATCGGCAATCTCCTTTGGTGTAACACCTTCACGTTTAGCACCTTTTTCCATTTTATCTTCTCCTTCGTCGCCATCACTGGTTAAGTGTCCAAAGTCGGTATAATTACGAACATATTTAACTTCGTAACCTATATACATTAAGCTACGTCTTATTAAATCTCCCATTACAATAGCCCTCATATTGCCAATATGTTGAGTCCAGTAAACTGTAGGTCCACACTGATAGAATCTAACCTTACCTTCTTCGATTGGTTTAAATTCCTGCATTTGTCTGCCCAGCGTGTTATAGATTCTCAACATATATAATTATTAATAGTTTACGATAGTAAAATTTTAGCATCTCTTATAAATATAAAACATAACAAATCTGATACGTATTTATCAGGATACCTTGCCTGGATTATAGAATAGATATATAATGTATATGTACATTGACAAGTGAGTACAAAAGAAAGGGACCGAAATGTCTAAGTTCTACGATGAAGCATCAGTTGTTTCAAGGACCATTGAATTCGACTCTTGGGAT
>CAYUKX010000114.1:0-1521 GCA_964445405.1 uncultured Candidatus Saccharibacteria bacterium
CGATAGGTAAAACAAAATCAAGCTTAATGGTATTAGTATGTAATTCCCAATTGCACCCGGAGCTGTATTTACCGTTTCTATTGGTTTCCAAAGTCCTGTTAATAATCGTCCTGAATATTCTAAGAAGAGCAATAGGTACATTAATGGAATTAATTCTTTGTATTTAAAAAGTACTATTAAATAAACTATGCCTATAATTAATTGCGAAACCCCCCAATATGCAAATAGTAATACTACAGCATTTGCAGATTCTATTGAATAAGAGTTTAAAGGGATTGTGGCAATTGACTGAGCTCCACCATCTGCGGATAAAATATGAATCAAACTTCTACCAATTGTAACTAAAGTAATTATTACAAAAGCGTACAAAGCAATTTTATGTCCTGTAAATTTATTTTCTAATTTTTTTGGAAGTATTTTATTAAGCATAAATAATATTAGCACTTATGCAATGTACAATGGAGCGCAAAGTGTGTGATTTTAATTTCATTGATGGGAGAACAAAACGGAGAGAGCGAGATTCGAACTCGCGAGGAGATTGCTCCCCTACAGTCTTTCCAGGACTGCGCACTAGACCAACTATGCGACCTCTCCATTAACACTACTAAGCTTTCTACCCTAAAGGGTATCAAATGCGGTCATTGTTTCGGCTACACTTAGTTTGCCTCAAAGCAGAATAAAGGTGTTGGCGGGAATCGAACCCGCGAATAGCAGTTTTGCAGACTGCCGCCTTACCACTTGGCCACAACACCCTAAAGCAATCCGATTATATCAAATTAAGCCAAGTTTGAGCCTAAATCCTTAAAAACTTTTGCAGTGGTTCTAGGGTACAGACTTTGTAGTGCCTCTACTCTTTGATATATAATAAATTATTATTAAGTGCCACTATGGAACCCATAAAAGTTATCGTAAACGATAATATTCAACAAAACTACACATATTATAGAATAAAACCTATCGGAAAAGATTTTGATGATAGATTTAAACCAGGTTTAACTCCAAAACAAATGCTTGAATTGGGTGTATTTGGTGGAAGGTACCTTAACGATTGCACTAACGAATTCCCTGAAGATTGGTTCAAAAATGCAAAACTCAGCCCAGATAAAAAAGATCCTAGTTTAAATTTTTTTAAAGTAAATGCCAGTCAACCTTTAAGTGTATGGATTAAAAAGGGTTGGATATACATTGATGATCCGCGAGGTTGGTTTCAGTGGTACTGTAGGTACTATATGGGTAGACGGCTTGAACAAGAAGATGAAAGACAAATTAAAAGATGGCTTGCCATAAAAAGACACATAACTCAGGTTCAGAAAAACTGTAATTCGGGTGATTTAACTTGCAGGCCTAAGCAAAGGCAAGCCATCTTGCACTGGGCTTATGATAGCAGAGTTATTTAGTGGTAGAATATTTGGAGTTAAAAATTAAAACAATGGATAGTATAAATAGCATTTTAAATAATGCAAATTCAATTCTAGTTACTTCTCACTTACAACCTGATCCAGATGCTATATGCTCTGCTTT